>NZ_JACJFL010000004.1:0-180015 GCF_014164575.1 Pseudoalteromonas sp. SG41-1
AAATAAAGCGCTAACTGCGTTATAATTTTTTCAAGTAGAACAACTACATGTCAAAATTTACGCCTTGTTATCACTGTATTTATCTGTCGCTATAAATGGTCAGTAACTTAACACGATTGGTATTACAAGCACACAACAATCATAGCGACTGCAGCAGCTAAACCAACCAGCCATGATAAAGAACGCAGTACGTCTAAATTTAGATAGTAAAAAGCACAATATAGAACGCGGGCAATAATATAAGTAATGGCTAATAGCTCAGTAACTTGGTGGACATTATTGGTGCCCAGCACGGTGGCTAACGCTACAGCAAACACGGCCAATGATTCAAAACAATTTTGATGTGCTGCCAGCGCCCTTGCGCCAAATCCGGTGAGCTTAGACTGTTGCTCTCTTGGCTGCTTATTATCGTAGCCATCGAGCTTGTTCATTGCAAATGCCACGGGGGCCTTGGCAAAGTAAGGCATCAGTACAGCAAGTAGTGCGCAAATAAGTAATATCGTCATCGTTACTCCTAATCATAGTTTTCATTAACTTAGCACAGCTAAACTGATCGCGTAATTGACTTGAGTAATAAAAAAGCCGCAATGACTTATATGAAATAAATACAAGGCATTGCGACTAACAATAACATCGCGATAACTATAGCCCAAAAAGTTGGATTTGCAGCTGTGGCATATTGTCGCAGCAAAGATATTTTCATTTTATGGAATCTTAGTTCGCTTTAGAGCCCTGGCACTGGTAACTTATCCGCCTCTGTGAATTGCTGTTTTTTCATTATGACTTGGATCTTTTTAACTATTTTAGCCGCTTTTATGCAGTCGTGGCGCAACGCTTTACAAAGTAAACTAAGTGCGCATGTGAGTGTTGCAGGCGTCACCTTAGCGCGCTTTATACTTGCAAGCCCACTTGCTTTGGCATATCTCATTTCATTATATCTCTATCAAGATGCTCCCTTACCCACCTTCAACCTAGCTTTTATTAGCTACATTGTCGGCGCGAGCATAGTGCAAATTATTGCAACAGGATTAATGGTGACGTTATTTAAAATGAATAACTTTGCTGTTGGTGCTGGTCTTGCAAAAAGTGAAGCTCTCGTTGCGGCTATACTAGGAGTATTATTTTTTGGCGCGACGCTATCTTTATTAGGCTGGCTTGGCGTGTTTATTGGCTCAATTGCAGTATTACTATTAAGTGGAATTGCTAACATTAAGCACTTTAGCTTAAAAACAGCCTTACTAGGCTTGGCCTGTGGGACAGCATTTGCACTCTCCTCATCATGGATACGCGAAGCAAGCCTAAACTCAGGTCTGTCGTTTCCTTATTCCGCAGCATGGGTTTTACTGCTTATTATCAGCCTGCAAACTATCATGCTATGTGGTTATATTACAGTAAGGGAACGCTCAACATTTCACGCTATGTGGAACCATAAAAAAACCACCAGTGCAGTGAGTTTTTTTAGCTGCATAGGCTCGATTGGTTGGTTTAGTGCGATGAGTTTACAGCATGTTGCCTATGTCAAAACCTTAGGGCAAGTAGAAGTATTTTTTACAATCTTGATCTCAGTTTTATGGCTCAAGCAGCCTTTAAAACGCCAAGATACCGCAGGGCTGGTGTTAATTGCTATAGCCGCAGTATTAGTCATGTTACCTTCGATATAAACAACAAAGGCGGCTCACTGCAACGTGGCCGCCTTTCGATTTTTTAATTCACTGAATTAATGGCTGATTTTCAATGTGATAACACCGCTAATAATCATTAATACACCGGCAATACGGCCGAATGTTGCTGCATCATTATAAAATAGTATCCCTACTAAAAATGTTCCTGCCGCGCCAATGCCTGTCCACACTGCGTAGGAAGTCCCCATCGAAATATCACGCTGTGCCAGCCATAACATAAAACCACTGGCGACCATAAACGCCACTGCAATGCCAATACCTAACCAGCGATGTTCACCCTCTTGCGACATTTTTAATCCTACAGGCCAGCCAATTTCCAGCAAGCCTGCAATAATTAAATAAATCCACGCCATTAATTTTCTCTCTTTTTCAATATTACATCGTACAGATCTTCACGACGATCTTTTAAGTTACGCACCGTGCCTTCACTGTGCAGAACTTTTAATTTATCCATATCTAAATCACTAAATAACAGCATTTCAGTATTGGGGGTTGCTTCATTAAGCGTAGCATCATGAGGGAACGAAAAATCAGACGGTGTTAATACCGCTGATTGTGAATACTGCACATCAAGACTTTCAACTTCTGGTAAGTTACCTACCGATCCGGCAATAACCACGTAGCATTCGTTTTCAATGGCCCGCGCCTGCGCGCAGTGGCGTACTCGTAAATAACTATTTTTGGTGTCGGTCCAAAATGGCACAAACAGAATATCGAGACCTTGTTTTGCTAAAATACGTGACAATTCAGGAAATTCAACATCGTAACAAATTTGAATACCCACGCGTCCAGCATCAGTATCAAATACCGCAATTTTGTCACCACCTTGAATCACCCAGTCATTTTGTTCATGAGGCGTGATATGAATTTTACGTTGTTCGTCAATTTTACCACTGCGATGGCATAAATAACTGACATTATAGATTTTATCGCCTTCAGCAAGCGGCATTGAGCCGGTGATAATATTCGCATTATACTCAATCGCCATACGCGACATCGCATCACGAAAAGTCTCCGTGTATTCGGCTAAATAACGAATAGCCTCGGTCTGATTTCTTTGCTCTGTAAGCCCCATTAGTGGCGCATTAAAAAACTCCGGAAAAAGAATAAAATCACTTTTGTAATCAGACACTGTGTCTACAAAATATTCGACCTGCGTGAGCATTTCTTCAACCGACTCAACACTGCGCATTTGCCATTGCACTGCGCCTACTCGCACTATCGACTTCGTTGATTCAAGTACCGTGTCGGTCGGTTCAAACATAATGTTATTCCACTCAAGTAGCGTGGCATAACCCACCGAATTTTGATCTTCCGGTAAATACTTTTTAAGTAAGCGTTTAACCTGGAAATCATTCGACAATTGAAAACTTAAAATTGGATCATACAGCTCTTTATGATCGACTTTGGCAATATATTCTGTTGGACTCATGTCACTGCTATGATTGTAATAACGCGGAATACGTCCGCCCGCCAAAATAGCCCGCAGATTATACTGACGACATAATTCTTTACGCGCATCATAAAGCCTGCGCCCTAAACGCATACCACGATGAGTAGGCGAAATAACCACATCTAAGCCATACAGCGCATCACCATCGGGGTCACTAAATACCCGGTCATGGCCGTCAACAATATCTTCATAGGTGTGCGGATTAGAAAAGCGCGTGTAATCAACTTGCACACTCAACGCAATCCCTACCAGCACGCCATCATCCACCATGCCCAACTGCCCTTCAGGGAACTGGTCAATCAGTCTAAATATAGTATGGCTTGGCCATGCACCACCTAAATCTGGATAAGCCTGATCCATCAAAGTTTTTACTTGTGGATACTGCTCTTTAGTTAAATTACAAATCTCAAGATGGGTTTTTTCTGCCGACATACACAACTCCTTTAGGCGTAGGACATTAAATTTGATAGTTCAATACGCGCATAATACGTGATCAGCTCTGAACGCTTGCTTAGTGCAGCATACCTAGCGCTGGTTTATTTTTAAGATAGCACCAACAACAGTGTTGAAGTAAGTATAAGTAGGTATAAATTTTTAGTTTTACACCTCTTTGCTCAGCTAACATTAACGCTGGTTTAGCGGTTTTCGACCTAAAGCTTAGGTTAATTGCACTTTATAAGAGTAAAAGTAATGGCCGAAATCAAGCGGCCACTACCTCAAAACAAGGTGGCTTTACTCATTTAAAGCTCATTTGCAGGTAATATTGTGATCTCATGCATTAGTGTTTTCGGTAATAGCGGCGTTGGTTTTGCAGCTACGTAGTCATCAAATCCTGCGCGATAAAATGGCGATAGTGGATGACCTGACTGGCCACCGGGAATGGCCATTATGGCGTTTTCTAAATGCCCAGGTTGAGCAATAAATCGCTGTGACGCACCAAAACTACGCCCCTGCACTGCTGGCATATAACTGTCGCCAAATCCTGGCGCTGTCGGCATATTTAATAATTTACTTAGTTGTGGTATTTGCTGTGCGAATGGATGCTCAATAACCAATTCATTAACTGTCCCCCACTGCCAACCTTTTAAGTTACTGCCAAACTCTTTACTTAAATTACTGACAACTTGACTAAATGAATCAGTTAATTGTGCATCCCAATCAGCAAATTGTGGATTTAACCAGCTATCTGGTTGCTGTTCAATAAGCTGCCATATTGCCGGCTCTAAATCACGTTTAACATACTTTAATGAACCGCCCTGAGCCTGTAAATTTGCTTGCATAGCCGTAAATACACTATTGATAACTTCATCACGATAACGCCTAACCAGCGTGTAGCCTATTGACGTTGCACAGGCGCAACCTTGCCAGTTATCTAACTCTTTTATGTACTGCTGATTAGCCGAACTATTTCTATTAAGCTGTTGCAGCAATAAGCTATGCCACGGTTGTAAAAAGCGCGCCTGATTATCATGCTGCAACTGGTTAAAATTAGCTTCATTAAAATGTTGCTTTTCATACAATCTATCACGAATTTGACTCGATCGTGCTCCCAAGGCATAACCACCATTACCAAAACGCTGGTCATCCAAAGCCGATACAACGCGAGAGTTCCCAGTCCATAAACGGCCATCAACAGGATTTTTAACTTCCGGCCTTTGCTGTTCATTATGCTGCCAAAGTGTTGAGTAGTCATTTTCCTGAACAGCTAGTTCACTGGGCTTAATACGCCCTGGAATGGCTCCCATATTTTTCCAACCCGCATTGCCTTGGCTATCTACCACCATTAAGTTTTGTACTGGAATACCCACTTCACTGGCAATCAGCAGCGCGTCATCGACAGTTGTTGCTTGTTCTAATTTCAATAAATCCATATCGACTGCATAAGGTTGATGGCCAACCCAGCTAAGCGCATAAGGCTTGCCATTTATTTCTCGCACTGGACCATACTCACTCAATGTCAGCTTATATTCTTCAATTGACCCATCGGGTAGTGCTATTTGCTCAACTTCTTGCCATGTTTTACTGTTATCAGTTAATGCTACCCAATCGGCAGTATCGAGGTAACCATTAGTAAATCCCCACGCAATATTGTTATTAGTTCCCACCACAATTGCTGGTGCGCCAGGCAAGGAAACCCCTGTCACTTGGCTCACTTTTCCTGACATTGCATAGTTAAGTTGCGCACGATACCAAATAACCGGCACCGCCATCGACAAGTGCATATCATCCGACAGCATCCCAGCACCTGTGGTAGTTAACTGCCCAGTCACCGCCCAGTTATTACTACCACGTTCTTGATTTGCATCAATCCTGAGTAAAGCTTGTAAGGTTTGCTTAGGAAATTCAGGAATAGTTAAATTATATGGTGCGAGTGTGCTGCCATCTAAAGCCGCTTGATATTGACTGGGTTGAGTTAAAAAACTGACCATTTCTGGGCCATAAATATCGGCAATTTGAATTAACGCTTGGTCACGTTCAAAGGTCGCCGTTTGTAAATCTAAGTACATACTGTAAATCACTAACAAACTGTCTTCACTGCGCCAAGGCTTTTGCTCAGCGCCTGTTAGTAAATATTCAAAACTGCTAAAACCTACCTGTGCTAAGCCTTCGTTAACGCCAGCGGCATAACTTGTTAATAATGCTTGATCTGCTTGAGGCAATTGCTCAACTATCGCAGCGCTGCGTTTTCGTAACTGGTGGAAGCGCATTTTTTTATCCAAACCTAATGCTGCTTTACCAAACAGTTCACTCAATTCACCTGCAGCATTACGGCGCAACAAATCCATTTGAAAAAATCGGTCTTGACCATGTGCGAAACCTAAACCATACGCAGCATCAAGGCGGTTCTCAGCTGAAATAACTGCTTGACCCAGTTGGTCTCGGGAGATTTTTACCGCTTGGCTGACGTGGTTACTACGCCCATTACCATCAAGCGCCGGTAAGCTAATTGACAGTACACCATAAATAACTGCTGTTGCAGCCAATCCTAAAATTACGATTGCTAACACCAACCACTTGATAATTTTAAACATGAACCAGTCCTTTCACTCTTAATTAGCTCTATCATAACCATAGTTTTATGAAAAAAGTGGGGTAATTTAAATAAAAAAAACAAATAGCTCAATTGATCGGACTATTTTTATTTCCGTGATAAATTGACTATAGTTGAACAGCCAAATATAAAAGCACAAGTCGCTAATGCCATTGTTAAAAACAGATGATCACAAACAAGTCTACAAATTTAAACTGATATTTTGGTGCTCGCTCGTTTTTATTTTATTAATCAGTTTAGTGCTTGATCAGATCAGTTATAAACGTGCCCAAGAATCTCATCGACTATTAATTTTATCTGAAGTAAGTAGCTACCGTACTCAACTTGAATCAACATTAGTATCGAATATTCAATTGGTGCGTGGTTTAGCTGTTGCAGTTGCTGCAGAGCCTAATTTAGATCAACAACGTTTTGCCCAAATTGCCGCGCCATTATTCGACACCTCATCTGAATTACGCAATATCGGTGGTGCACCTAATATGGTGATCCGCATGACTTACCCATTGGCAGGCAATGAAAAAGCCATAGGGCTAAACTTTTTAGATAACAAAGCACAACGTGCAGATGCAATTCGTGCGCGTGATAACAATGAAATAGTTATGGCAGGCCCACTTACATTAGTGCAAGGTGGCGAAGCATTAATTGCCCGAGTCCCTGTGTACCTTCCCCCTGACAAGCATTTTTGGGGACTGCTCTCGGTGGTACTCGACATAGACAAAATATATAAAAGAGCGGGTATCTACGAACTAGAAGAAGACTATGATGTTGCCATTCAAGGACGCAATGGCTTGGGTCTAAAAGGAGAGTTTTTCCGTGGTAAAGCGGATATTTTAGAGCGTAACCCTCTGGAATTTACTTTAACCTTTCAAGGTGGCGAGTGGGAAATTTTTGTTACTCCTAAAGTTGGTTGGGCACCTCCGAACTCTGCGATTTGGCCGCTGAGATTAGCAATATTTACTATTTGCGGGTTACTAATTTTAGCTTTCTTATTATTCTTAAAAATGCTCAATCGCCAGCTAAGAAATGAAAAAATGCTAGTGACAATGAGTAGTCTTGCAAAAATTGGCGCTTGGTCATTTAACCTTGAAACACAACAAGGATATTGGTCAGATATGACCAAAAACATTTTCAAATATCCGCTAGACGAACAACCGAATTGGCCAACGAACTTTACTTACTTTAAAGAAGGCGAAAGCCGTGACACGATAAAAAAGCTCGTTGAGCGAGCGATTAAATATGGTGAAAGTTACGAAGTTGAGCTCGAAGTTATCGATTCTAAAGGTAATGCTTTATGGGTGTTAGTGCATGGTGAGGCCGAAATCCGTAATGGCCGTTGTATTAAGATTTTTGGCTCTTTACAAGATATAAACGTCCGTAAATGCATTGAATTAGAAAGCAGTAAAACTGCTTTGCACAATGAGGTACTCGCCTCACTTACCGTTAATAACGCAGTGCTAACTGGTAATTTAAAACAAGCAAAAGATATTATTACACAATCAATTTGCGATGCATTTAATGTTGAACGTGCCAGTATATGGCTGTTCAATGATGCAAGAGATCAACTGCAATCATTTGCCCATCATGGTAAACACACCCCAAAGAACACTGCGTTACCAGCATGGCAGCAAACTGAGTTAAATGATTTTTTTACAGCGATTGATAATCAAGCTGTGATCCGCGCCTCAAATGCACTGAGCAATAAATTTACAGCCCCGCTTACAGCGCACTATTTAGCCCCTTTCGACATAAAATCAATGCTTTGTGTATCTATTCCTACTGGAAGCGGGGCGATTGGTATTGTTTGTGCTGAGCATTGTCAGTATCCGCGGGCATGGTCGCGTAACGAAGAAAGCTTTTTAATTGCCGTTGCCGCTTTAATTGGCAGTTTATATTCTAGCGAGCAACGTATAGAAACCGAGCAACAATTAGTCACAGCAAAAGAAGCAGCGGAACAAGCTGTAACCGCTAAAGGTGAGTTTTTAGCGAGCATGAGCCACGAAATTCGCACCCCGATGAACGGTGTGCTCGGGATGCTTAATATTGTGCAACAGACTAAGTTAGATCCTCAGCAAGCGCATCATATTGAATTAGCACAATCATCAGCGCAATCGCTGCTTAATATAATTAACGATATTCTGGATTTTTCAAAAATTGAAGCTGGTAAATTAAATATCGAAAAGATTGCTTTTAATTTACCGAAATTACTCGGTGAAGTGGTCGAGTCATTTGCCCTTAAAGTAGAGCAACATAATACTAAACTGATTTTAGATGCCACTAAAATTAATGTAAATAAGATTGTTAGTGACCCAAATAGGCTTCGCCAAATTATTAATAATTTACTCGGTAATGCCGTTAAATTTACTCATAATGGTGAAATTATCGTGAGCGCAAACTTAAAAAATACCACTAACGGGACTTTTTTAGATTGCTCAATTATTGATACCGGTATTGGTATTAAAGCCGACAAACAAGCTTCGTTATTTGATTCTTTCACTCAAGCCGATACCTCAACTACTCGCCAATATGGCGGCACAGGCTTGGGCCTGGCGATTGTTAAGCAGCTGTGTAATTTGATGGATGGAGAAATCAATGTCACGAGTGTTTATGGCCAAGGCAGTACATTTACTTTTTCCATTAAAGTACAGCCGCTACTGGGTAAAGAACAAGACTTACCGAGTCATTTAATTACAAACAAACATATTTTAATTGTCGATACTTGTCCGTTAAATAGCTCAATTGCGCAAAAACAACTGAATGTGTGGGGGGCACGTGCGCATATCCTCAAAAACTACCTAGCTTTGAGTTACTATCTCAATTCTAGCGATGAATTGATTGATGCTGTGCTGCTTGATTATAGCTTTTTTCAGCAAGCCGACGCCGCTGCAATTAATACATTGAAAACTTACCTAAGCAAGCATCACGTAAAACTGATCCTTATGGCACCAATGAGTTTCTCACAAGAAGCACATGCAAACTTGCCAATCGAAGCCGATTGCATGATTTTTAAACCACTAACGCCTTCGGACTTGTTTGATTCTTTGGCGAATGAAAAATTTATCGAGCAACAACAAAATAACAATGCACTACCAGCAAGTATTGCAATCAACAATACACACTTTGTAAATCAAGACAAAATCCTGCTGGTAGAAGACAATAAAGTAAATCAAGTCGTAGCCTGTGCATTACTAAAACAAGCAGGCATAAGTTTTGATATCGCTGAAAATGGTCTGGAAGCTATTGAAAAACTAAAAAACAAAACCACAGAACCATACAAGCTATTGTTAATGGACTGCCAGATGCCAGAAATGGATGGTTACCAAGCAACTAAGGCAATCCGTAATGGGGATGCGGGTGAATACTACAAAAACGTAACTATTATTGCGTTAACCGCAAATGCTATGCAAGGCGATAGAGATAAATGCCTCAGTGCAGGAATGACTGATTACCTAACCAAACCACTCGATTTTGATGCGCTTAATCCGAAACTGCAACAATGGCTTGGTAAACAATAAAGGTGTAAGCTAAGGCATAACAAAAAGAAGGATTTATTATGCAACTCACTGCTATTGAACAACGTGTGATCGGCTGCCTACTTGAAAAACAAAGCACCACACCAGAGCATTACCCGCTGTCACTAAATGCATTGACCAATGCGTGCAATCAAAAATCGAACCGAGAGCCAGTGCTCACGCTCAGCGAAACTGAAGTACAAGAGGCGCTAGACTCGCTAGTTTCCCAGCGGTTAGTTACATTAGACGAAGGGTTATCTGGACGCGTAACTAAGTTCGCACATCGCTTTTGCAATACTGAATTTGGTAATTTACAGTTAACGGAGCAACAGCGCGCTATTATTTGTTTAATGCTGCTACGTGGCCCACAAACCCCTGGTGAATTAAGAACCCGCAGTAATCGGCTCGCTGAGTTTAATAATGTTGCTGAAGTTGAGTCGGCATTAAATGCCTTGATGACTGCCGAACATGTGACTAAACACCCGCGAGAACCCGGCAAACGTGAAAGCCGTTACAGCCATTTATTTGCTGATCCACAAAGTGCTGTTGCAGTAGAACCACCTGAATTACCTGCACTCAAAGCTGACGAGTTGAATGAGTTACTTGCTGAAATTGATGAGCTAAAAGCTGAATTACAAAAAATTAAGCTACATTTAGGGCTTTAAATTAAACCCTTTGAATTAGATAATAATTCCAATTGCATTAAATAGAGATCATGCTTTTAAGCTAATTGGTATAACCATGACAACCAATAATATTATTAGGAGAGCTCAGCATGCGCGCTGAAATAGTGGCAGAAATGAAAGTCCAGCCAAATATAGACGTCAACAACGAGATCACACGCCGCGTAAACTTTATAAAAAACCGTTTAGTGGCAGCACATTCACGCTCTTTAGTGCTGGGGATTAGTGGCGGTGTAGATTCATCTACCTGTGGTCGCTTATGCCAACTCGCCGTTAACGAATTAAATGCGCAGCAGCAAACCGACAAGTATCAATTTATTGCGGTTCGCTTACCGTATGGTGTGCAAGCTGATGAAGCTGAAGCGCAATTGGCTGTTGATTTTATTCAACCAAATAAACGCCTAACAGTGAATATTAAACCCGCAGCAGACGGCATGCATGAGCAAGCATTAGCGGCAGTGGTAGGTTGCGGTGATGCACTGCCGGAACAAGCACAAATTGATTTTATAAAAGGTAATGTGAAAGCCCGCCAACGCATGGTCGCGCAATATGAAATTGCCGGACTGTGCCAAGGCCTCGTTGTTGGTACTGATCATAGCGCCGAGAACATTACTGGCTTTTATACTAAATTTGGTGATGGCGCATGCGACTTAGCGCCATTATTTGGCTTATCAAAACGCCAAGTACGCGCATTAGCCAAGCAGTTAGGTGCACCCGATTTACTCGTTAATAAAGCGCCAACAGCCGACCTAGAGTGTGATCGCCCTGGCCTTACTGATGAAGAAGCCCTTGGTTTAAGCTATGAACAAATTGATGACTTTTTAGAAGGCAAAGAAGTCAGTGACGAGGTAAGTGAAAAACTCATCGCAATTTATCTACGCACTCAACATAAACGCCAAGCTATTCCAACCATTTACGACGATCTTTAGGCTGTCATAAGTTCATAAACCGTAAATGACACTTCTAGGGCAATTAACAATAAGAAAAATGTGATTAATTGCCCGCTTTTCACTTTAGCACAAACATAAGCCCCTAACGGTGCTCCTACTACAACCACTGGAATAGCCGCTAATAAATACGACTGTATTTCGCTGCTTAAGCTATTGAAGAACCATACGTTAGCAATGCTTGCCACTACAGACGTTATTGCCATGATAATCACCGAGGTTGCAGTCGCTTTTTGAATATTAGCGTTGCAGGCGATAATCAATAACGCAAAAATAGCAATGTCAGCTCCCGAACCAACTAAGCCAGATGCAACTCCTCCAATAACAGCAACTAATGCAACTGTAAATGTACTAACGTGTATATCGGTTTGACTACATACATGTTGCACCCTGCAGTAAATACGCCATAAAAGAGTTAATGCGAAGCATATTAAAAGTACGCTAAAGACTCCTTTAACCACCAGTCTTGGTAATTGATCGGCAATAAAAGTAAGGCTTAGTAATACGCCAACTAATGCAGCAGGAGCTGCGATTAATACCACTTGGCGATAATATGGAATACCAGTAAAAATAATGGTTAATGCGGCCGCACTCATACCAAAACTTTGAATCGCTAACGAGAATACTTTTGCGGTTACAGGATCTATTGCCAGTAACTTAGCCATCACAGGAAATGCTACTGCGCCACCACCAAGTGCAGTGCCACCAGCAACAAAAGACCCAAAAGCCATAGTCACAACAATGCTAAACTCTGCGATAACACTTTGTAGCGCAGCATTTGCGCCTTGCCAAGCAATTAATGAACAATACACGCCAGCAACAAATAACCAGGGGATCATACGCAGTTTATGGATCGGTTTAGGTGGTGATTGCATAGTTACAGATCATAAATTGAAGTTTTATTATTATGCCTGACAATCATCGCAGAGCAAATGATCGCAACTGTTCGTTACGGCGTACAAACAGATTGTTATATGAGTGCAATATCTTTGCAGTAAAGATGAAATAGTTCTGTAATTTAGTTTATAGTTGTTAGTAAACACATGGCAATCCAGCTCATCGCATTAAAAAACCTAAGGATTTGTATTTAGTTATGACATCGCCCATTTTAATAACAGGTGCCGGCCAACGTATTGGTTTAGCACTGGCAAAACATTTTATAGCCCAAGGGCAAGCTATTATCGTTACTTACCGAACTCGCCATCCCGCTATTGATGAATTATCTGCCCATGGTGCTGTATGTGTTTACGCAGACTTTAGCACTGACAACGGCATTAATGAGTTTGTCAGTCAATTAAAGCTGCACACAAATAGCTTAAAGGCGGTGATCCACAATGCATCGAGTTGGGACTGCGAAGCGAATAATCCAGATAGCAGTACGCTATTTGATAACATGATGCGGATCCATGCAAAAGCACCTTACTTAATTAACTTAGCGCTTAGCGAGTTACTGTTAAATTTTCAGCAACAGCAGCAACACCCTGCTGATATCATTCATTTAACTGATTATGTTGTTGAAAAAGGAAGTCCAAAGCATATCGCATATGCCGCAAGTAAAGCCGCCTTAGAAAATATGACAAAATCATTTGCAGCTAAGTTTGCCCCGAATATTAAAGTGAACGCTATCGCCCCTTCATTAATTATTTTTAATGATCACGATAGCGATGAGTACCGAGAAAAAACCCTTAAAAAATCATTAATGGGCATCGAGCCCGGTTGTCGCGAAATTATAAACAGCGTCGATTTATTGCTTAGCAGCCATTACATCACGGGACGTTCTTTACCCGTAGATGGTGGCAGACATTTAAAATAACGGATTAATCGAGAAATTTATGCACGATCAATTAAAAAATAGTTACCACGAAATTATTACTGCTGTAGGTGAAGATCCACAACGTGAAGGCCTATTAGACACGCCAAAACGCGCCGCCAAAGCGATGGAATATTTGACCAAAGGCTATCGTCAAACATTAGAAGAAATTACCAATAATGCGGTATTTACTTCTGATGCAGATGACATGGTTTTAATTCAAGATATAGAGCTTTATTCGATGTGTGAACATCATTTATTACCATTTGTAGGGCGCTGTCATATTGCTTATATTCCTAACGGCAAAGTGCTGGGTTTATCGAAATTTGCGCGTATTGTTGATATGTTTGCACGCCGCTTTCAAATTCAAGAACAACTGACTCATCAAATCGCTAAAGCGGTTGAAGAAGTCACCGGTGCTAAAGGCGTTGGTGTAATAGTGGAAGCAAAACATATGTGTATGATGATGCGTGGGGTTGAAAAACAAAACTCAAGTATGCGTACGTCGGTAATGCTAGGTAACTTCAGAGCCGATCCAAAAACCCGCAATGAGTTTTTACAACTTGTAAAAGGCTAATCCTATGGCCAATGCAATTATCCATGTAACTAACTTACGGCTGCGCACTTTTATTGGCTTTAACCCCGATGAACGTGAGAAAAAGCAGGATGTAGTGATCAATTTAGAAATTCACTATCCTGCTGAGCAAGCCTGTGAAACGGATCAAGTTGAACAAGCACTTAATTATAAAGTGATCACCAAAGAAGTGATTAGTATTGTTGAGCAAGGTCACTTTTTATTGCTTGAAAAACTAGTGGCAGAAATACTCAGTGTTTGCCATAGCCATAGCAGCGTGAATTATGCAAAAGTGCGAGTTGATAAACCTCACGCTTTGCGTTTTGCAGATTCAGTATCGCTAACACTCGATTGGAGTAAAGCTTAAAGCAACTTATCCAGCCCAACGGCAAAGGCTAGTACAAGCAAGTAACGTGCGCCTTTGCCAAGGGTAACCAGCCATAAAAATGTCCACCAGCGCACTTTAAAAATGCCTCCTACAACTGTTAGCGGATCACCAATAATTGGTAGCCATGCCAACAACAGGCTATAAACACCATACTTTTCAAAGCGCTCTGCAGCCTTATCGATACTTGCCTGTGACACGGGAAACCATTTCCGATCCTTAAAACGTATGACTTGCGTGCCTAACCAGTAATTAACGCAACTACCTAGTACGTTACCAACTGTGGCACTGAGCCATAACAACCAAAGTAAATATTCTCCTTTGGTCACCATTGCTGTGAGTACCACTTCTGATGAGCTTGGCAATAATGTTGCCGAAATAAACGCAGTAAAGAACAGAGTTAAATAAGCCATCTAAGCCTTTATTAATACATATAAAAAACCCAGCATTTGCTGGGTTTGATAAAAATGAAGAGTAGTTTATTTTATCAATTGTAAGCTAAATGGGTAGTTAAACTCTTTACCGTCATTAGTTTTGATTGCGCCAATCACCACCATAATAAACGAGAAAATAGCGACTATAGGTAATAGAATTACTCCGATAACTGCAAACATCAAAATCAAACACACTATATATGCTATGAACATAGTGATTTGAAAGTTAAGCGATTTACGCCCATGTTCAGCCACTAATGGCATTTCGTCTTTTTTTATTAACCAGACAATCAGCGGACCGATGATACTACCCATAGGTATAATAAATCCGGCTAATGCGCTTAAATGACATAACATCGCCCACATACGCTCATCTTTACTCGTTATAACTGGTTCAACCTGTTGATTATCTTCCATTACCATCTCCTTATTTCGTTAATACCTATATGCTGACCTTTTTCAGTCTTAATGTCTAGATTTTAATCAGCGTCGTCGATACTGCTAAGCTCGAGCAAGTGTGCAAAACCACAACACTTAATTTAGACAAAAAATTAAGACGTAACCTAAGTCACGCCTTAATTGTAAAACACTAAAATCAGTTATTACTTTTTAATACCAGCTAAATCTAAGATAAATGCATAATTTAGAGCTGTATCTTGAAGGCTTTTAAAACGCCCAGATGCGCCACCATGGCCTGCTTCCATATCAATTTTAAACAGTAATTTATTATCATCGGTTTTAAACTCACGTAATTTTGCAACCCATTTTGCTGGTTCAAAATATTGCACTTGAGAATCATGCAAACCTGTGGTGACCAACATATTTGGATACGCTTGTTTACTCACTTGATCGTACGGTGAGTAAGACAGCATATAATCATAATATAGTTTGTCATTTGGGTTGCCCCACTCGCCGTACTCGTTGGTTGTTAATGGTAAGCTCGCATCTAACATAGTGGTCACTACATCAACAAATGGCACAGCCGCAACCATCCCCTGATAAAGCTCTGGTGCTTGGTTTGCCACGGCGCCCATTAATAAGCCGCCCGCACTGCCGCCCATCGCGAATATTTTATCTTGCGCACCATACTGCTGGGTAACTAAGCCTTTGGTTACATCAACAAAGTCATTAAAAGTATTCTTTTTATTGAGTAGCTTGCCATCTTCATACCAAGGACGACCAAGCATCTGCGAGCCACGAATATGCGCGATAGCAAATACAAAGCCTCGATCAAGTAAACTCAAACGGCTACTAGAAAAACTTGGATCCATGGTTGCCCCATACGACCCATAGCCATATTGTAACAATGGATTAGTGCCATCTTTTTTGAATTTATCTTTGCGATAAACTAAACTCACCGGTACTTTTACGCCATCTCGCGCAGTAATAAATAGTCGCTCCGATGCATAATTATCGGCATTAAAATCACCGATCACTTGTTGCTGTTTTAACAGTGTTTTCGTTGTGCTATTCAAATCGATATCATACGATGAACCAGGCGTCGTCATACTGGCATAATATACTCGTAAGCTTTCGCTATCTAATTCATTATTACCATATGTACTGACCATATAACTGCTGTCATTAAAGCTCAGCTGCTGTTCATCACCCGACTTTAAGTTGCGTATCGTTAAACGAGATTGCCCCATTTCACGCTCTTTATACACTAAATGGTCAGTGAACAAATCGATGCCTTCAAGCTTAATATCATCACGCGCAGCGATCAGTGTTTGCCAATTCGCTTTGTCGTGCGCTTTATCTTTATCCACCGTCATTAGCTGAAAGTTTACTGCGTTAAGGTTAGTGACTATGTAATAAGTATCACCGAGTTTAGCAATATCATATTCTAGGTTTTCTTCACGTTCAATTAAGCGCTTTGGCTGTGCCTTGACGTCATTAGCATCAATTACCGACACACCTGAAGCGTTAGTACTGCCATGCCAAATATAAATTTCTTGTTTGTCTTTACTCTTACCAAGGCCAGTGTAATAACTTGTGTTAGTCTCTTCGTACACTAACTCATCTTGTGCTTGTGACGTACCTAAGGTATGGCGATAAACCTGATAACCTAGCAATGTCTGTAAGTCTTTTTTAATGTAATAAAAAGTTTTATTATCATTCGCCCAGACGATATCACCATCTGTCCCTTCGAGCTTATCTTCTAGTAATTTACCGGTCTTTAAATCTTTCACTAAAATAGAGTAGATTCGTCGACTTACCGTGTCTTCACCATATGCTAATAAGTGACCATTTGGGCTGACAGATAAACCTGTTGCCGCGAAATAGTCATGGCCTTTTGCCAACTCATTTACATCTAATATAACGTGTTGATCAGTGCCCTTATCATCGCTACTGCGAACATAAGTCGGGTATTCATTATCCCCTCGCGTTTGCGATGAATAATAATAATCGCCACTTTTAGTTGGCACGGAGTCATCATCTTTTTGAATGCGCCCTTTTAACTCTTCAAACAAAGTAGTTTGTAAAGCTTTAGTATGCTTTAGCATCGCATCAGTATAGGTATTTTCTGCATTAAGGTGTGCTATGACAGCTGCATCTTTTCGTTCATCGTCACGCATCCAATAGTAATTATCGGTGCGCGTATCACCATGAATAGTCATTTCGAAAGGGATCTTATTGGCTACCGGTGCAGTTACATTAACCACTGCAGCTTCACTCTGTACAGCCTCGGATTTTATATTATTTTGTTCTGGAGCTTTATTACAGCCCGCTAAAATAGCTAACGACAAAGCCGCTAACGCAAATGATTGACGTGTTTTCATAGTATTCCCTAGAGTTATTATTATTCCACTACTAGCAATATATCTAACTAGCTGTTGATTACCTATATTAGTTTGTAAAGCAATGTAAAAAGGGAGCCTAAGCTCCCTTTGTTTGATTAACTTTGCTCGTTAATCACTGATAATTAAAATGACTAACTAAACAATTAATTACTTTTGTTTTCGGCGGCGCATAAATGCAAATGGTGCAATAAGCAATGTTAACCATGCTAGTGAACCGCTGTCACCGTCATTATTATCGTCATCTTTGCCCACAATATTCTTTACTCGTACTTCAACATCAACAGCTTTAGAGTTATTACCCGCACTATCAACAGCGATAACACTAAATGTAAAGTTACGCTCATATTCATAATCAATACTACCTACAACAACAATTTCACCCGCAGCATTAACAGTGACTAAGTCAGTGCCTGACACAATAAACTTAGTAACAGGACTTACATCAGCATCTGGATCACTAAAGTTAAGTTTACCAATCACAGTGCCAAGCGCTGTATTTTCATCAACACTAAAGCGTTGATTATCAGCAATAACTGGCGTGTTTTCTAATGCGTCTTGCGCTACAGTGATTGTTACTTCAACAGCTGCAGATTGATTACCAGCACTATCCGTTGCGCTAACCATCAGCTTTATCTCAGGTGTTGCATCATAATCAACGTCACCCGCCACTGTGATTTGGCCAAGTTCATCAATTGCAATACCGTTATGACCTGCAACTGTGTAGCTTACAATTGGTGTTACTGCTGTATCTGGATCAATAGCACGTATTTGACCAATCACAGTGCCTACCACGGCATTTTCTTGCACTTTAAAAGTTTGCCCGGCTTCGATAATTGGCGCAACTTCTGCTCCTTCATCAGCGACATTTAACACGTTAATCGTCACAATTTCAGCAGCTGACTGATGACCATCTTCATCAATTGCGACTATCTCTAACGTAATAGTACTTTGCTCTTCAAAATTAAGTAGTTGAGCAACGGTTAGCATCCCCGTATTATCAATCGTGATTGCATCACTTCCCGCTACAGTAAACATAGTGATTGAACTGTTATCTGGATCTGTGAAAGCTAATTGAGCAAATGCGGTAGCTACTGGGGTGTTTTCTGCAACAGAGAATACTTGGCCAGAATTTATAATTGGGGTTACTTCGCTCGCTTCATCTGCAACATTGGTAATGTTAATAGTAATAACAGCTGGCTCTGATGTATTTCCCAAAGTATCGATGGCAACAACGACTAGTTCAGCGATGTGCTTACCAACTTCAAAATCAACTAACTCGCTGTTTGATACAAGAATTTGCCCTTTATTATCAACACTAAAGCCTTGATGAGTTTGCGATTGCACATAAAACTCAGCAATCGCTAAATCTCTATCTGATTCCACAACACTCAAGGTGCCAACGAGATGGCCGTTTTCCGCATTTTCAACAACATCAAATGATGCATTTGCAAGCTTAGGAGCCTGCGTTTTTGGTAACACTAAGTCTTCAGCAGTCACTAGTTTCAGTACATCTTGTAATGACGATGCTGTAAAAGCAAATGGCGCACTAGCATTCACAATCGCTTTTTCACCTGGCGCAAGTTGATTTACGACTGTATCACTGCCATCCACCGCAGTTAAACTCACTGACGCTGAAGAACTAAAGGTCGTAGCGCCAACTAGACTATCTGTTTCAAAGTACACGCCGCCACCATAAGATGGATAGCCTACAGATGCCTTAATATTTAACGGATCACCTAAATTATCACGTGTTAATCCAAGTGTGCTGCTACATACCGAGAAGGTAATAGTATCTGCACCGGCTGATTGATATAACGGTGTCAAAAACCGAAGCGTTTCTGCGCCAGCGTCATCGATAGTACCAATAACAGTACGTGAACGCCCTGGCGAAGTCGTTTTACGACCTCGGTCATTGTAGTTCTGCATAAGGAAGTCATAGGCACCATCGTTGTTGGTGTCTATATCTAAACGATAACCTGCTTGGAATACATGAGTGATCTCATCACGTAACTGAATCGATGCTGTAACTAATACACCAGATTCACATCCTTCAGCTGCTATTGCATTGAATGTAGTTGCAAGAATATTGAACGGTGCCTCTGCTGCTGACTTAACTTTACCAGTTGCAACAATATTTTCTGTCATTGTTGAAACTGTTGTTGCCCCGGTATTCTCAACGATAAGTTGCATCTCATTACCAACCACTTCCGGAGCAATACTTAATTCACTAGCCGCTTTTGGTAGCGCATGATAAACAACATGTAGCGCATAATCTGAATCAGTATCATCCACATCGTCAAACACTAAGGCGCCGTCAAACTCTGCGAGCGTTAATGCGGCGCTTCGTGCAGCTACCGACTCGGCATCAAATGGGTTTTCCAGTTTCCACTCGTGCAATTTACTAGGATCAACCGTTAGCGTTACATCAAACTCTGTAGTTTGACCTGCGGGAATTGTTACGCTGGCTGGAATATCCCAACTGATTGCACCGCTGTTTTTATCATTTGCGTAACGTGCTTCAGTCCGTAATTTGTAGGTTTTTTCTTGTGTCGAGAAATTTTTCACGGTGACTGTTTTGCTGATTGACCTAACGCCAGTAAAATTTTCTAAGCCAAACGATAATGCCGCTTGTTTAGTTTTAAACTCGGTATTATCAACCCATGCTGCAACAGGCAGATTAACCGCTTTTTCAACGTTAACTAAACCAGCACCAATCATACTAATTGGTGCTAATTCAGAATCTGGATTTGTGCTAAGCGGCTCATTAGTCACATTTAGATCTGCCGTATTCATTAATGTTGCTTTAATTTCAAAGGCATTACGCTGTGGGTGCGCTGCGCGTACTAACGCAACCGCACCGGCAGTAATCGGTCCTGAAAAGGATGTACCTGAAGCTGGAGCTAGTTGATCTTGCGTACCAGTTGCTGCAACCATAATGCTTGTACCTGGCGCTGTGATTTCAGGTTTTAATAAACCATCCATTGATGGACCGCGCGATGAAAAGGTTGCCACAGCACCTGATGTTACTTTACGCTCAACAACTAAGCTATATGTAGCCTTGCCTGATACTTTAAGCTCCGCTTTTATCGCTGCCCCGGCAGCATAAGTAATGCCAATATTTGGGATGGTAACCGTGGCATCAAATCCACCCATTGAAGCAGGAGTACCGTCATCTTCGTTATTTGCAATAAATACAAACGATGCGCCGCGCTGTTGTGCATGCAGTACTTTTTTCGTGAAATTACATTCACCACGATCTATAAGCACCGCTTTATTATTAAAATCGGTGTCTTCTGAAAATGCTTCACAGCCATTTTGATTTGCGGTTGGGTAAACAAGTTCAGCATCGGTATCTGCCATAGCAAATGCGGTTTGCGGACCAAAACCTGAAACTTGAAAAACAACCTCTTCTCCAAGCACGGTACCTGAAGCAATCCCAATATCTAATGTTGGATGCGTCATCGCACCAACTGCAAGTGCGTTTGGCGTGGTACTTGGTCCCCCAATACGAAAAGGATGATCGCCATCATTGCCTGCTGAGATAACAACATTTACACCTAAATCAACCGCTTTTTGAATTAAGTATTGAGTACCTCCGTCAGTTTCAGTGCCACCAAACTCGCCACCTAAAGACATATTAATAACATCTACGCGGTCAGAGATATCGCCATCACCATTAGGATCCATTGCCGCTTCTAATGCTGATGCTTGTGCTGCACTTGGACAACCACCACCACACACTGAGTACACATATAACTCTACTTCAGGAGCAATTCCAGTGACAGAGTGAGAAACAGACGTACCATGACTGGTCGGTTCATCAACATCGGGGATCACGACTACAGGATCATGTTCAATTGGATCAGCATCGTCACGAATAAAGTCGTAGCCACCATGTACGATGCCTTGCGGCCAAGCTACAGAAGTAGGATCAGCTTGAGCTGCGTCATACGCCTCTACGGTACCCGCACCACCAAAAACGTTGTGCGTGTAGTCAACACCTGTATCCAGTACCGCTACCGTTTGACCTTTACCTGTTACAACCCCATTTGCAACCAATGGTGAAGCTTTTAAATAATCTGCAGATGCGGCGACATGTAATTCATAATCATACATTGGCAGCACTTTCTCAACTCGGTAGTCACGGGCAATTTTTTCTAACGCCTCAGGGCTTGCTTGTACAATCAAAGTAGGCGCCAGCACTTTAGTTTGGCCGATTACTTTTGTACCAAAATCTAGACTACTTAGTTCAATTGTCACTTCACTTTGCACTTGCTCAATTTGTGCAATGGTTGCACGGCTGTCACCTATTTGATAAATACCTTGCGCCATTAGATCGGCGGCGGTTGTCGCTCTTAGCACAATCATATGAGCTGATGGTAACTGTTCTTTAACTTCGGTTTCATTAAATGTAGCTGTAGAGAAATTATTGAGAGCGGTAATACTGTGTGCTGTTTGCACTGTTTGTGCATTTACCGATGCCGCCATTAGCGCTGATGATACTGCAATTGATAAGGCTGTTTTTGTTATTAACTTGTTAGACATAAATTCCTCTGATGAGATTATTGTTATTAAATGTCCCCAAAAAGAAACATCAAGTCCCGAATACTACACCAGCAAGAAACAAAAAAACAACATTGAAACAAAAAGTGTAACCATTTTAGGTAATCACAATAAATTTAAAACAAAAAAAATACCGCCCAATGGCGGTATTTTAACTAAAGCTATATGCCTTTAGAGGCTATATTACTACTTTTGTTTACGGCGACGCATAAATGCAAACGGTGCTACAAGCAGCGTTAACCATGCTAGAGAACCAGAGTTGTCATTGTCGTCATCATCGTTCGCACGTAGATTGTTAACACCAACAACAACACTCACGGCTTTAGACACATAACCTTTGCTATCTTCAGCTTGAACACTGAATACGATTTCACGGTCAAATTCGTAATCAATTTCGCCAGCAGTAACAATTGTTCCATCTGGATTTACTGAAACTAAATGGCTACCTGATACAATAAAGCGTTCAACTGGTGACACATCAGAATCAGGGTCAGAGAATGCAAGAGTACCAATAGTTGTTCCTAAAGCAACATTTTCATCAATTCTGAAACGTTGATTCATCTCAATCATCGGTGCATGTGAATTAGGATCAATTTCCACGTTAAGCATTACAGTAACAGGTGCAGACTCTAAACCGCTATCATCAGTTAGCGTAACTTCTAACTCAAGTGTTGGCATTGCATAATGATTTAGGCTACCAGTAACGACTAATTCACCCATTTCATTAATTGCAATTACGTCAGAACCTTTAACACTGCCTGAAACAATCATCGTTGCTGAACTTTCGAAAAGCTCCGCTGCTAGTTTACCAATAACAGTACCTTCAGCTGCAGATTCAATCACGTTGAATTTTTGACCTTCAGCAACAACCGGAAGTTCATCAGCTACGTTATTGATTGTTACTGTAAATGTTACTGGTGCAGACTCAGTACCAATAACGTCAACAGCTTTTACTGTGATTGTAATTTCTTTAAGACCAGCTTCTGAGTCAATTAAATCAGTGTTATCAACAATGATATCACCAGTATCAGCATCAACAATAAGACCCGGAGCAGACATACTCAAAGTTTCAAAATAAGCAATATCAAGTGCTGCCTCAGCATCGAGTTTGATTGTGCCAATAGTTAAACCAGTAAGCATTGTTTCGTCGATTGCAAAATCTTCAATTACTAAGTTAGGTACTTTAGGTGCACCAGGAATATCTCGTGGCGCAGATAAATAAACTTTCGTTCCTGCAGGTGATGTAAGAGCAAACGCACCGCTAGATTTAACAACAGCTTTTTGACCTGGCTCTAGTTTAGTGATTGCATTATCTACGCTATCAGTCGCATACATTGTTACTGCAGGGTTCGCTGTAAACACAGTAGAACCAGCTGCACTATCTGTTTCGAAGAATACACCAGCCTGATAACTTGGGTAACCAACTGAAGCTGCAATATTAATTGTTCCTCCCAGCATGTTTGCATCTAATCCTAACAGATTACTACATCCAGAGAAGGTCACTGTATCTTCGCCAGCAGCATGATACATAGGTGTACCCCATTGCCATACATCCTCACCCGCCGCATCGATTTCACCAATTAATGTACGGCTGCGTCCAGGTATTGCAGCATCACGGCCAACATCATTAAGATTCATCATAAAGTGATCATAAACACCGTCATTATCAATATCGAGATTCATACGAACACCGACTTGACGCATATGGGTAATTTCATCTCGTAATTGAATTGAAGAGGTAATAAACACTCCAGAATCACATGTTTCAGATGCATAAGCAGCAAATGTAGTGCTAAGAATGTCAAAATCTATCTCAGCATTTTCAGGGCTAGATGCAACGACCTGCTCAGATGTTGGCTCTACAGCCAGCGCACCAACGTTCTCAACAACTAACTGCGTAGAACCATCGATATCTTCAAAAGAGAATTCTAACTCAGCACCGGCCTTAGGTAATGCATGATAAACAATGTGTAAGTCGTGATCCGTATCGGCTGTTGAAGTATCATCAAATACCAATGCGCCATCAAATTCAGCCATTGTCAGTGACGGACTACGAGCAGCTAGATCATCTTGGCTAAATGGGTTTTCTAATGTCCACTCATGAAGTTTAGATGGATCAACTGTCATGGTTACTTCGAATGTTGTTACCGTATTTGCCGCAACAGTTACACTACGTGGAATATCAAAGCTAACAGCACCTGTATCCACATCATTCATATAACGCTCTTCAATACGAAGGTCATATGTTTTGTCTGCATCAGAGAAGTTTTTCAGCGTCACTGTTTTTGTAAAGCTGGTTGTTTCTGTCATGCGTTCTAAACCGAATGATAACGCAGCCTGTTTAGTTTCATACTCATCATCTTCAACCCATGCTGCGACAGGTAAATTAACCGCCTTTTCAACATCCACTAAGCCTGCACCGATTAAACTAATTGGTGCAAGTGGTGAATCTGGGTTAATACTAATAGGATCTACGGTTACGTTTAAATCAGCCGCATTCATGATTGTCGCTTTTATTTCAAACGCATTACGCTCTGGATGCGCTTCACGAACTAATGCAACAGCACCGGCAGTAATCGGACCTGAGAACGAAGTACCTGTTGCTGGAGCTAGCTGATCTTGTGTACCAGTTGCCGCTACCATAATATCAGTACCTGGCGCTGTAATTTCAGGTTTTAATAAACCATCCATTGATGGACCACGAGATGAGAATGATGCAACTGCACCCGCAGTCACTTTACGCTCAATCGTTATGGTATATGTTGGCATTTCACCGGCCGCTAAAGCAGCTTTCATTGCTGCACCTGCAGCAAAGTTAATGCCAACATTAGGAATTGTTACTGCAGCATCAAAGCCACCCATTGGAGCAGGCGTGCCATCATCAGTATTGTTTGCTATAAATACAAACTTAGCACCACGGTCTTGAGCATTTAATACTTTTGCCGTGAAATTACATGCACCACGGTCAATAATTACCGCTTTACCAGTAAAGTCAGTTTCAGCAGAGAATGCCTCGCAGCCATTTTGGTTTTCTTCAGGGTAAACAACTTCAGCATCGGCATCTGTCATTACAAACGCAGTTTGTGGACCAAAACCTGACGGCTGAATTGTGGTCTCTGCGCCTTCAATTGTGCCTGTTGCAACGCCAACATCATTTGTAGGATGCGTCATCGCGCCAACAGATAATGCGTTAGGAGTTGTAGAAGGGCCACCAATACGGAATGGGTTATCGCCATCATTACCAGCAGAAATAACAACGTTTACACCAGCCTCAACCGCTTTTTGAATTAAGAACTGCGCACCGCCACCGATGTATGTGTCACCAAACTCTCCACCTAAAGACATATTGATTACATCAACACGATCTTCTGAATCACCATCACCATTTGGATCCATAGCGGCTTCTAATGCCGAAACCTGTGCTGCACTTGGACAACCGCCGCCACACACTGAATACACGTATAGCTCCACCGCTGGTGCAATACCTGTTACTGAGTGAGATACAGATGTACCATGGCTTGTTGGTGCATCTTCTTCTGTAGGAGCGGCTGGATCATTTTCAATTGGATCAGCATCATTACGTATGAAGTCATAACCACCCATAACTTGGCCTTGTGGCCAATTTACTGTGGTAGGATCTGCTTGAGCTGCCTCATAAGCTTCAACGGTTCCTTCACCACCAAAAATTTTGTGAGTATAATCAATACCCGTATCTAATACTGCAACAGTTTGCGTTGCACCTGTAACTGTACCATTTACTACTAATGGCGACGCTTTGATGTAGTCAGCGGTTGCTGCAACATGAAGGTCGTAATCAAACATAGGTAAAACACGCTCTACGCGTGAGTCTTTTGCAATTCGATCTAGCGCACCTTGACTTGCTTGAACAATTAACGTCGGTGCCAAAATTTTAGTAGAACCAAGTACTTTTACATTACTATCAAGAGTAAATAACTTATCTTGAACTTGGCTTTGTAACGTTGCTACTTGGTCATAACTTTGACGAGCATCAGAAACATTATAGGCACCTTGCTCCATCATATCAGCTGCTGTTTTTGCCTTTAAAACAACAAGGTATGCTGAAGGTTGATTTTTATTAACAATATCGGTCTGTGATACTGGTGTGTAGCTAGTATTCTTAAGTGCGCTGTTATTTATAGTATTTGCATTTACAGCACCTGCAACTAAGATGCTTGTTACAGCGGTTGCAACCGCCGTTCTTTTTATTAGATTCTTAGACATGATTTCCCCTGGGATATGTTATGTATTATTGTACTTATTGATGATCATAAATTAAGTGCGAGACTAATATAGAACTTCAACACCCAAAATGACAACAATTCGATTACATGTAAATTACAAAAAGCAATGTGAAAATTAACAAACTGACACTAAGTGACTGTTTTAAATAAAAAAACAATCAAAAAAATAAATGTAAATCTTTGTAAACGGAATAATTAAAATCTACCAATGTACCTAAAAGGAAAGCAATGAACTCTGATGTTATAAATATTCTAACAATGGCAAAAGTAATCCAAACAGCCGTTGCGCCAGTTTTTTTAATTACTGGTATTGCTGCTACGCTGGGGGTTTTATCTAATCGCTTAGCTCGAATTACCGACCGTGCTCGTCAACTTGAACGAAAATTAAAGGTAAGTACCGATGAAGAATTTAATTCATCGCTAACAACCGAGCTACGAGCACTGCTGAAACGCTCTCGCTGTATCCATATTGCCTTTAGTTTAAGTGTATTAAGTGCGGTACTTGTTTGCGCCGTGGTCATGCTGTTATTTTTGTCTCATATTCAATCAGTTAATTTAGGTGTTTCCATCGGCAGTTGTTTTGTTGGCGCAATGGCACTACTTATTTGTGCATTTATGTCTTTACTGGGTGAGGTGTTTTTAGCTACTCGTAGTATGCGCAGAGGAATGATCTTTGCTGATATTGATATCAATAATTAAGATACAATCTTAGTTTTATAATTCAATAACAGTTCAGTTTAACCGCAATATACTTGAATAATCTGACTTGCTGATATACAACAGCAACTGTACAAGCAATGAATTACATATAAGGGGCAAAAGGAATGAAGTTAAAGCAATTATTTTTAGGTGCAACACTTTGTGCACTAACATTTGGTGCAACAGCAAACTCTGTATTTGAAGAGCCTAGTGACGCCATTGAGTACCGCCAAGCGGCATTTTCAATGATCCGTGTCCAAATTGGTGATATGGGTGACATGCTAAAAGGCAAAGTACCTTTTGACGCAGAACAGTTTAAGCATCGTGCAAATAATGCTGCTGCATTATCAAAAATGCCATGGGAAGCATTCGTTGCAGGCAGTGATAAAGGTGACACATCTGCATTACCTGCTATTTGGAGCGATAACGAAACCTTTATGAAAAAAGCAGCAGCATTTCAACAATATGCTGACGAACTAGCCGTTGCCGCGCAAACAGGCGATAAAAAAGTAATTGCTAAAGCATTTGGCCCATGGGCTAAAGGCTGTAAAGATTGCCACACATCATTTAAAGACTAATCTTTAATGCGATCATCTTAAAACTAAAACGGCGCTAAATTAGCGCCGTTTTTGATCTGTTAAACAGTTTAACTAAACAAGTAAGCCACAGGCTCTGCGCCCCATGTCATCAGTAATGCCGCAAATACAACGACAAGAATAATTATCGCAGTCCACGGTGATTTTGTTAGCTCTTCATTACTATCATTATTTTTTTCAGCGGCATAGCCCGTAACCATTGCTTTGACTAAATTTTTACCTTTCATGCGATAAATTACAATTGCCACAATATGGAGAATAATCGCGTACAACAATAAATCAAAGTTCTTATGATGCACCCAGCCGGCCCATTCAACTACATTACTTGATACATACTGCACTAATGGGCCATCTGTCAAAATGTCATCGGTGGTCATTAAGCCGCTTACTAACTGCGCCAGTAATAAAATAAAAAATGCCAACACCATGTAGCTGCCCGCTGCGCCATGGCCTGGTTTATTATCTGTTTGTTTAAATGATTTTAGTGCTGCGCTAGGTGAATGAAACAATGCACTTAACTTAGCTGTTTTGCTACCAATCAAGCCCCAAATAAGACGTGTTACTAGTAGCGCTAAGGTGAAAAAGCCAGCCACAAAGTGTAATTCCATCATGCCTTCTTCAGCACTAAAATACAGCGCCGCAATTGCAATAACTAACAACCAATGGAAACTGCGAATAAACCCATCCCATACTTTAATTTTATGCATGCTTAACCTCTTTTGCGTAAAAGCTTATTATTTCAAACTTTTGTTAATTTAGCATCTTTGCTGTTCAGGGTTAATTGATCTATGGCAGACTAAGGGCATTAATTACCGTAATGAATAATATTAATGACACTTAGCACCAAACGCGCACTCCTAAAAGGCTTTTTAGATATGCTACCACTGTGTTTAGCAGTGATCCCTTGGGGGATTTTATGTGGTTCACTGGCAATTCAAAATGGCTTTAGCGCATTTGAAACCCAAGCCATGTCATTATTAGTGTTTGCCGGTTCCGCCCAACTAGTCGCTATAGAGCTAATGGCTGGCAATACGCCTTTATTAACTATTTTATTCACCACCTTCATAATTAGCTCACGGCACTTTTTATACGGCTTAGCGGTGCGTCATAAAGTGATTGATCAGTCGCTACGCTGGCGCTTACCGGTAAGCTTTGTACTCACTGATGAGCTGTTTGCGTTTTCCCATCATCGCAAAGCTTATCGAACTAAAACTCGCTTGATCTACGCGCTCAGTGCCGGCTTTAGCTTTTATATTACTTGGAACTTGTGGACATTAATTGGCATCGTAGCGGGCAGTCTGCTACCTGATCTCACTAATTTAGGCTTAGACTTTGCTATTGCTGCAACTTTTATTGCATTAGTAATTCCTGGTATTAAAAATCTAGCTACATTGGCAACGGTTGTAAGCGCTGCTGTTGTGGCTACCGTTTTAAAAAGCCAGGGGTTTGAATTATGGTTAGTAGCTGCGGCACTATCGGCGATGACTATCGGTTACCTTATTAGCCGTATCCAAGGTAAATTGGAGCATAATTGATGATAACAACTATTTTACTTATGGCATGTATTACCTTTTTTACCCGTTACTTATTTTTACATCGTGACCTACCATTTAAAGTTGGCCCGAAAATGCAGCAGTTTTTAAGTTTTAGCGCACCGGCGGTACTTACCGCGATTTGGGTACCTATTGTGTTTGTAACAGACGAGGGGATAAATTTAGATTGGCAAAACCCATACCTCAGTGCGGCAATAGCAGCTATTATTGTCGCATATAAAACGCATAACATTTACTACACAACACTTGTTGGTATGGGTTTATTTTTGATCTTAAATTAGCGCATTTGTAATGCGCTAAAAGTAGCCTTAAACGCTGGCTAATAAAATTGCACGACTCTTATCAAGCGTGACTTGCTCTCGCTCACCGAGTGCCGTCATCCCATGGCGCTCTAGTTGCGCAACAATTTTGTCTGCGACTTCTTCACCTAAGTTATAATCACTTAAACGCGTTGGCATATTAACACTATGAAAAAACGCTTCTGTTGCTGCAATCGCTTGCTCAATAGCCGTATCTTCATCGCTAATATCAAGGCCTAAAACACGCTCTGCGTATTGTAAGATTTTACCGCGCTTAGTGTCTTTTTGCTCCGCCATCATGCGCGGTAGTACAATTGCCAAGGTTTGTGCGTGATCAAGACCATAAACCGCTGTCATCTCATGGCCTAACATATGCGTTGACCAATCTTGTGGCACACCAGCACCAATTAAACCATTCAATGCCATGGTTGCTGACCACATAATGTTAGCGCGTACTTGGTAATTATCTGGCTCACTGAACGCTTTCGGTCCTTCTTCAAGTAAGGTCATTAAAATACCTTCAGCGAAACGATCTTGAAGTTTTGCACCTACATCATAGGTCAAGTATTGTTCCATGGTATGTACAAACGCATCAACAATACCGTTTGCCACTTGACGTTTTGGTAATGAGTAAGTCACCGCAGGGTCGAGTACTGCAAATTGTGGCTGTACTAATGGACTCGCAAAAGGCAGTTTATCGTGGCTATCAAGGTTTGAAACCACACTAAAAGAATTTGATTCAGAACCCGTTGCTGGCAAAGTCAATACAACACCTAATGCTATTGCTGATTTTACCTCACCGCCTTTAGCTAGAATATCCCATGGCTCGCCGTCATAATTAGCTGCTGCGGCAATAAATTTACTACCATCAATTACCGAACCACCGCCTACAGCAAGAATATAATCAACTTGCTTTTCTTTAACCAAAGCAACGGCTTTCATACATGTTTGGTAACTTGGGTTAGGTTCAATACCGGCAAATTCAAACCAAGTGTGTTCGCTTAACGCCGCAGCCACCTGATCATAAATACCATTACTTTTAATACTGCCACCGCCATAAGTAACAAGTACCTTTGCGTCTGCCGGGATCTCATTTTTGATTAAGGCAATTTGCTGTTCGCCAAAATGAATCTTGGTTGGGTTTGCAAAACTGAAATTTAACATGCTTGCTCCATTGCTTTGAGGTGCTCATTATTTAGTGTGAGCTAAAATTTGCTGACCACCTAATTGTAGGGATTTAAGCATTAATTTAAAGACTAAGCTCAGAGAATCACTTTTGCACAGCTGCAACAATAGATGGTATAAACTATAATTACTTAATATTTGAGAACTAAATTATGTGGCATGGCCTTGATGAATTTTTACATGTGGTTGAACATGGCAGCTTTACCAAAGCAGCCAAAGTCATGGAAGTATCAACTTCCCATATCAGCCGCCAAGTACAGCAACTTGAAAACCGCTTAGGCTCATTGCTATTTCAACGTACCACCCGAAAAATAAGCCTCACCGATGCCGGCCGCGAATATGCCGTAAAGCTCAAAGCAATTAAACAAGAGCTAATTGATGCTAATAATCAACTGCAAGGTGAGCAACGTAAACCCAAAGGGGTCATTAGAATTTCTGGTGCTGGTGAATTTGTTGCATGTCATGTAGCACCTAAAATTGTTGAGTTTGTAAAACGCTACCCTGAGGTTGAAGTAGATATGGACTTCAACAATCGTAATGTCGACTTAGTTGAAGAAGGTTTTGATTTAGCGATCCGTTTTGGCCGTATGCAAGACTCTAACTTAATTGCACGACCACTTAGCCCACGAATCATGACTCTCGTTGCCAGTCCAGAATATTTAGCACATCACCCAACCCCAACTACGCCTCAACAATTAACCGCTCATAATTGCTTAATTGCCATGGGGAAACGTTGGCGATTTAATTTTGCCGGCGATATTAAAGAGGTAAAAGTTGCCGGCAACTGGCGCAGTAACCATCCGCGCGCACTATTATCTGCGACATTAGCAGGCTTAGGCATTGCCCATTTAGCCACTGATATTGTTGATAAGTATATTGAAAACGGGCAACTAATTACCTTACTTGATGAGTTTCAGGTAACAGACAATGCCTCTTGGTTAGTGTATCCACGTAAAGATTTAATGCCATACAGAGTGCGATTATTGATTGAACATTTACTCAAAAGCTTTAATCATGCAAGTTAAAATAAAATGGTCTATGCAATGTGATGATAATTTAAGCTGTATGTCTATCACAACTCAGGATAGAATTTAACAAACAACAATAACTAGAGAGCAACATGAACGACTTCTATCAACTTTCAGCCAGCAATTTGCAAGGCCAAAGCATTGATTTTTCAGATTTCGCAGGCAAAGTTGTGTTAATTGTCAACACTGCCAGTAAATGTGGCTTCACTCCACAGTACGAAGGTTTACAACAATTACATGCAAAATACGCTGATCAAGGGTTAGTAATTATTGGTTTTCCGTGCAATCAATTCGGCAAACAAGAGCCTGACGGCGCAAAAGAAATAGCGCAAGGTTGTTTAATTAACTACGGTGTTGATTTTGTGATGATGAGTAAAATTGATGTTAATGGCGAAAACGCCCACCCCGTATTCAGGCATTTAAAATCAGCATTACCTGGATTTTTAACCCGCAAAATAAAATGGAATTTTACTAAGTTTTTAGTTGGCCGTGACGGCGAGGCAATTAAACGCTTTGCACCATTTACCAAACCGCAGCAAATCGAAGGTGCTATTATCAAAGCCCTTAAAAGCAGTAATATCTAAACTCTAAAAGCAATAAAGAGGCAAATTGCCTCTTTATTTAAATTATCTCTTAGTCGTTTAAATACTCATCTAAGTCATCATCGCCCAAGTTTTTACGCAAGCGTTTTTGCTCAAGGTAGTCTTCCAACTTTTTCTTAACCTTTTGCTTATTCTTGTCGTGTTGATTACGCCCGACCATTTCGTACTCGTCTTCAACAAAATCGTCATCTAGCGCATCGTAACTAAATGTCTTACCCACAACCCACTCCATAAAGTGTTTGAGACCAATTAAGGATTTTTATCACTATCATTGGTAAATTAAAAATGTTCAGCACTATTTCACCGTATGAAAAAGCACCAAAATAAAGCCATAACGCGATTCTAAAATAGTGTTATGTCGATATTGTGAATAAATAGCGCTAAATTTGAGTTCTGGAAAGTGAGAGTTTTTTATCGAAACGATAAGTATATTTTATGTATCAATGTAAATTAGTCAAAATGACTAAAAAATGGCTTTTTTATAACCTCCTAATACAATTTAAAAATAGCAAAAAACAATTAACCCTTTGTTTTTATTTACTAATAATTATTGGCACTAAACTTGATATGTATTAAATACGTTAAATACGTACTGGTCATAATCAACAAATTAGCAGGAAATAAAAATGAAAAAATTACTATTAATAAGTTCTTTATTCATTGCCACAGGGGCAATGGCACACAATGACAATGAGACGAATATTTCTTTTAGCGGCGACACATGTGACGTTGAATTTAAAAATGATGTGCGTATTAAGCCAAATGAATTAGAAATTTTTACAGCTGATAACCACACTATGACTTTTATAAATAGTGGCGAGTTAATGATTGATGGCCAAACTTTGACACTCAACAGTCAACAACACCAAGCTATCAGTAATTATTCAGACAGTCTGCGTAGCCAATTACCAGAAGTCGCGAACATTGCTCTTGAAGGCGTTAAAATTGCCGGGGTCGCCATTGAAGAAGTCGCCAATGCATTTAATATCGATGGCCTAGATAGCATTAATGAATTAATGGCTGATATTCAGGTAGAAGTACAAAACACCTTTTACCAACAAGGCGCTTTTGTAATGGGCCAACAAAGCTTTAGCCAATTTGGCGAAAACTTTGAAAGCCAATTTGATGAGCAAATAGAAAGCGCTGTACAAGCTGCGATGATGCAATCGATGGGTAGTATTTTAATGGCTGTAGGTTCAGAACTAATGGGCTCTGGTGGCGATATGCAAGCCTTTGAACAACGCATGGAAAATATGGGAGCTGAAATTGAAGCCAAAGTTGAGCAACAAGCTAACCAACTTGAAAAACGCGCTGATGCACTGTGCGGTAATTTTTCAACCATTGCTGATCAAGAGCAACAATTAGTTAAACTAGTTCCAGAATTGAAAGACTACCAATTATTTAGTTATAAACAAAATAACTAACTTGAACTCAGGTTCTAAACGCTAAAAGTTTGATATCCCTTTAGCAGCACTCTTTTTTAAAGGTGCTGCTTTTTTATGCCATGCTATTTCTTCGCTAAATGCACTAACTCACCTAGCTTTATAATAGCTTGTTCAATTTTTTCACCCCATGGCAAACCATAACTTAATCGAATACAACTGCGATATTTATTAGTGGCTGAAAAAATATAGCCCGGAGTAATGCTAATGCCACTTTCTAATGCCAGTTGAAATAGTTTTACACTATCGTAAGCCGCACCTAAATCAATCCAGATCACACATCCGCCTTGCGGATCGCTGATCCTAGCGGTACTCGGAAAGGCCTGTTGTAAACACCAAATCATTCGTTCTTTATTAGAACGTAGACGCTGTCGCAGTAGTTTTATATTACGATCATAATCACCACTAACTATAAATTCATATAACGTCCATTGATTGATCAATGAAGTAGAACAACTCAATGCACGCTTATAGCGACGCGCTTTGGCAGCAAACTTTCCGGCAATCAACCAGCCAACACGATAACTCGGCGCCGCAGTTTTAGAAAACGATGCACAGGTTAATACCAACCCTTTTGTTGAGTAAGCCTGAGCGGGTGTACCGCGCTGCGGGGTAAAATGTAAATCACCATACACATCATCTTCAATTAGCACCACATCTTGAGATTCCAATAACTCTACTAATTGTTTACGCTTATGATCAGGCATAAAACTACCCACAGGATTATTGATCGAAGTAGAGAACACACAGGCTTTAATATCGTGATCATGTAAAGCCTGGCTCAGATCATCAAGCCAGATCCCATCATCAGGACACAGCGGGATCTCGAGCGCCTTGAGGCCCAGACTTTCGATCAATTCAATGATACCAAAATAACAAGGTGACTCGATCGCCACCACATCACCTACTTTAGTGACACATTTTAGCGCGATCGCCAGTGCTTCTTGAGCACCGTTGGTGATCACAAGTTCTTGCGAGTCAACACCAATGCCAAAATCTAAATAACGATGGATTAACTGCTTTTTCAATGGTGCAAAACCATCCATCGCACCATAATTTATGGCGCGACTGCCGGCAATCGACATAACCCGGCGCATCGTACGACTTAGCATTTTATCAGTTGGAGCGGCAGCAACAGGATTAGCAATGCCAAACGGTACGACATCGGCTTGATGAATTGCATCATACACTTGCTCAATTAATACCTGCATGTTGACCGAAACTGGCTCACGATTGAGTTTAACCCGCTTTGGCCGCGCTAACTGGGTATGTGCCGTTTTTAAAAAATAGCCTGACTTTTCTCGTGCTTCAACCAAACCTTGTGCCTCAAGTGATTGGTAAGCCAATTTCACCGTCGGAATACTGACATTCAGCTTAGTGGCCATTTTACGTAATGAGGGGAGTTTTTCGCCTGGTAATAGTGTCCCCTGCTCACTCAGCTCACGCACCAGCTGCATTACTTGCTGATATAAAAAGTCATGGTTGGTTTTGCTGATCACCAGCGACATAGTAGACACCTTAAAGCCGTACAATCTGTATAGGTTGCATTTATAGTTTTCTGTGTATGTTAAGTATACAGAAGTATCTTAAAATAAACACTTAATCGACATAATGGACCAAGGCCATGAAAAGTATCGTGCTTTATGCACTAACCGTTTTAATTTGGGGCTCTACCTGGCTCGCAATCGAATTTCAACTTGGCGATATCGCCGTTGAAGTTTCACTATTTTATCGCTTTAGTTTGGCTGCAATTCTAATGTGGGTATGGGTGAATATTAAAAAATTACCGATGAATTATAGTCGTCGCGATCATGGCTTTTTCGTATTACTAGCACTGTGTAACTTTGGCCTTAATTACTTAGTACTTTACTGGGCACAACATTATTTAACGTCAGCCATGGCATCAATCGCCTTTTCAATGTTGTTATTAATGAACATTGTAAATACCCGATTATTTTTTGGTAAACCCATCGCTAAACGTATTTATACGGGTGCATTGATAGGGGTATTGGGCATCATCAGTCTGTTTTGGCCACAATTACAGCAGTTCGACTTGAGTAATGGGGCGTTGGTCGGTTTGCTACTTGCCTTAGCTGGCACCTTTGTGGCTTCATTAGGGAATATGATCAGCGTACGTAACTCTCAACAACGTATTGGCGTCATGCAGGGCAATGCATGGGGCATGTTATACAGCGCTATTGGTTTATTTGTATATGTAATCATCAGCGGTGCCGATTTTAGCCTGTCGGCCCCAGCAAGCTACTGGTATTCATTAGTTTATTTATCGGTGTTTGGGACGGTTATTGCATTTGCATGTTACTTTGCACTACTAAAAAATATCGGCCCAGAACGTGCCAGCTATGTGATTGTGTTATTTCCATTAGTTGCAGTGACTTTAAGTACATTATTTGAAGGTTTTAGTTGGCAAGCCAATACGTTTATCGGCTTTAGTTTAGTACTGCTTGGTAATGCTATTGTACTGACTCCAACAAAAAGAATTAAAGCGTTTATTGAGTCTAATAAAGCATCATTTGCTAATAAACGCTCCATCCCCAGTTAGAATGCGTATATACGCAACTAACGCCAAAAGCGCCTACTTGTTAGGCGCTTTTTTATTACTAACATATTACTCGTCATTTAACATTGCGGCATACAAAAACGCAACGCGAGCGGATGAATAGTCACCACCGCTGGGGTAACGCCTACCAGCTCACCATCTGCTTCGATTGGTAAATCAGGCGTATTTATATAAGCAATTTCTAAGCGCTGGTAGTTGAGCTCTTTCATACCGTGGTGCTTACGTAGCAATAAGCGCACAAAACTGTAGAGGTTACCTAACAAACCACGCGTAGGCACGCGATAGCACTCTAAATAGCCACTATTCAATTGTGCTTTTGGCGCTATTATCAACCCACCACCAAAATAATGATGATTTGCAAATACAGTAATCAAATTACCATATTCGCATTGCTGCCCTGCAAAACTCCCAGCCAAGCGAGAAGGCTGATAAACGAATAAACACTTAAAGCCAGCTAAACTATAACTTAAAGCGGATAATGCAGGCTTGGTTTGCAATGCCTGTACTACATGCGCATCAAAGCCAACCCCCGCAATATTAATAAAGTAACGGCTATTTATTTGGCCAATATCGATTTTTACTTGATGCTCACTAAAAATAGCATTACGCCAAGCTGAGTTTGAACAGCCAAAGCCGCGTGCAAAATCATTACCCGTCCCCTGAGGCAATAACGCCAACGAGCAACTCAATCCCATCAATGCATTTACAGCCAAATGCAGGCTGCCATCACCACCGAGCACAACAACGCGCTTTTGTGACTGAGCCAAAACCGTTATTTTTTGGCAATCATTGGTAAAATGTCCTGTGGTGTAAAAAACAGTGTAACTAATTTGACGTTTTTGACACTGCTCTAATAACCAAGTGCAATTTTTTTTATGTTTTTTTGCGTACTTGGTTTAATAATTATTAGCATCTGGATACTAGCCTATTCAAAAGTAGGGAAATAGACATTTTCAAAAAATAAATTAATCTGAATAATTAGTCACTTTATTTATTATCTAATGCATTAAAATATCAGTGGCAGTGTAATATTGCTTTTAAACAAGTGATTTAGGCGACTTTAAATTTCATAACCATGCATAATACTCAGTACGTACTATCTGAATCATACCTTAATAAAAACAATTCGGATTAGTTATTTCTATCCGACCACCCTAATTTTTATCGTTTTATTTTTGTGCAAAAAAAGCTCAGAATAGCCGTGTTGTCAAAACAGACATAACTCGGAGCAAAGTAATGAACCCAGTAAATACATTAAACGAAAATGCAGCTACTCATGTTGCAGTAAAACCGACCAACCGCAAAGCAAAAATGCTTGCCAGACTTAACCGTTTCGGCAAAAAGCTAGCTCTTGGCGGCGCAGTTCAATACAAGTAATCACCCAACCATGATTACTTTAGCGGTGCAGCAAACACCCAACCACTAAATGAAACTACTTATTTAGCTCCCTCGTTTGCTGCAACCCCTTCTTTAAACTCCCTAAAAACTCCTTTTTTATAAAAAAACCTCTTTTTTAGAACAAAAAAACAGCAAACGATCTTTTTCCTATTTACACACCCCAATCACCTGCGTATTATTCTTTCCCAACGGAGAGATGGCAGAGTGGTCGAATGCACCGGTCTTGAAAACCGGCAGGGGTTTATAGCCCCTCTAGGGTTCAAATCCCTATCTCTCCACCATTATTACGTTTTGGTGGTTCACTCGATTATCAAAATGACAATTTATGCGCCGGAGAGGTGGCCGAGTGGCCGAAGGCGCTCCCCTGCTAAGGGAGTATAGGGTTTGTAGCTCTATCGAGGGTTCGAATCCCTCCTTCTCCGCCATTTAATAACGAAAAAAGCCCCGCAATTTATTGTGGGGCTTTTTTTGTTGTTAAAAATGGCAGAAGGCGGGTGAGAACCCTCGACCAGGGTTCGATAAAATGTCAGGAACATTTTAGGCCGCTGCAAGCGTCGCGAAGCGATTGGTTACATGGACGTAAGCAAGCCCATCCCCACGTTTGACACAAATTTCAGAATGAAAAGCCTATTGTTTTATGTCCGTAACCTTTACACCGATGAAGGTGGGTGAGAACCCTCGACTAGGGTTCGACAAAATGTCTGGAACATTTTGGGCCGCTGCAAGCGTCGCGAAGCGATTGATTACATGGACGTAAGCAAGCCCATCCCCACGTTTGACTTAAATAACAGTATGAAAAGCCCGTTCTGTATAACTATGACCTTTACACCGATGAAGGAGGGTGAGAGCCCTCGACTAGGGTTCGACAAAATGTCTGGAACATTTTGGGCCGCTGCAAGCGCCTCCCGCGATTAATTACATGGACGTAAGCAAGCCCATCCCCACGTTTGACTCGCATCTCAGTATAAATTCTCCAAGCTTTATGACATTCACGGTGGTAAGCCACTCGCCTACAAGTAGTATCTACCGTGATTCTGTAGATACGTCATTTATAACGAAAACTATGCCCTACCACTTCTTTTTGCTAGTGTGCTTAGATAACTCAATTTAAGCACTAGAAACTATGACTAACACCATGACCGAACTTGAAAAAATGCAGCTGGGCTTATCTTATATAGCCTCAGATCCAGAACTCGCAAAAGCACGTACACATGCAAAGTTACTCTGCCATCAATTTAATTTAGCAGATCCAACAACACCTCATGTACGAATTAAATTTATTGCCGAGTTATTAAAACTTAAAGGTAAAGCCTATCTTGAGCCAATGTTTTACTGTGATTATGGGTTTAATATTGAGCTGGGCGATAATTTTTATGCCAACCATAATTTAACTATTTTAGATGTCTGCAAAGTGACTATTGGTAGTAACGTGATGTTTGGTCCGAATGTGATGATCTCAACAGCCACTCACCCGATAGACCCTCTTGAGCGACGCATCACTGAATCAGGCCGCCCTATAACTATTGGAAACGATGTTTGGCTTGGTGGCAACGTCTCAGTATTACCAGGGGTGAGTATTGGTAATAACTGTGTTGTTGGCGCAGGCAGTGTTGTAACCAAAGATATTCCTGCCAACTCGGTAGCCGTGGGTAACCCATGTAAAGTGATCAGAAGCATTGAGGTTAAATAACCTCTTTGGTTATGAGTATGGGTTAATCCTGCAAACTAAACCCATCGGCATCTAAATGCGCCGGGAAACTTTGCTTAAAGAGCTCAAGCGGCTGTTTGTCCAAAGTGATAATAACAACATCAGCTTTGTTATCAGTAGCGGCTGCTAACGTATCACCTTTAAAGTCATACACTGCCGTGCCGCCATTGTGCGCGACGCCATTAGCATCATCACCAATACGATTAACGCCAATCACATAACACTGGTTTTCCATCGCCCGCGCCATTAGTAAGGTGTCCCATACTTTGCGCCTTGCAGCAGGCCAGTTGGCGACATTAACCATCACATCGTAGTCATTGCGATTGCGCTGAAAGACCGGAAAACGTAAGTCGTAACAAACTTGCGGTAAAATTCTAAAGTCATTAAGGGTGAACACTTCACGTTGCTGCCCTGCGGTTACAAAATCGCCCTCTTTGCCCAAGCAAAATAAATGCCGTTTGTCGTAATACTTCACTTCGCCATTGGGCCATGCCCAATAAAAGCGATTAGCTTTTTTATTTCCTTGCGTTACCAATACCGAGCCTGCAATTACCGCATTGCTTGATTTTGCCGACGCGATCATCCAATCAAGCACTTTGCCTTGCTTTAACTGATGATCCGGCTCTGCGCAATCAAGGTTAATAGCAAAGCCGGTGGCAAAGGTTTCTGGCAATAAAATAAGCTCTACTGATTTATCTATATCAGCTATTTTATTGCCAAAGTGTGCCAAGTTGGCGTCTTTATCTAACCAATTAAGCGATGTTTGTATCAGTGCTATAGTTAAAGTTGACATAAAATCTCCGCGGCTTGTAATAGCGTGGCGTCATTTTTGGCAAAGCATAAGCGAATAACTTTATCGTTGCTTGGTTGCTGATAAAACACGCTTAGTGGAATGGCTGCAACGCCTGCTTGTTCTACTAACCACTGGCAAAATTCTACGTCATTTAAATCCGATACATCGCTGTAATCAAGCAGTAAAAAGTAGGTGCCTTCACTTGGTAAAATGGTAAAGCGGCTATCTTTTAGTGCTTTACTAAGTACATCACGCTTTTGTTGATAAAACTCACTGAGCTCATCCACATGCTCACCTTGCTGTTCTAACATATCGGCTAATGCATGTTGTGCCGGCGTAAAGCTTGAAAAAGTCACATATTGGTGAATTTTACGAAACTCGACCGCAAGTGCAGCGGGTGCGATGCAGTAACCCATTTTCCAGCCTGTGCTATGAAAAGTCTTGCCAAAGCTTGAGATCACAAAGCTGCGAGCAAACAATTCGTTATCACGCAGCACACTTAAATGCGGTTGCTGATCAAAAGTAATATGCTCGTATACTTCATCACTTATCAGGTATAAGTCATGCTTAATTACTAAGGCTTTTAGAGCATTAATATCGTGCTGTTTTAACGTTTTACCACTTGGGTTATGTGGGGTGTTGATTATAATAGCCCGCGTTTTGCTATTGATAGCCGCAGCCACCGTTTGCCAGTCAATTGCATAACTCGGAGCATGCAGAGCAATATTGACTGACTTACCACCGGCCAATTCAATCGCTGGCTGGTATGAATCATAAGCGGGGTCAAACACAATGACTTCATCACCTTCGCGCACCAGCGCCTGAATGGCAACAAACAAGGCCTCGGTCGCGCCAGAGGTTACCGTTACTTGCTGCGCGGCATCTATTTCAGCTGCATATTTTCGTTTTGCTAACTGGGCAATTTGTTGCTGCAGGCGCGGCACACCAGATGAAGGTGAATATTGATTAACTCCTTCAAGCACATAATGATTAAGCTGTTTTTTAAGTAGCTCAGGCGCATCAAACTCAGGAAACCCCTGCGATAAATTAATCGCTTCGAATTGATTTGCTAAAGCAGTCATTTGACTAAAAATACTGGTGCCTAAATTTGGCAATTTACTTTCAAACACTGGTTACCCTTAATGATGGTTTTGCGCCCAAAGCGATGCTATCATTGCTGTTAACAGATGTATAGCCGTCTAAAAAAGTATGAGGAATGTATGCATAACAATACCGCTATTTCAGAACTTATAGAAGCAGGAAAGTGGATCAGTCAACGTGGTTGGGTGCCAGCTACGGGTGGTAATTTTTCAGCGCGAACTAACACCGGTTTTGTGGTTACTGCCAGCGGTTTTGACAAAGGTCAATTAGGGTCGCATACCTTTATTGAACTGGATCATGTCGGTAATCGTAGCGCTAGCGCCGCCAAACCCTCAGCTGAAACCGAATTGCATTTGTGCATGTATAAACTTATTCCTGCTGCTAATTATGTATTGCACACTCATTCGGTTGCTGCGACGGTATTATCTCGGGTTATTAAAGGTCACAGCCTAGACTTACACGGCTACGAAATGCAAAAGTCACTAACCGGCATTACTTCACATTTAGACACCTTGAGTATTCCAATCTTTGATAACGACCAAGATATTGATCGCTTGAGTTTATTAGTGAGCGATCACCACTTACACACGCCTATTGAGCACGGCGTGCTTATTCGCGGCCACGGTTTGTATGTAGTGGGTCGCACTATTGGTGAAGTACGCCGTCAATTAGAAGGCCTTGAGTTTTTATTTGCATGTGAGATAGAACGCTTAAAATTAGTAGGATTAGAATCATGATCAAAGCACTGCTGACCGATATTGAAGGCACTATTACCCGTATTTCGTTTGTTAAAGACGTACTATTTCCATATGCCGCAAAGCAGCTCCCCGAATTTGTAAAAACTCATCAAGAGCAAAGCGCTGTAGCTGAACAAATTTATGCCGTAAAAGCGGTTATTGAACAGCCAGATGCCAGTATTGATGTCGTAATTAACACTTTACTTGAATGGATCCGTGACGATAAAAAAATCACTCCATTAAAACAGTTACAAGGTTTGATTTGGCAAACTGGCTATGAAAATGGCGATTTTACCGGCCATTTATACCCAGATGCCTACCACTTTTTAGTTGCACAGCAACAAGCCGGCCAGCAGTTGTATGTGTATTCATCAGGGTCAGTAAAAGCACAGCATTTAATTTTTAACTACTCTGACTTTGGTGATATTCGCTCCTTATTTACTGATTATTTTGATACTCAAGTCGGCGCTAAACAAGAGCAACGTTCATATCACAATATTATTGAGCAACTACCTTTTGCCGCTAATGAAGTGTTATTTTTAAGTGATGTGGCAGCCGAGCTTGATGCCGCCAAAGCCGCAGGTTTAAAAACCTTGCACCTGATCCGTGATGGTCAAGCAAGCTCGCCTGCGCATAACTATATTAACGATTTTAGCCAATTCACTGTGGAGCATTTAGCATGAGCCAACTGACTATTTTTGCTGACTGTAACGGCAATAATGCTTTATTAAACACTCAAGATACAGCACAAATTGCCACCGAGCTTAATAAAGTAAATGTACGATTTGAGCAGTGGCAAGCAACAAAAATGATTACTGCTGATACTAGCCATGAAGCTATTATTTCCGCCTATAACGCTGATATTGAAAGCTTAAAGCAACAAGGTGGTTATCAAACTGTAGATGTTATTTCGCTGGCAAAAGGCAATCCGAACGCTGCAGAATTACGTGCTAAGTTTTTATTTGAGCACACCCATAGTGAAGACGAAGTACGCTTTTTTGTAAAAGGCCAAGGATTATTTTGCCTGCATATTAACGACAAGGTTTACCAAGTACTTTGCAAGCAGGGTGATTTAATTTCAGTACCAGAGCTTACTCCCCATTGGTTTGATATGGGCAGCGATCCTGAATTTACTGCGATCCGTTTATTCAATAATACCGAAGGCTGGGTGGCACAAAGCACCGAATCTGAGATTGCTAAGCAGTTTCCTTTATTGGACTAGATATCTGTTAATAATGGAGTTTAAATGGAAAAGTTGTTTTCATACGGCACACTGCAATTAGAGCAAGTACAGCTTGATACCTTTGGCCGCTTGCTCGAAGGCCAAGCCGATACACTACAAGGTTACGTAGTAGGCGAAGTTGAGATCACCGACGCCGCCGTGCACAAAAGCAGCGGCCAGCGTTTTCATCCAGCATTAATTAAAACAGGCCTGCCAACAGATACAGTAACTGGCACTATTTTTACTATCACCTTAGAGGAACTTGCTAACGCGGATAGCTACGAAGTTAATGACTACATCCGTATTGAAGAGTCATTTAGCAGCGGCATTAATGCATGGGTGTATGTGGCAAAAGGCTGTTAAACCAGCCTTTTTAATTCACCAACTAAAACTTGTTGTTGGTCATAAACGCCAGTATCGAGTACCCAGCCGGTAATAAGCTTAGCGGGGGTTACATCAAATGCGGGATTATATACGTTAGCATTTGTAGGTGCCCATAGCGCTTCACCAAAGCTTCCGCTTACACCGCGCACTTCTGCGCTGTTACGTTGTTCTATTTCAATGTCTGCACCGCATGCTGTGTTTACATCGAGGGTTGTTAGCGGCGCTACTACATAAAATGGGATGTCATGAAAATGCGCCAGTACTGCTAAGTTATAAGTGCCTACTTTATTAGCAAAGTCACCATTTGCAGCAATACGATCTGCACCGACAAAAATTTTATCAACCTTGCCAGCAGCCATTAAACTCGCTGCCATATTATCGCAAATTAAGGTGTAAGGTACTTGCCAGCGCTCAAGTTCAAACGCGGTTAAACGCCCGCCTTGCAATAATGGCCGCGTTTCATCCACCCATACATGAATATCGCCATGACGTTGCTGCGCTTTATAAATAACACCAAGAGCAGTACCAATACCTGCGGTTGCTAAGGCACCAGTATTACAATGTGTGAGAATATTATCGCCGCTGCTAACCAATGCAGCACCATGATTTGCCATGCTTTCACACAAGGCGATATCTTCATTAAACAATGTTACAGCAGCGCTTACAATTGCCGTTACATAATCATCTTGTTGTAATGCAATACGTAACTTTGCCATACAATGCATTAAATTAACCGCAGTTGGCCGAGTGGCTTCTAAATCATCAATCGCCTGCGCTAATGCTACTTTAGCTGTGCCTTGCTCTGCCAAATGGGCAACTAGCAAACTTGCACCTAAACCAATCAGCGGTGCGCCGCGTATTTTTAAGCTTAGAATTAAATCCCTCATACTGGCTACATCATCACATTCGTGCCATACCTGCTGATGCGGCAGTAGGTATTGGTCTAACACGCTTAGTGTATTGTTTTGATATTTTAAACTGCTCGCTATGAGGTCTTGCATGATTGATCCTGAATAATCGTTAGGCTGAGGTTATTTTACAGTAGTTTTTAAAACGCACAACCCAGAAGTGTAGACATCTAAACGGTTGAAGGTATAGAATGCTATTGTTTATCATTTTCTGAGAGTACGCCGATGGCCGAATACGTTGCCTTTAATGCACAGCATGCGATTGATTATATTAAAAATCTTGTAACTAAAGATGGGTATGATTTGTTTGATCCTGACCAAACGTTATCGGCGTATGAGTTTGGAGATGGCAATTTAAATCTCGTTTTTAGAATAAGCGACGAGCAAAGTAATAGCGTTATTTTAAAGCAAGCCTTGCCTTATGCACGCTGTGTGGGTGAATCATGGCCATTAACGCTTGACCGAGCACGCATTGAAGCTGAGGTTTTACTCAATCACGGCGCATTAAGCCCTGACTACACAGCAAAAGTATTGCATCATAATCCAGAGCAAGCACTGACCATTTTAGAAGATCTTGGTCACTTACAAATTTTGCGTAGCGCACAAATAAACGCAGAGCAATTTCCGCTATTAGGTCAACATGTGGCTCACTACTTAAGCCATACTGGTTTTTATAACTCAGACTTTTACCTAACCGCGCAAGATAAAAAAGCCAAAGTCAGTCAGTTTACTAATCCAGAGTTGTGCCAAATTACTGAAGATTTGTTTTTCAACGATACCTTGCGTGAACATGAGCGTAATAACTACCCAAGCGAGTTGCAAAGTACAGTCAATAAACTACAAAATAACACCGCATTACATTTAGCGATCGCAAAACTAAAAGCTAAGTTTTTATCATGCCCGCAGACGCTATTACATGGTGATATGCATAGCGGCAGTATTTTTGTCGATCAAAAAACCACTAAGATGATCGACCCTGAATTTGGCTTTTTTGGCCCAGTTGGCTTTGATATCGGCTCATTTATCGGCAATTTATTATTAAACTACTGCGCGCAAAATGCTCGTATTAGTGAATTTGTTACACGCCGTAACTATCACACCCATTTACTGACTTGCCTGCAAGAGAGTTATTCTTTGTTTGAACAACAGTGGCTGACATTTATTGCAGAGCAAACCACAGATAACAATTTAAAAGCCGCTGGTTATGGCGAGTATTTTATGCAACAAGTATTACAAGACGCGATTGGTTACTGTGGGACAGAACTGATACGCCGCACTATCGGCTTAGCACACGTTGCTGACATTGATGGCATTGAAGATGCGCAGGCGCGTTTAGACGTACAACGCCACACTTTAGCGCTGGGTGAGCAGTTAGTACTCAACGCCCACACTTGCAATAACAAAGAAGAGTTTTTCTCTTTATTGATAAGCCAACTAAATTAAATTTATAAAAATAGCAAAAGGCACTTTATTTAGTGCCTTTTATCAACCTATTTGGGCGGGACCTAGCTTCTATTACCTAGTCTTTTAAATTACTGGTAATTTTCATACATTTTATCAAGCGGCTCTGATAAACCATTTTCTTGCACAACGCGCACATGCTGGCGGCCAAGTTCACGGGCACTAAATACCCCGCATGAGTGAGCAATTAAACCCGCACCATAATGAATGTACTTATTGTAGTTTGCTACGCGCTGCGCTTTATCGGCGACATCTAAGCCACGTTGCAACCGCTCGTTGTGTGTGGTTATCCCTGTTGGGCAAGTGTCTTTATTACATTGCAGCGCTTGAATACAACCCAAAGCAAACATATGACCACGTGCCGATACAACAAAGTCTGCGCCCAGCGCGAGCGCCCATGCAACCTTAGACGGCACAATCAGTTTGCCTGACGCAATAACTTTAATTCGCTCTCGCAGGCCATGCTTTTCGAGCATATTAACAACCAAAGGTAAACTTTCTTTCAGTGGTAAACCCACCGAATCCATCAGCGGTTGTGGTGCAGCACCGGTACCGCCATCAGCACTATCGATAGTAATAAAATCGGGCGCAGATTCAATACCACGATGATTGATCTCAGCAAACAAGGTTTCCAGCCATGCATAAGCGCCAATAACCGCTTTAAAGCCGGTTGGCTTGCCAGTCGTTTCGCGCACCGAGGCAATCATATCAAGTAAATCTGCAGGGTTTTTAACTTCAGGATGACCATTTGGGCTAATTGAATCGTGACCTTCTGGGATACCACGAATAGCCGCAATTTCAGCAGTCACTTTTTTGCCTGGCAACATACCGCCTTTACCAGGCTTCGCACCTTGGCTCATTTTAATTTCAAACATTTTTACTTGTTCATGCGCAGCTATTTGCTTGAGCTTCTCATGACTTAATTTACCTTGTTCATCGCGCACACCATATTTAGCTGTGCCAATTTGAAACACAATGTCGGCACCTCCTTCTAAGTGATAAGGGCTTAAACCACCTTCACCAGTGTTCATCCAACAACCAGCGAGTTTGGCACCTTGCGATAACGCACGTACAGCAGGTTTTGATAACGCACCAAAACTCATACCTGAAATATTGAATAGCGATTTAGTAATATAAGGGTTTCGACAATGCGGCCCTAACGTAACTGCACTAGGTTCAAGCGCTTCTTCGTCCAAGGTAGGAAACGCGCAGTTCATAAACATCACGGTCCCGGTAACTTCTAGGCTCTGAGTTGAGCCAAAGGCGGTGGTACGATCAACATTTTTAGCCGCTTTATAAACCCAACTACGATCGGCGCGATTAAATGGCATTTCTTCGCGATCCATAGCGAAAAAGTATTGACGAAAAAACTCACCTTGGCGCTCAAAAAAGTATCTAAACCGACCTATTACCGGATAATTACGTCTAATCGCTTGTTTAGATTGAGTTACATCACTGATATAAAAATAAATAACAACTAAAACTAAACACCCAAATACCACTATAAATAAGCTGGCAAACACATCAATGCTAAAAACTATTAAATTACTCATGCAGCGCCCCTTGCTGGTTGTTTTTCCAGCTTTGAGAATATAAGCAGAACAAGTTTCAAGCAAATGTTTTGTAAGGAAAGCTCGGTTACACGCTAATCAGCACGAACCGAGATAAATTGAACGGTGTAATTTAGCCGCGCTTTTCTAGCTCGGTTTCAATATATTGATGAATTTGATCTTCTAATACTGACATTGGCACAGAACCGTGGCGAAGTATTTGATGGTGAAACTCACGTACATCAAAGTCTTGCCCTAATGCTTGCTCGGTTTCTTTACGTAAGCGCTTAATAGTCAGCTCACCAATTTTGTATGATAGTGCTTGTGCTGGCCATGAAATATAACGATCAGTTTCGGTTTTCACGTTATGTAGTGACAATGCCGTATTTTCACTCATAAACTTCATCGCGCGATCTCGGCTCCAGCCATACATATGCATGCCAGTATCAACCACTAAACGAGCTGCTCGCCACATTTCATAAGTTAAACGGCCAAAGTTACTGTATGGGTCTTGGTAAAAACCCGCTTCAATTCCTAAATACTCAGAATATAACCCCCACCCTTCACCAAATGCCGATAAGTATGCATTCTGACGATAGCTTGGTAAGTTTTCTAATTCAGCATTAAGGGAGATCTGTAAATGATGCCCTGGTACAGCCTCATGAAAAGTGAGAGCTTCTAATACGTATAAAGGGCGCTTATCAAGTGCATAAGTGTTTACCCAGTAATAACCCGCTTGATCATCACGACTCGAACCAGAATAACGGCCAGTCGTGTACTTAGGCGCTATGCTTGCTGGCACCGGCGCAACACCATAAGGCATCCGTGGTAAGGTATGAAATAGCTTAGGTAATTGTGCATCCATCTTTTTAGCTATGTACGATGCTTCTTTTAATAACTCTTCCGGTGTTTTAGCATAAAATTGCGGATCAGTACGTAAAAAGTGCACAAATTCAGCAAACGTGCCTTTAAAACCAACTTGCTCAATAATCTTATCCATTTCAGCACGAATACGTGCCACTTCTTTTAACCCCAGTTCATGGATTTCTTTTGGCGTCATATCTGTGGTGGTATAATACTTGGCGCGATTGGCATAAAACGCAGCACCATTAGGTGTTGCAGAGATACCAATTTCAGTACGCGCACCTGGCTGATACTCTTCATTAAAAAATGTTAAATAATCTTGATAAGCAGTAATCACTTGCTCTTTAATAATTTTCTTTGCTTGTTGTTGTAAAGCAAAAAACTCACCATCACTCAAACCAGCGGTATTATTTAAAAATGGTTTATAAAACTCAGACTCAGTAGCGTCATCAACAATATATGCACTGATAGAGTCTTGATAACCCACAAGCACCGCTTTCGGTTGCGTTAAACCAACTTCTAAACCTTTGCGCATCCAGCTGATGTTTTGCTGAAAAAATCGAGGAACTTGCTGCAAACGTTGCAAATAAAGCTGGTAATCAGCTAATTTTTTATAATCTGAACTCGACACCATAAAAGATAAACTAGAGTGAAAGCCATATTCAGAAGTAAGCGGCATGTAGTGGCTGTTAAATACATATTCATCGATACTATTTTGTACTTGTCCACGAATTATAGTGAGATTAATACGGTTTTCATCACTGAGTTTATCTTTATCTATTGCATCTAACTGCGCTAATAATTCAGTGTTATGTTGATATTTCTTTTCAAGAAACTCAGCAGATAAATTAGTTAACAAATAACCATCAACACCCTCGGGGTTGCTATACGTGCTAATACTTTTACGATAATCAACAATTGATTGCGCAACCTGCGTAAATTGTTGATCGCTATCTACGGTGGTCATTTGGCAAGCACTTAATGTACATGCCAAGGCGATGCTTAACAGAGAATGACGCATAACCGATGAAGGTGATTTTTTCATAATAATAGGGATCTGCTACTGAAAACGTGAGGGTTAACCTAACCTAGACTGCTACAATAACCAAAAAAATGCGACCAAGGACAATAAATACAAGGTTAAATTAACCGCGACTATTGACTAGTAGTTAATCAGCACTTTTTATTGCTTAATAAGATTGTCGAGAAAACCAGCTATTGAGCGATAAAAATAGAAATTTCGCTATCAAATTACATATTTTTGCTTTTAAATATCCCCGATACAGATTAATGTAAGGCAATCCCATACGCTAGGATTGCGTCAAGACCTCACGGAGAGAGTTATTTAATTTCGCTGTTACGTGTATTTAATTGGTGTATACAATGATGTTCCATGATTCCATGGCTATTGCTCAAGAAAAAATGACCAAGGTATGTATCTTTTTAGAACATCATATATTACCACCGACTCCTCTTAATTATCACGTTGTCTACACCTACGTTAGCCAAGTTAATTCTGATTTAAATACCACTATCGATCGTGCAATTGCCCAAGGCCAAGAAATTGACTGTGTTTATGTAGAACAACTTTATTTCGATTACATGGATCAAGCCCATAAAGCTGAAACCAATATGGTTCGTAATGTTGATGGTATTATTAATTCATTATCACGTAGCGCGCACTCAACCGAAAAAGATATTATCCGCTTTGCAAGTCAAGTCAGCGACTGTGTACATTCTTTAGATGAAAATAATATTGCCCAAACTCGCCTCGCACTTGAGACATTAAATAAGCAAACTGCTCACTTGCTCACTCAACATAAACAATTTAAACAAGAGCTGATCAAAGCAAAGCGACGACAAGAAAAAACTCAACAACAACTCGTACAATTACGCAAACAACACATCACCGATCAACAAACAGGCCTTTTTAAACGTCATTATTTAAACCAGCAAACACAATTATGGTTAGACCAAAAAAAATCTGTGTGCGCGATTGCCATCCAAATAGATAACCTAGATCACTTTATTGATAACTACGGCGATATCATTGGTGAAGTAATTTTAAGCAAGGTAGCTAAACAAATTCAAAAATATGTATTTGAAAGTGGCCTACCAGGGCGAACAGGCAAAGATGCTTTTACTGTATTACTGGCTGATATCGACCCTGAAACTGCGAATGTAATTGCTGAAAAAGTCCGTAATGGAGTCGAAAAATTACGTTTCGTTAGTTCTAAAAACGGTATTAAACTTCCAGCAATCAACCTTTCATTAGGGATTGCCAAGCACTTAGACGAAAAAGATTTTAATAATCTTGCCCGTAAAGCCTCCAATGCAGCACATAAAGCCAGATCGCTTGGCCAAAGCAGCTTTATTGCCGGACAGTGAGCCGTAACTCATAAAGCTTGATCCACAAGCAATTTTCCCCAGATTCAAATTGCACCATGGCGTAACAATCAAGTACACTAGTCTTTATTACCACGATAGAGATTAATCATGAACGAGAATCCTGAAAAGACCACGCATTTTGGTTATAAAACCGTTGCCGAAACCGAAAAAGCTTCTATGGTTGCCGATGTATTTCATTCCGTTGCTACTAAATATGACGTAATGAATGATCTCATGTCGTTTGGTATTCATCGTTTATGGAAACGTCAAACCATTGCTAGTTCAGGTGTGCGTAAAGGCCATCATGTGCTGGATTTAGCCGGTGGCACCGGCGACTTAACGGCAAAGTTTAGTCAACTAGTTGGTGATACTGGGCAAGTAGTATTAGGTGATATTAACTCATCAATGCTTAAAGTGGGGCGCGAAAAGCTACATAACCTAGGTCTTGTCGGTAATATTGACTACGTACAAATGAATGCTGAAGCACTGCCTTTCCCTGATAATAGTTTTGATTTAATTACCATTGCCTTTGGTTTACGTAATGTTACAGATCAAAATAAAGCACTTCGCTCGATGTACCGAATCTTAAAGCCTGGTGGTCGTCTGCTAGTATTGGAGTTCTCCAAACCAGAGCATCAAGTATTAAGTAAAGCCTATGATTTTTACTCATTTAACTTACTACCTAAAATGGGTGAGTTAGTTGCTAACGACGGTGAATCATACAAATATTTAGCTGAATCAATTCGTATGCACCCAGATCAAGAAACACTAAAAGCAATGATGAACGAGGCTGGATTTGAGCAAACCACCTATCAAAATCTCACCGGTGGTATTGTAGCATTACATCGTGGCTTTAAATATTAAGCGTCACACTAGCTAGTAAAGTTTATTGCTAAGGTATTGTATGTTAAATAATTTCATGGTCGCACTCGTCGAAAGGGTTTTAAATACGGCGCTTAAACTCGATCCCACTCTTAGCGATAGACTGTCGTCAATATCCCAACAACGTTTATTAATTGATATACGCGATTGGCAACAGCAGTTTTTAGTGGTGTTTACTGGCCAACAACTGCATTTATACAACACTACCGAAACGCAATATGACTGCATGATAAGCGCCGATATTAATACTTTAATGGCACTTAAAAACCCTGCAATGCTGACTCAGTTAATCCGCCAAGATAAACTCGATTTGCAAGGTGATCTAAATATTGCACAAGGGTTTAGTAATGCTTTCGCTGCGCTTAATATCGATTGGCCTGAACACTTATCTGATTATCTTGGTGACGCAGCGGCACAGCAACTATGGCAGTTAGTTAAACAAACTCAACAGCAAAGTCAAAAAGCCAACAAGAAACTCTCTACAACGCTAACTACTTTATGCCAAGACGAGCTCAAAGTGACCATTCATCCTTTAGAGCTTGAGCAATTTAAGCAACACACGCGTCAACTCAAAGCACATGTTGCGCAACTTGAGTTACGTATCAACCAACTACTTCAAGCAAAATGAATCAGTAAGGATTATCTGTGTCAGCTGCTCGGCTTTATAACATCACAAAAACCCTTCTTAGCTATGGTTTGGATGAACTGATCCCATCACAAAAAATACCTTGGTATGGCAAAGTTGGCCGTGCATGTCTATTTTGGCTAACCAATAAGCACCCAGAAAAACCAGCAGGGTTAAGACTGCGTTTAGCATTACAACAATTGGGGCCAGTATGGATCAAATTTGGCCAAATGTTATCTACTCGGCGCGATTTATTACCACTAGATATCGCTTTAGAGCTAGCCTTGCTGCAAGATCAAGTACAGCCATTTGATGGTGTGTTAGCACAACAACTAATTGAAAATGCACTCGAAATCGATGATATCAGTGAATACTTTAGTGATTTTGAGCAAACCCCTTTAGCTTCAGCATCCATTGCCCAAGTACATACAGCCACTTTAGTGGATGAGCATAATCAACCACAAAAGGTGGTTATCAAAGTCATTCGCCCTGATATCAGAGAACAAATTGACGCTGATTTAGCATTAATGGAACAATTTTCTAAAATAGTGGCCAAGTTAATCAATGAAGCGAAAAGGTTACGCCCTGTTGAAGTAGTCAAAGAGTATAAGAAAACCTTACTTGATGAACTTGATCTGATGCGTGAAGGCGCAAACGCCATTCAATTAAAGCGTAATTTTGAAGGTTCTGATTCGCTTTATATTCCCTATGTTTACAGTGACTATAGTCGCGTAAATGTACTAGTCATGGAGCGAATTTACGGCATTCCAGTGTCTGATACTGAGGCATTAGTTGCGCAAAACACCAATATGAAACTACTGGCTGAACGCGGTGTGGAGGTGTTTTTCACCCAAGTGTTCCGTGATAGTTTTTTTCATGCTGATATGCACCCTGGTAATGTATTTGTATCCTATGAAAGCCCTGAAAACCCCAAATTTATCGGTATCGATTGTGGCATCGTGGGCACGCTAAACAAAGAAGACAAACGTTACTTAGCCGAAAACTTTATTGCCTTTTTTAATCGCGATTATCGTCAAGTCGCACAATTACATGTCGATTCTGGCTGGGTACCTAAAGACACCAGCGTGGAAGAATTTGAGTTTGCCATTCGCACTGTCTGCGAGCCGATTTTTAATAAGCCATTAGCAGAGATTTCATTTGGCCATGTCTTAGTTAATCTATTTAATACCGCTCGTCGCTTTAATATGCAAGTTCAACCCCAATTAGTTCTACTACAAAAAACCTTGTTGTATGTTGAAGGCCTTGGGCGTCAGCTATATCCGCAACTAGATTTATGGAAAACAGCTAAACCCTTTTTAGAAGACTGGGTAAAGCAACAGGTTGGTCCTTGGTCGGTATTTAAACAGGTATACGCAAATTTGCCATTTTGGGCAGAAAAAATGCCCGAGTTACCTGATTTGATCTATCACAACTTAAAACAACAGCGCAACAGTCCTGCACCACTGCCACAGCCATCGCACAAGCCATTATTACTTGGTCTTTTTGCTGGCTCAGCAATGATAGTATCAGGGTTATGTTATTTGCAGCATGACCTTGTCGCTGCAGGTATTGCTGCGATATGCTCTTTAAGCGGCTTTATACTTGCTTGGCGCAGCGCTGCATAAACTAAGTGCTATTTAGTGCTCGGTGAGTATAATCAGTACAATAATTTTAATTCACAGTATTTAATTAAGTGGAGAACATCATGGGTTTTGGCGGCATTAGTATTTGGCAATTGTTAATTGTTTTGGCAATCATAGTGTTACTTTTTGGTACGAAAAAATTGCGTGGTATTGGCGGTGATTTAGGTAACGCTGTAAAAGGGTTTAAAAAAGCAGTCTCTGAAGATGAGCAAAATAAACCAGCAGAACCAATTGAACAAGCAAATAACCCAATACAAAACAAAGAGTCTGTTGATAAAAGTAAAGAAGACCATAAGGCTTAATTAGCATGGGTATGTGGGAACTTGTTGTGGTGTTAATCGTCGGCTTAGTGGTACTTGGCCCTGAGCGGTTGCCAGTTGCTATTCGTACTGTTAGCCGTTGGATAAAAACTATAAAATCGCTGGCTAATTCGGTTAAGGCTGAAGTTAATGAAGAATTAAGAGTGCATGAGTTACACCAAAATTTAAAAAAAGCCGAACAACAAGGCATGCAGAACTTAAGTCCTGCAATAAAAGATTCAGTCAGCGAATTGCAAAAGGCTGCGGACTCGGTCACCCATAGTTATAAAAGAAATCCTCCTGAGCAAGCAGATAAAGTGAATGTTGATGAACAAAAATGAAATTATTTTTGTTAGCTATGGTCTATATATCGGTAACGAGTTAAATTATGACTGAACAAGTTAAATCAGGCTTTGTAAGTCATTTAATTGAATTGCGAAATAGGCTCATGAAAGCCTTATTAGCCATATTAGTATTTTTTATTGCGCTGGTTTACTTTGCAAACGATATTTACGGTTTTGTAGCGGCTCCATTAGTTGCGCACTTACCAAGTACAGCAACCATGATCGCTACAGATGTAACTGCACCGTTTTTTGCGCCGTTTAAGTTAACCTTATTTGTCGCTTTATTTGCAGCGTTTCCGTTAATTTTACACCAAATCTGGGGCTTTATTGCGCCAGGGTTATACCAACATGAAAAACGTATGTTAATGCCTGTTTTGGCATCAAGCATTATTCTTTTTTATAGTGGTATCGCATTTTGTTACTTTGTAGTGCTGCCCATTATTCTTGGCTTTTTTACTAGCGTTGGTCCAGAAATGATGACCTTGGCACCAGACATTAGTAGCTACTTAAGTTTTGCATTGAAGCTCTTTTTTGCCTTTGGGGTCGCTTTTGAGATTCCGGTAGCTATTATGCTGTTATGTTTTAGTGGCGCTACCACAACACAAAGTTTAAAAGAGAAACGCCCTTATATTGTAGTCGGGGTTTTTGTTGTAGCAATGTTTTTAACGCCACCTGATGTGCTATCACAATCTTTATTAGCATTTCCAATGCTGCTGTTATTTGAATTGGGTTTAATCTTAGCATCCTTTTATAAGGCTAAACCTCAACAAGATGAATCAGAGGAATAAATGAAAAAACAACTTTTACCAATACTTGCCTTGTTAAGCATTCCAACTGTTCATGCCAATGAAGTTAACTTACAAGCTTTACAAGCCTGTACATTTATTGAAAATGACTTCAATCGCTTGCTTTGTTACGACAATACCATGGCAGGCAAGTCATTAACTAAACCAGAAACAACAAAAACCTTAACTCCACCTGCAAGTTCAGTCACCGCAACAGCGGATGTAGTTGTTGCTAGTAAGCAAATAGTTAAAGTTAAAAATGAAGATTTTGGCTTAGAGCATAAAGAACTAGTAAAAGAAAACGACAATGAAATTACTGCCGTCGTGACTAACGTAAAAGAAGCACCTTACGGTGAGTTAATAATTAGTTTAAATAACGGCCAACAATGGCGCCAAATTGGCTCAGATAGCTTGCGTATCGACCAAGATGATACTGTAATTATTGAGCGCGGTATGTTCAACTCATTTTTATTGAAAAAAGCAGGTCAGAATCGCTCAATCCGCGTTAAGCGCACTAATTAATGACCACATCACTTATTGATGCTGGCGTAAATCTTACCAATCATCAATTTGATGCTCAACATTCGGCTATCATTACTCGTGCAAAAGCGCAAAATGTTAGCCAGATGCTGTTAATTGGTTGCGATATAAACTCCAGCCAGCAAGCTCTTCACTTAGCACAACAGTACCACCTACTTGCTACCGCCGGTGTTCACCCTCATGACGCAAAATCAGCCGATGAAAAACTAGAAATACAATTGTGCGCTCTTGCTGCAAATCCTGAGATTGTAGCAATTGGTGAATGCGGGTTAGATTACAACCGCGACTTTTCGCCTCGTGAAACTCAACGTTCTGTGTTACACCGACAACTCGCTTTAGCGGTAGAGTTAAATCTTCCGGTATATTTACATGAGCGAGATGCGAGCGAAGATATGCTGGCGATACTGCAACAGTATTCGGTGCGAGGAGTATTACATTGTTTTACCGGTGATCAACACGCCTTAGAGCAATACTTATCACTCGGTTTATACATTGGTATTACTGGTTGGGTCTGTGACGAACGTCGTGGTAAATCACTACAACAACTGGTGCCTATGCTGCCATTAGAGCGTCTATTAATTGAAACAGATGCGCCGTTTTTGATCCCACGCTCGTTAACTCCAAAACCAAAATCGCATCGCAATGAACCAAGCTATTTACCACATATATGCCAAACAATTGCGTCCTTAAAAGGTCTAGAGTTTGCAACTGTTGCAAAGCAAACTACACTTAACTTCCAACAGTTATTCAACCACAAGGGCTGATAATGAAGCGTGTTTGGTTGCTGCTTTATAGCTTTGTACTTATTTCATTCTCAGCCAATGCAACGCAGATCACCTTAGATAAGCATTTTGAACATATATTAAATATTCCTTTTGAATATTCTCAACAACCTTTAACAATAGAGCAAGCTAAGCTAGCCCCTACTCAGCAATGGCAACAACTTCCTGAGCAATCGCTCAATTTAGGACTAACCAATCAAGCCGTGTGGCTGCGCCTACAACTGGTCAACGCTGAGGATTCAGATCTACAAATTTTACTGTCCATTGATAATCCGTTATTAGATAAAGTGGCTGTATACCATTACTTTAAGCAAAACAGATTATTGTTTAAAGAAATTGGTGATGCATTACCACTCAATAACCGACAAATTAAAACAGAATCATTATTAGTAAAGCTAACACTCCCACCGAAAAGTAACTCAACATTACTACTTCATATTAAAAGTCTAGATGGTGTCAGAGTGCCGTTAAGTCTTTGGCAATATGATGAATATTTAAAATATAAAAGTAAGTTTAATTTAATGTATGGCTTGCTAGTCGGGTTTATTTTATCTTTAGCGATCACTTGCTTGGTTATGTTTGGTTTTTCACGAAAGCGCTACTTTGCACTCTGTGGCACTATTTTAATGACTTTATGGTTATTACTGATTTACTTATATGGCTTTGGCTATCGCTATTTTCACCCGTCTTTGCCTAGTCTGCAGCAGCTTGCAGTTCCAAGCATGTTGATATTAACCACTTGCTTATTCAAACTATTATTTGAACAATTACGACTGTCCACGAAAATGTGGCTGCAACCCTTACATAGATTGAGTAACTGGTTACTTTTTATCAGCCTATTTTTTATTTGGTTATTACCAACAAATATCATGCTTTATTACAGTCTACTCTTGCCCGCGCTAGTGATGTTATTACACATAGCGGCGTTAGGGATCGATATTAAGCAACAGCGAACACAGCCACTATGTGCGCTGCTATGTGGAGCGTTGATGTTTTTTTCCGCACAGCTTTACATGATTATTGTTGTGTTTAATTTCTATGATTTTAATGCGCGTGGTTTACCGTTTGTATTTTTTAGCTTTTTAATCTGCTCACTCAGTTTAAGCTTTGCTACCATCAAACACTTTTTAATCGAACGCGATGCCCAAGTTACTGCACAGCAGAGTAAAATAGCCCAAAGTGAAGCACAAGATGCCATCTTACAAGAACGTTTAGAGCTGCAAGAACAAGCTAGGTTAGATTTAGAAGCAAATATAGAAGAGCGAACGTTTGAACTTCAGGTCACTCTGCGTGAGCTTGAAGAAAAGAATCGCGCACTTGAACAAATCAATATGGAAGATCCATTAACACAAATAAAAAATCGCCGCTATTTCGATAAAAAGCTAGTAATGGACTTGCGTCGCTCTCGTCGGGAGCAAACATCTTTAAGCGTGATAATGCTCGACATAGACCACTTTAAGAGCATTAACGACACCTATGGGCACTTAATTGGCGACCAAACTATTCGTGCTGTGGCTGACATTATAAAAAGCCATTTAAAACGCCCACTTGACGAAGTAGCCCGTTATGGTGGCGAAGAGTTTGTTATCTTACTCCCCAATACCGCCCTCGGTGGTGCTGTAGAAATAGCGGAGCAAATCCGCCAAGCAATCATGGATGCGACAATTACAGTAGCAAACAATGAGATAAAGTTTACTATTAGTGCTGGTGTATATAGCGCCATCGCTGAAGACATTCACAATCCGGGATTATTCACCGACTGCGCCGACAAAGCACTTTATCATGCCAAGCAAAGTGGGCGTAATCGTGTAGTTAGTTTTCCAATTTTAGACTAGGAGCAAATAATGGCCCAATCAGGTCTCGACCTTTTCCCTTATACTCGCATGCGCAGAATGCGCCGCAATGATTTCTCTCGCCGCTTGATGGCTGAAAATCAACTCAGTGTGAATGACTTAATTTACCCAGTATTTGTGCTTGAAGGTAACAATCGCCGAGAAGCCATTGCATCGATGCCAGGCATAGAGCGCTTATCGATTGACTTACTGCTGATTGAAGCAAAAGAGTTGGTTGAATTAGGTATTCCTGCAATCGCTATTTTTCCGGTCACCCCTGCGGACAAAAAATCATTGCTTGCTGAAGAAGCTTACAATGATGATGCACTGGCACAACGCACTGTACGCGCACTCAAAGAAGCCTATCCAGAATTAGGAGTAATCACCGATGTAGCACTTGATCCCTTTACAGTGCATGGGCAAGACGGAATTATCGACGATGATGGCTATGTAATTAACGACATCACGACAGAAATATTAGTTAAACAAGCGATATCTCATGCACAAGCGGGTGCAGATATTGTTGCCCCTTCAGATATGATGGATGGCCGCATTGGCGCGATCCGTGAAGCGCTAGAGGCTGAAGGCCATATTCATACACGCATTATGGCTTATTCAGCTAAATATGCCTCAAGTTACTATGGACCATTTCGTGATGCAGTCGGTTCGGCTGGTAACTTAAAAGGTGCGGACAAAAAAACCTACCAAATGGACCCAGCTAATTCCGATGAAGCCATTCGTGAAGTAGCGCTGGATTTACAAGAAGGTGCTGACATGGTGATGGTGAAACCCGGTATGCCTTATTTAGATATCGTACGCCGAGTTAAAGATGAATTTGGTGTGCCGACGTTTGCTTATCAAGTGAGTGGCGAGTACGCGATGCATAAAGCGGCGATTGATAATGGCTGGCTTGCTGAAGAAGCCACAATTATGGAGTCCTTGCTTGCTTTCAAACGTGCTGGCGCTGACGGTATTCTTACCTATTTTGCAAAGCAGGCTGCACAACTGCTAAAAAGGTAAGCCTTATACATTTTTAATTTAGAAAAGGGCGATTCTGCGCCCTTTTTATTTCCATATTATTAACATTTTGTATTTTCTTTGTCATAAATTTTCCTTAAACTGTTTGTCCCACTCGGGACACAATACACGGGAAAAAATAATAATGTTTAAAACAAAAATAACGCCATTGGCGCTTGTAATTGCAAGCCTCAGTGCACCAGCTTCTGCTAATTTAATAATTTCAGAATATGTTGAAGGTGGTAGTAACAATAAAGCAATTGAGCTTTTTAATACCTCTGGCGAAACACTATCGCTTGATGGCTATAACATCTCACTTTTCGCCAATGGCAATGGCGACCTGACAGCTCCAAATAATACACTTGCTCTATCCGGTAGCTTAGCCGCCAATGGCACCTATGTAATCGTAAATGCAGGCTCTGTAGACGAGCTTAAAGCTAAAGCTGATATTGAAGCAACCGTTACTTATTTCAATGGTGATGATGCATTGGTACTTACGAAAGACGGCACTATTGTTGATAGCTTTGGTCAGTTAGGCGTTGACCCTGGTAGCGAATGGTCAGCCGGAGGTGTTAGCACCAAGGACAAAAGCTTACGTCGCAAGCTAAGTATTACTGCAGGTCGCAGCGATGCTACTGCGTCATTTGATCCAAGTGAACAATGGCTACAATTTGATAAAGATGACTTTTCAGGGCTCGGTTTTCATGGTGAGAGTACTGAGCCAACCCCAGATCCAGAACCAGTTATTCCATTAGAATGCGGCGCAGCTAAAACACTTATCAGCGCAGTACAAGGTGAAGGTGGTGATAGCCCTCTATTAAACACAGAAATTGAGCTGGAAGGCGTAGTAACTGCTGATTTTCAAGGTAGTGAGCAATTAAGTGGCTTCTTTATTACATCACTTGATGCAGATATTGATACAAACCCACTTACTTCTGAAGGTATCTTTGTTTATTTTGCTAATACCGATGTCAATGTTGGTGATCACGTGCGAGTTAAAGGCAGTGTCGCAGAATACTTTAATGCCACCCAAATTGGTGATGTTAGTCAAGTGGAAGTATGTGCTACAGGCTTAACGCCAACAGCAACAAGTATCACTCTCCCTGTTAATAATGTAACCGATTTAGAAGCTTATGAAGGCATGCTGGTTTCACTAGAACAACCGCTGGTTGTTAGCAACAACTATGGTTTAGGCCGTTATGGTGAAGTAGGTCTTGCCACAGAACGCTTATATCAAGGTACACAAATAGCCCTTCCTGGTGATGCTGCTAACGCTGTTGAAGCCGAAAACATAAAAAAACAAATCTTACTTGATGATGGTTCAACGAAGCAAAACCTTGACCCAGTTTCTTACCCTGGTACTGGCTTAGACGCTTATAACACATTACGTTTAGGTGATTCTGTAAACGCAATCACTGGTGTAATGGGTTACAGCTTTGATCGCTATCGTATTCACCCAACAGTACAACCAACTTTTGTTGCAACTAACCCACGTACAAATGCGCCAGAACTGCACGCTGATGCAGATATTCGAATTGCAAGTTTTAATGTCCTTAACTACTTTAATGGTGATGGTCAAGGTGCTGGTTTCCCAACCAGTCGTGGCGCTGATAGTGAAGCTGAATTTATTCGCCAACAAGCGAAAATTGTCAGTGCACTTGTTGCTATAGAAGCTGATGTTATCGGCTTAATGGAAATCGAAAACGATGGTTTCGGTGCAAATAGCGCTATTGCTAGTCTAGTTAATGCGTTAAACGATGAAGATAGCAATAATGAATACGCCTTTGTTAATTTTAACGTAGATAAAATTGGTACTGATGAAATTACCACCGCACTTATCTACCGTGCAAATAAAGTCGCACAAGTTGGCACCGCAGCTATCACAACCCAATATCCATTTGACTATAGTAACCGTACACCTATCGCACAAAGCTTCAAATCACTTGAATCAGAAGAAGTATTTACTGTTGCTGTAGCACATTTAAAATCCAAAGGTAGCTGTGGCAGTGCCGATGGCAACAATGCCGATTTAGGTGATGGGCAAGCATGTTGGAATGAGATCCGCGTTGCTGGTGCTAATGGCTTTGCAGACTGGCTTGATAGCAAGCCAACAGGCATAGACGATGAGGACATCATATTAGTAGGTGATATGAATGCCTATGCGATGGAAGATCCAATACGTGCATTTGCAGACAAAGGATTTAAAAATGTCGTTGCAGAATTAGATGGTAACACTCTTGGCTATTCATATAGTTTTTCTGGACGTATGGGCAGCCTAGATCATGCAGTTGCCAGCCCAAGCTTACTCGCGAAGGTTGTTGCAGCGACAGATTGGCATATCAATGCTGATGAGCCGATCAGTCTGGATTATAACGTAGAGTTTAAATCTGATTCTCAAGTTGCTAGCTTGTATTCAGAGAGTGCTTATCGTGCCTCTGATCATGATCCTGTAATTATTGATATTCAATCTGCCCCTGCTGTAGAGCCAATTCCTGAGCCACAAGCTCCAGTTCTAGAGCCTGAGCAGAGTTTTAGCATCAGTGAAAATAGTCCAATTGGCACTGTCATTGGTCAATTGAGTTTTAGTGATGCCGATGCACAGTACACACCCGTTATTGGCTTCATTGTATCTGGCCACGATGCAGTAACTATAAATGAGCAAGGGCAACTAATCGTTGCTGGTGATTTAGACTATGAGTTTGAAAGAAAAATCACATTAATGGTACAAGCAAAAGACAGTGCTGGTAATTTATCAAATGCGCAGCTTGTTTACATTAATATCGCTAATGATGAGACTGATGACGAAGACGATGACTCAGGTTCATTATTTTGGTTAACGTTACTGGCGTTACCACTAACATTCCTACGCCGTAAAAAAGCGTAGTATAAACTAAACTCTGCTTGTAATAAGTTTATTCAGCAGAGTTCAGATTAGTAAAAAGGCCGCTAAACTGCGGCCTTTTTTATGCATTACATTGGGTATGCTGTGAATTATTACAGCTATTCTTCTTACTATACCAATACATAATTGACTGCTGAGCTTGATCATCAAACTGCCAATTATAAAAGTGGATTACTTTGCTATCTTCTAAAGAAACCGATAATACAGTCAGTAATTTTAATGAGTTAAATTGAATATCAATAATTTCATCTGCATTAATATATTTTTTACCTAACCCCTGAGAGTAATAAATGCCCGCTTTATAACAATGCAAAAAGCGTAAATTGATGATGCTCAAAATTGAGATAATAAATATAACAGGAACAATAATTAGGGCTAAAAAAGTCTGATTTACAGCAAAGATGATTGTTAGCAAAAAAGCAACAGCACAAAGGGTTAGTATCATAACTAACTGCAACAGCCAGTTTGGGCTCAATTTAATTGAATTCATATAAACGTCCTAAAAAGTACACATATATGTCTCTTTATTCGAGAGACTTCCATTTCTCTAATATGCGTATATGGGTGGCATAAGCGGGTATTCTACCTGTATTAGTAACTAAGATTCAAGTAATTGCACTACTTTTTACCTAGTTATAAATAACTAGTTTAATTAGTAAGACAGCCAGCTTTTAAACTACAACTTATGAGTGGAATAACGTTTAAGCTGCAGTAATAAATAGTTGATTCTTTTTCTATTATTTAACTGTTTGCTTAAATAACTACTAAAGAGTGCTAACGACTCATTGCTAGCATAACAACAAAAAAGTATTCGATTGTTGGAGGGATAATATTTCTGGCAATAAAAAACCCGCAACAAGTGCGGGTTTTTTTAAGAGTTTAAAGGCTAATTACTTAGCAGCTTTTTTCTCTTTTTCTGCAGCGATTACAGTTTCAGCTACGTTTTGTGGACATGGTGCATAGTGTGAGAACTCCATAGAGAACTGACCACGACCTGATGTCATTGTACGTAATGAACCGATGTAACCGAACATTTCTGATAACGGAACGTCAGCTTTAATACGAACGCCTGTTAAACCAGCTTCTTGGTCTTTCATCATACCACGACGACGGTTAAGGTCACCGATTACATCACCAACGTGATCTTCTGGAGTGAACACGTCAACTTTCATGATTGGCTCAAGAAGTTGTGCGCCCGCTTTAGGGATCGATTGACGGAAAGCGCCTTTAGCAGCGATTTCGAATGCGATTGCAGATGAATCCACGGCATGGAAGCCACCGTCGAAAAGTTCAACTTCAACGTCAAGCACTGGGAAGCCAGCTAGCACACCTTCGCTCATCATTGACTTGAAGCCTTTCTCAACTGCAGGCCAGAATTCTTTAGGTACGTTACCACCAACAACTGATGATTTAAACGTGAAGCCTGAAGCAACTTCGCCTGGCTTGATGCGGTAGTCGATTTTACCGAACTGACCAGAACCACCTGATTGTTTCTTATGCGTGTAGCTATCTTCGATTTCACGAGTGATAGTTTCACGGTAAGCAACCTGTGGTTGACCAACGATAAGATCTACGCCGTAAGTACGCTTAAGGATATCAACTTTGATATCTAAGTGAAGCTCACCCATACCTTTAAGGATAGTTTCGCCTGAATCTTCATCAGTCTCAACTTGGAAAGATGGATCTTCTGCAACCATTTTACCGATAGCAACACCCATTTTCTCATTACCGCCTTTATCTTTAGGCTGTACAGCAATCGAGATTACTGGAGTTGGGAATACCATTGGCTCAAGTGTTACTGGGTGCTTAGGATCACAAAGAGTGTGACCAGTTTGCACGTTTTTCATACCTACGATTGCAATGATGTCACCAGCTTGTGCGCTAGTTAATTCGTTACGGTCGTCTGCTTGCATCTCAACCATACGGCCAACACGCTCAGTTTTACCAGTAAACGCGTTAAGGATAGTGTCACCCTTATTAAGTTTACCTGAGTAAATACGTACGAAAGTTAATGCACCAAAACGGTCATCCATGATCTTAAACGCTAACGCTTTGAATGGTTCGTCAGTAGATACGATTGCGAATTGACCATTTTCGTTACCTTCTTCATCCATAAGAGGTTGAGGATCAACTTCTGTAGGAGATGGTAAGTAGTCAACAACAGCGTCAAGTACTAATTGCATACCTTTGTTCTTGAAAGCAGAACCACAGTATGTAGGGAAGAAAGCAAGGTCACGAGTACCTTTACGGATACAACGCTTGATATCTTCTAAAGAAGGCGCTTCACCTTCCATATACGCTTCAAGAAGTTCGTCGTCTTGCTCTAGAGCAGTTTCAACAAGCATTTCATAGTATTCTTCAGTTTTGTCTACCATGTCAGCTGGAACGTCTTCGATCGTGTAGTTCTCTGGAAGACCAGTTTCGTCCCAGATGTATGCTTTTTTAGTTAAAACATCAACAACACCACAGAACTCATCTTCGATACCGATTGGTAACGTCATGATTAGTGGGTTTGCGCCAAGTACTTTACGTACTTGCTCTGTTACACGGTAAAAATCAGCACCCATACGGTCTAATTTATTTACGAAAATAACACGTGCAACTTCTGATTCGTTAGCATAACGCCAGTTAGTTTCTGATTGTGGCTCAACACCACCAGAACCACAGAATACACCGATGCCACCATCAAGTACTTTTAATGAACGGTATACTTCAACTGTGAAGTCAACGTGTCCAGGAGTATCGATAACGTTAAAACGGTGATCTTTCCAGAAACAGCTTACAGCCGCAGACTGGATAGTAATACCGCGCTCAGCTTCTTGTTCCATGAAGTCAGTTGTTGATTCACCATCATGAACCTCACCAGTTTTATGGATTTGACCAGTAAGCTTTAGGATACGCTCAGTAGTCGTGGTTTTACCCGCATCAACGTGCGCGAAAATACCAATGTTTCTGTACTTCGATAAATCTGCCATTATTTTACTCTTAATAAAGTCGAAAAATTATTCGGCGGGAGTATAGCATTACTTATAGCGAACATCACCATACATGTCGCTTAAAATGCAATCAATTTTATAATATTTTACTTTCTATGGGTTTTGAAGCGCATAGCCACACTAAAGCCGAGCGCTTTAGCCATTTTATGCACTTTTAAAAAAGCACCGCTGACCCTTCACATAGGTCGCCTGAATACTAAAATCGCTGTTTAAAATAGCAAAATTCGCATGCTTACCTTCCGCTAAAGAACCAACTTGGCTGGCAATATTAAGAAATTGCGCGGGCACAATGCTGGCCATATTTATCGCCTCACGTAGCTCAACACTGCCTAATTGATGCATATTTTTAACTGCTTGCTCAAGCGTTAAAGTGCTGCCAGCTAACGAGCCGGAGGCAGTTCTCGCCACACCTTGTTGCACAACAACATCCATTTTACCCAATTTATACTCACCATCATTTAGTCCACCGGCATTGATACAATCACTGATCAAAGCGATTTTTTGTGGACCTTTTAGCTTATAGATCAGCTTTAAAATTGTAGGATGAAGATGTACACCATCTGCAATCACTTCAACAAGTGCGTCATCATTCATCAATACCGCGCCGGCACAACCTGGATCACGATGATGAATGCCACGCATCCCATTAAAAACATGCACCCCACCGCATGCGCCATGCTCAAGCGCGCTTTGAGTTTGTTCATAATTGGCATCACAGTGACCAAGCATTACCCTAATTCCTTGCGCTGTCAGGTATTCAATTAATACATTTGCGCCTGGCTTTTCTGGCGCCAACGCAACCACTTTTAAGCTACCCGTGGCTGCATTAATCATCGCTTCTAGATGCGACTGCGATAGCTCTAAAAAGTAATCTTGATTGTGCGCGCCTTTATGAACTTCACTGAAAAACAGGCCCTCACTATAGCCACCTAGCACCTGTGCACCGCTAGGTTGCTGCGTGTATGCCTGACCAATTACACTCATAGCATTAAGTGTTTGTTGCCAATCGGTGGTCACTGTCGTTGCTAAAAAGCCTGTTACTCCATGCTCTGCAAGTGAGCATGAAATCGTTTCAATACTACTCATTTTACAATCAATCACATCACAACCTTCGCGACCATGAATGTGTAAATCAATTAAGCCTGGAATAATTGCAGCATTACCATAATCATCAATAGGCACACCGGCTGTAGGGTTTTGCGTAAAATGACTAATAATGCCATTTTCAACTAACATGAAGTGATTTTTAAGTACTCTTTCTTGACAATAAATTACATCAGCTTTGACGTAAAACACGGATCCAATCATGCCAGCGCTCCCACTTGTTCTTTGGCCAAAATAGCGGCACCGCGAGCGCCACTGGCATCGCCAAATTCAGCAAGCACTATTTTTGGCACCCGAATATCAGCAAATACATACGGTACGATTGCCTCTTCAAGCTTGCTCATTAGTTCATCAACTAAAGACATACCGCCACCAACTACAATCACCTCAGGGTCATAGGCCATAATAATTGCCGCAAAAGTACTGCCAATTAAATCCAAATAACAGGCAAAGCTTTGTTGGCAAAATACGTCGCCTTTTCTCAACCCTTCAACAATTTCAAAAGTAGTTAATACTTCGCCAGAAAAGTGCTGGTAAATTCTCGCCAAGCCAGGGCCTGCAATATAACTTTCAATGCACCCTGTTAAACCACAGCCACATTTTAAAATAGGTAACTGGTACTTCTGCTGTAACACTGCAGAAAGTGCGTAATGACCGTATTCACCTGCAATTCCCTGGGCGCTTTTATACAATTGACCATCAATACACAGCCCACCACCCGCACCAGTACCAAGAATTGCACCGAACACCCGGGTATGTTGCAAACCAACGCTGCTGCGCGCTTCTGAGAGTGCAAAACAGCGGCAATCGTTTTCGATCGCAACCGGGCGATTTATTAACTGAGCTAAATCTTGCGCGGCATTTTTACCGGTCGCATGAGGCACGTTAGCCGACAGTACTTGTTGGTTCGCATTAACAATGCCAGGCATACCAATACCGACCGCACCGTGACATTGATATTTATGATCAGCACTTAAAATCATACCTACTAACGCATTTAGAAAGTCTTGATAACTATTTTGCGGAGTCGCAATGCGCCATGATTCAAGTTGCTTTAATGAAGCGTCAAATACAGCAAGCTCAATTTTACTACCGCCAATATCAATGCCATAAATATACTGCTTAGTCATTAATATCACCTTGTTTTAGCGGGTAAATCGTCACCCCTTGCACCACTCTGTTTACTTCACCAGTTGGGCATGGGTTATCTACTGTAATGCCTAATTGCCACGCTTTATAGAACGACATTATTTGCGCGCAGACCATATAATATAAGCCATTAAATACATCGTCTAATTGCTGCATCACCGCGTCATCTGGCAGCGTCAAGGCGTGAACATCAATAGCTTTATTATCGCGACGTAACTCATTCAACAAATCAATATCGTACTGCTTGGTATAGGTATTAGTTGAGCCAAATAAAACAATTAAGGTTTTATCATCAACCAATGATTTTGGGCCGTGACGAAAACCAAGCGGGGATTCAAAATACCCCATAACTTGACCCGCACTTAATTCTAATAATTTTAATGCTGATTCTTGCGCATAGCCTTTTAAGGATCCTGCGCCTAAATACACTAAGCGATGCATAGGCAGTTCAGCCAATGTTTTTAGTTCAGCTAATTTACCAGCAATATTTTTTTCAACCGCTTCTGCAATAGTTAAAACAGCGTTATCTGCATCACTAAATATTGCCACACTTGCCACCAACATTGAGGTAAAACTACTGGTCATAGCGAAGCTGTGATCAAGTGTTTGCGTAGGCATCAATAACGAGAAATAGTTTTCATCTTGCGCTACTTGTTTATGCAGTGCTCCATCAGGGTTACAAGTAATAAATAGATGCGCGCAGTGTTTTACATAGTTATTCACTACATCAACAGCGGCAACACTTTCAGGACTATTGCCCGAGCGTGCAAATGACACTAATAAAGTTGACTTATTTGGCTGTAAATACTGCTCTGGGCAGGCAACAAGCTCTGTGCTACTAACACTTCGACAAGCAATATCCAATTGTTGATTCAAATAACCAACAACCGCCTCACCAACATAAGCTGAGGTACCGGCACCGGTAAAAATTATTTGCGCATTTGGCTTATCTAATACGCCTGCAAGCCAACTATCTAGCTGCGCTCGCGCAGCTTTTACAATACTGAGCGTTGCTCGCCAACAATCGGGCTGCTGCATAATTTCTTTTGCAGTCCATAAACTATTTTTAGCTTCTAAAAGGGTTTCATCAATTGCTAAATAACTAGACATTACTACCTCACTTACGTCTATTGTTGTTTAAAACACGCATCTGCGTAGCGACTGGTTACTTGCATTATGTGATGAAGTACCAAAGATTTAGGGCTGTTTTGCAGGGTGTTATTTCGCACTGCAAGATACTGCAATGGCATATATTGGCTTAGTAACGGCAGTGGTATCGGTTGTTTTTGTAAATTACAAAATAGCTTATCAACGGCAGCTTGATTGCCTTGTTGTCCCCAGTAATAACGGATTCGATCACTAAAACTAAAGCGACGATAAAGCTGCTGCACTGATTTATCAACTTGATAAAAACGCTGCCAATTTTTCGGAAACTGCTGCATATCGGCATCAATAACAGTGCGTATATGTGAACATTGCTCGGTGTCTATTAGCGCATCTTCAATATGGCTTAATGCAAATAATGCCTCACGCAAAGCAAAGGTAAGCTCTGGGCCCACTTTTAAAATCGCAAAATGATCATTTACTAATTGTTGATACGCAATGGGCGTTTGATAATCAGTTGAATGTGCTTCAAAGGCAATGCCATCAACGGCCTTTATATATTGCTTTAGCCGTTGCGCTTTAGCGCTATCATAATCAAATACTTGCGTGTTATCGAATTCCACACCTGGCTGTACAACCAAGCCAACTACTCGCTGCCATGCCGATGATAACCCCTGCTGTAAAAATGCATCGTGATGCAATGCCAATGTACTAGCAACATGGTCAGTTTCTGTGACTGCAAGCGTATCTATTTGCTCATCGGCACCACCGGGCGGCGGCACCTCAGTACCAATAACATAGACTAAGTCACTGCGGCCAAAGGTATCTAATGCTGTTTGTTCAGCCACTGCACACAACTGCGCCGCACGTGTTGCAACTGTTTCATCAGCTAAAATTAATTCATCATCGGCGCAGCGCATACTGGTGTCTAAGTGAATTTTTTTGAATCCTGCACCAACATAACTGGCGATCAACTGCTCAGCTTTTTGCATCGCCGATTCAGCGCTTTCATCACACCAACACACAGGGCCTAAATGGTCACCGCCAAGGATCAGCTTATCAATTGCAAACTCTTGCTTTGTCGCAAGCTGCTCAATAAATGCCATAAAATCAGCAGGTAACATACCCGTATAACCACCAAACTGATTGACCTGATTAGCGGTTGCTTCGATTAATAAATAACTATTATCTTGTTTGGCTTGCAATATGGCAGCTTCTAGCACCAATGGATGAGCGGAACAAACGGCATAAATACCCTGTTTTTCGCCGCGTTTATTCGCTGCGATTAATTGCTGTAATATCGTCATTGCAAGCCTCTTCGTTAGATAATCTTTGTTTAGTTATGAAAGTTAAAGATCGAGAATATGTAACCGCACACCTGCATCTTCGAGCGCGGTTTTTATCTCTGCTGGAATTCCACTGTCTGTAACCAGTACGTTTATTTCACTGGCGGCAATAATTTTATGCACGCCTTTACGATTAAATTTACTAGAATCTGTTACTACTATGATCTCTCGCGATACTTCACACATCACCCGATTTAGCAGAGCTTCAAGCTCAAAGTGCGTTGTAATACCAATATCTTTTTCAAAGCCATCAACACCCAAAATTAACTTATCAAAGTGATATTGTTGTAAGTGCTGTTCAGCTTGGCGGCCATAAAATGACAGTGATTTTTTACGTAGCGTGCCACCAGTCATTAACACTTCAACCGATGGCGCATTAAGTAGTGAGTGCGCCACATTTAAGCCATTGGTCATCACAACTACGCCGTGGTGGCTGGTTAGATTTTTAGCGACTTCTTCAGTTGTTGTCCCTGAGTCTAAAATAATCGATTCACCATCCTTAATTAGACTCGCTGCAAATTTACCTAAGCGCTCTTTAATACCGCGATTTGCATCGTGTTTTTCTTTTAATGATAATTCTTGAGTTAAGCGATTGCTGGCAACTGCACCACCACGGGACCGTACCAACAATCCTTTTTCATCCAACTCATTTAAGTCGTTACGGATAGTTACCGTTGAAACACCAAACAACTGAGCTAACTCAGGAACCTGCACCCGCTCTTGTTTGTAGACCAATTGCACAATCTCATGACGCCTTTCGATAGTGTTAAGCATGCCCGCTCTCTTTCATTGTTAACTTTCATTCATTGTACGCAGCTTTCGTTTACTTTCAATTCAATTTTTTTACATTTATCTTTAAACATTAAAAAGTGCAATTAAACCATTGTAAATAAAGACTTTAAAATAAAAAATAAAAAACAACACCACTAAAACGAAAGTAAATGAAAGATTTTTATCTTGCATTGACATTTCATTGTGTGTACAAATAAAAGCCTGCGAAAACAAATTTACAAATAATAAACAATAAGGGCAATGTTATGGGCGATCTCAACCGTAGACGATTTTTACAATCAATGGCCGCAATTGCAGCAACCAGCGCGGCTTTGGGTTGTACCTCTACCACCAATTCCAAATCAATATTAAGAACCGCACAACAAGGACGTTCAACCCTTGGCTTAACAGTGCCAAAAATGGACGTAGTAAGGGTTGGCTTTATTGGCGTGGGTGAACGTGGTGTTGGTGCTGTTAAGCATTTTTGTCATCTCGATGGCGTTGAAATTAAAGCAATTTGCGATACCCATCAGGCCGTTGTAGACAGGGCCGTGAAGATTGTCGTTGATAAAGGTTTTAAAAAACCAGATACCTATGGCAAAAACGATCACGATTACCGTCGCATGCTAGAACGCCAAGACATTGATATTGTTATTATTTCAACGCCATGGCAGTGGCATACGCCGATGGCTGTCGATACCATGGAAAGCGGCAAGCATGCTTTTGTTGAAGTACCAGCAGCTGTGACTGTAGAAGAGGCATGGCAACTAGTAAACACCTCTGAGCGAACTCAAAAAAACTGCATGATGTTGGAAAATGTTTGCTACGGACGCGACGAATTAATGGTTCTTAATATGGTTCGCCAAGGCGTTTTTGGTGAATTGTTGCATGGTGAAGCAGCATATATCCATGAGCTACGCTGGCAAATGAAAGAAATTGACCATAAAACAGGTTCTTGGCGTACACCATGGCATGCAGCGGTTAATGGTAATTTATACCCAACTCATGGCTTAGGCCCTGTTTCACAATACATGAATATCAATCGTGGCGATCGTTTTGACTATATAAGCTCGATGAGCTCGCCATCATTAGGCCGTGCAGCCTACGCTAAAAAAGAATTCCCCGCAGATCATAGCCGCAACAAACTTAACTATATTGCGGGTGATATGAATACCAGCATTATTAAAACGGTTAAAGGTCGCAGCATTATGGTGCAACACGATACCACCACCCCACGTCCTTATTCTCGTCATAACTTAATTCAAGGCACTAACGGTGTTTTTGCTGGCTTTCCAAATAGGATCGCACTTGAGCAAGGTGGCAGTAAAAGCTATCACGAGTGGGATTACGACATGGCTGATTGGTATAACAAATACGATCATCCGCTCTGGCAAAAAATGGGCGCTGAGGCTGAACGCAACGGCGGCCATGGTGGCATGGACTTCTTGATGTTTTGGCGGATTATTTTTTGCCTACGCAATGGCGAACCACTTGATCAAGATGTGTATGACGCAGCCGCATGGTCAGCTGTTTTCCCGCTATCTGTTGATTCTGTAGCCGATAGAAGTAACAGCAAAGACTTCCCAGATTTCACCCGTGGTCTTTGGCAGCAAGCAAAACCACTTGGCATTATTTCGTAATTAACCTCACGCGTGTTGGAGAAAAATACACTCAACACGCGTGGCAATAACTCAATAAAAAAACAACCATCAACAAGTAAAATACAGGTAACTATTATGAAAGCACAACTAAAACTGTCCACACTGTTTTTGTCTATGAGCGCCATCTTCAGTGGCACCTCGCTGGCAGCTGATGAAGACAAAAAAAAAGAAAAAGAAGCCGAAGCAGAGCAAGTCGAAGTAATTGAAGTTAGAGGTGTTCGCTCGAGTATTAAAGAATCCCTGTATTTAAAACAACAAGCTGTGGGGGTTATGGATGCTATCGTTGCTGAAGATATCGGTAAGTTTCCCGACCAAAACATTGCCGAGGCATTGCAACGGATGACGGGGATTGCAATTACGCGTAACGGCGGCGAGGGCCAAAATGTTACCGTGCGAGGTTTAGGTGGTGACTACAACGTTACCACCGTTAATGGCCGACGCATGGCATCAGAGCATTCTAGCCGTAACTTTAATTTTGATTTAATCGCCCCCGAAATAGTCCAATCCCTCGAAGTATACAAATCCCCACAAAGTAAAACACAAGAAGGCGGCATTGGCTCAGTTATCAATATCAAAACCCGCAAACCTTTGGATTTAGATGGTTTCACTTTATCAGGCAGTGCCAAAGGCATTTATGAAGAACGTACTGGTGACACCAATCCACAAGCTTCGTTTTTAATTAGTGATACCTTTTTTGATAATACCTTTGGAGCGCTGTTTACAGCGGTATATTCTGAACGTACACAGCGTGAAGACTCTTATGAAGGTGAAGGTTTTTATGATCCAGACGAGAATGTTGATGTACGTATCCCAATCGATAGTAACGGTAACGGCAAGCTTGAAGATAATGAGCAATCATACCCATCGATTATTCCAGGCTATGTACGTTATTCAAATTGGCAGGATACGCGTGAGCGACTGGGTGCAAGCTTAGCGCTGCAATGGCGCCCGTCAGATAGTATAGATGTTAACTTTGACAGCATGTACTCACAATACGAAACCAATGGTGAGCAATATCAAATTTCATTTGTAACCTATGATGAATCTTGGACACCGGGGATCCCCGCTATCGGTGAAGTAAAGTTCAATGAAGATGGTAATGCTAATTATGTAGAACTAGTTGATGGCGCAATGGCTGAGCTGTTAAATGTGTCTGTGCCACGTAATACAGATACTTGGCAATGGGGTTTTAATACGGTTTGGTATGCCACAGAGAGCTTAACGGTTGATTTAGATATTTCACAGTCACAAGCTAAAAATGTCAGCAATGGTAACAATCGTTTTATTGTTGCACGTGGTTTTGTTGATGGTATCACTATCGACCAAACCGGTAGTAATATGCTGCCAGATGTGACCATGACCCCAGCACTGAGTGCAGAACAACCTTTTGGTGCGCATTACAGCTACAATTCAGGCACCGATGTGAAAGACCAAATAGAAGAGGTGCGCTTAGCAGCAACCTATATTCCCTCTTTTGAACTAGTGAAAGATATTCAATTTGGCGTTCATTACGGCAAACAAACCAAAGAACGCAGTGTTTATAAATCAAAAAATGCATCAATGTTCAGTAATGGTGGCGCTTATTTTAAAAACTCAGAATACGACAGTTTTGACGACTCAAGTGTTGAAGAGCTAGGCGGCTTAAACCTATTTCGTTTACCAGCAGATGTACTCGTGCCAGCTAACTTTGATAACTTCTTAGATGGTGAGCCTGGTAAACATCCGGATCCATGGGCAAGCTTTAATTACGACAAACTGTATGCTTTTTATGAATCAATTAATCCACAAGCGGCGCAAGATAAAATTGTCGCAAAGAACAGCCCAAAGGATTCATTCGCCCTTACTGAGCAGACCTTAGCGGCTTTTGTTGAAGCAAATCTACAAGGCGATATTGCTAAACTGCCTTTTGCACTAAACATGGGCGTCCGTGTAATACAAACCGATGTCACATCAGATGGTTACATCTTTGATGTTGATAATGTTCGTTACAATATAACCGAAAAAGATGGCGCATTAAGCTATCGCGTTGAGGGTGAAATTGAAGATTATTACACCCGCTCCACCACTGAAGAAAGCTACACCGACGTACTACCGAGCTTAAACTTTAAATTGCATCTACGTGATGACTTACTCTATCGTTTTAGTGCGGCTAAAGTAATCACACGGCCAAACTTAGATTATCTATCGCCTTATAGCTACTTAGATTTTAATAATGCCGAATACCATGCCTCAAACCCGGGTATTAAGCCACTAAGAGCCAATCAAATAGATACGACGATTGAATGGTATTTCTCTGACTATGGTGCACTAACCTTTGCAGCCTACTATAAAGACATAGAATCAGTGATTGCCCGCGGCCGAGTAGGCACTGCGCAAGTGGGTAATTATTTTAAAGATGGAGTGGCTGTAGAAGGCCCAGTTTTTACAAAAATCTCACCTACATCGGAAAAAGGCGCAACAATTTTAGGCTTTGAAACAGCTTATCAGCAGTCTTTTGACGAAATACTTCCAGCACCATTCGATGGCCTGGGTGTACAAATAAACTATACTTTCACAGACAGCAGCTATGACGACGAAGAGCTAAATGATCTGCCATTTGTGGGGATGTCTGAGCACTCGTATAACGCGGTTATTTATTATGAAAAAGGTGATTATCAAACCCGTATTGCTTATAACTGGCGCGACGACTACTTAGTCTATCCTGATGCATGGGGCGGACCAGAATGGGCGGCAGACTACGGCCAATACGATTTCAGTGCCAGTTACAATATCACTGAGAAAGTGCGAGTTGATTTAAGCGTAACCAACTTAACCAATGAAAGACAGTGGTCATACGTAAAAACAGAAGAACAAATTCGTCGCTTAGCGCGCTATGGTCGCTCGATTAGCCTTGGCTTTTCAGCATCATTTTAAGCTTATACCCAAACCACCTCAAGATGCAGAATTCACATCTTGAGGAGGCTTGGGTATACCCTCTTATATTAGCGCCGTTTGTCGGCGCTTTTTATGGAGCTCACTATGAGAATTTTACTATTTATTGGTTCATTATTATGGACTTCATTTTCGCCATTTGCAGTGGCAAACCAAACCACGGATTACTTTATTCCCAGTTATGGCAATAGTGCTACTAGCCATAGTATCGCAGCAAATAAAAAACTGATTAGTGATGTGGGGATCACGCACTGGCAAGACTCTGCAATACCAGTTAATCACTACTTTTACCTGCCAACAAAAGCGGCTTTTAATTTAAAGTTGCGCGTAAAAGTTGCAGGCGATCGCAGCCAGCTTAAAGTCGACTTTAATCAACAGAGTCAGTTAATTACGCTCACTAATCAGCAATTTCAAGATATCGATCTTGGCGAGTTTCTGCCAGATCAAATCGGATACCAACAATTGCAACTTACCGGTATCGCTAAAACAGCTGACACCTTTGCTGATATTCAAGGTCTTATTGTCACGCTAGATAAAGAGTCGGCGGCGCCTTTATATGTAAAAGATGATATTTATTGGGGTCGTCGCGGGCCTTCCGTGCATTTAAACTATCCCATACCTGACAAGACTAAAAACTATCAATGGTTCTATTCAGAGCTGAGCGTACCACAAGGGTATGATCATCAAGGCTCGTATTTTATGGCCAATGGTTTTGCTGAGGGTTACTTTGGTATGCAAGTAAACTCTGACACTGAACGCCGTGTATTATTTTCAGTATGGAGTCCTTTTCAGACCGATGATCCAGCTGCTATTCCTGTGGAAATGCGTATTCAGCAATTAGCTAAAGGGCATGATGTGTATACCGGTAAGTTTGGTAATGAAGGTTCTGGCGGGCAAAGCTATTTAGTATTCCCTTGGCAAGCAGAACAAACCTACCGCTTTTTATTGAAAGTAAATCCGACTGAAAACCTTGCTAATCATACCGACTACAGCGCATATTTTTATGACCCTATCGCCGCAAAGTGGCTGTTCATTGCTTCATTTAGACGCCCTAGTACAGATACATATGTGGCAAGGCCACACAGCTTCTTAGAAAACTTCATCCCTGATGCAGGGCAATTCGAGCGCAAAGCGCTATACAGTAATCAGTGGCTCAGAGATACTCAAGGCCAATGGCACTCGCTTGATAAAGCACAATTTACTTATGATGCAACGGCTGCCAAGCAATCGAGAATGGATTATCAAGGAGGCACTGAAAACGCAGGTTTTTACTTACGCAACACTGGCTTTTTTACAGGCCCAACTAAATTACACAGTGAATTTGAACGCCCAGTTGGTCAAGCGCCTGAGGTAGACTTAAGCGCTTTGCCAGATAACTAAGCCATTTTATAACAGCGCTCTGGCCGACCTATGCTGCCATAGCTTTGGTCGGCACTGACTTGCTCTGCCTCTAGTAAATACTCTAAGTAACGGCGTGCCGTAGAGCGACTTACTCCTACAAGATCGCCCATTTGCTGTGCTGTAAAGGGCGTTTTTTTGTGCTCTTTAAATGCATCAATAATCTTTTTTAAAGTAAGCTGATCAACCCCTTTAGGCAGTCTAACAGGTGCTTTACTTTGTTCGCTTGAGCCAAATAAAGTGTCGACCATAGATTGGGTCACCTCGTTAGAATCAGACAAACACTGCTGGCGTGACTCAAATCGCGCTAACGCCTGATCAAGTCGATTAAGCATCAAAGGTTTAACCAAAAAATCACAGGCCCCTAACTGCATCGCTTTTTCAAGAGTTTCGACTTCTTTGGCGGCAGTCAGTAGCATCACTTCACTTTTAATTGAGCGCCGACGCAAGTCGGTTAATAACTCAAGGCCATTGCCATCTGGTAGATGGATATCAAGTAAGATCAAATCGGGCTCTATCGCCTGTAATAGCGCGGTAGCAGTACTTAAGTTTGCTGCAATACCAACTACCTGATACTGACCTTGACGCAAGCTTTGTCGCGCAGTTTGGTTCCCCGCAACCCCATTCGGTAAAAGCAGGTATTGAGCAAGAAGTTGTGCAACTTCGAGCTCATCTTCGATGATAACTACTGAATATGTCATTTTTTATTACTCATTTTAGCGTTGCAATGTTAGCCCATTTACTTTTATTGTTGTTTGCTTGGCCACTGCTTATTAGCCTAAATTACCTTAGGGTTATTTAGGAATATAGACGCTTAATCGCGCGCCTTTTAAATCTGACTCACCAATTTCTAAACTACCACCACACGAATCTAAATTAGTTTTCACTAAATATAAACCAATGCCATGCTCTGCCCCTGCTTTTGAACTGTATTGTGGGGTAAATATCACTTCATGGTCGTTACCCAAGCCAAAACCACTGTCTTCGACATCAAACAATAATGTCTTACTCGTTTCATCAACCGTGACTCGTACATGAGGTTCTCGATCTTTACTGGCTCTGATCGCCGCATCAATGGCGTTATCAATTAAGTTGCCCAAGATTGATACTACTCGTTCTAACATTTCAGTACGTGCGATGGCACCAAGTAAACTTTCTGGGTTTAATTCCAATACTACGTTTAACTCGCGGGCTTTATGGTATTTACCCACCAGCAAACCGGCTAACACAGGATCTTGAATACGTTCTAATAAATGGTGGATCTGTGCTTGTGAACCTTGGCTTTCTTGGCCGATCAATTCGATTGCTTGCTCATTTTTACCCATTTGAATAAGCGCCCCAATTAGATTTAGCTTATTCGAATAGTCATGGGTTTGCACCCTTAACAACTCGGCAAATGCTTGTACTTTAGTAAGTTGCTGGCTCAAGTATTCAAGCTCATCAGCTGGGCGCAGAGTGAGTAAAATACCATCCGCCTGCCCTTGCACTTGCAATGAAAAACGCGACAACACCAAACGTTTATCCGCAGCAAACAACTCAAAGCCAACCATTTTACGACGCTGATTTCGTAATAAAAACTCAGCATGCTCTGGCAGTAAATCTTTCAGAGTTAATGACTGATTAATACAGGCAACTGGTTTATCTAAAATTTCGCAAGCACGCTGGGTCAGTTTGCGTACTCGTCCGTCGGGATCAAGTGCAATAACACCGCTACGCATGGTATTTAAAATAGCGTCCTGCTCTGAAAACAACCTCGCTATTTCATCTGGTTGCAAACCAAAGATGGCATTTCTTACTCGCTGACCAATAAAGATAGCGGCAATAATACTCAAAGCAACTAACAACAAACCCCAAATCATAATTTCAACAATCCGCTCACGGATCAACGGCTCAACCGATTGCACTAAAAAACCGACCGAGACCAAACCAATAATATTTTGTTGCTCATCGTATACCGGCACTTTACCGCGAATGGATTCACCTAAGCTGCCCTGCGCCACTGAAATATAACGCTCGCCGTGTAACGCGTCTTGGCTATCACCGCCAACCATTTTTTTACCGAGTTTATTGCTATCTGGATGGACGATTCGATGCGCATTTTTATCACCAATAACAATAAAATCTGCGCCAGTTAGCTGGCGCAGATTTTCTATTTCTTGGTTGATTGCCACCAAGTTACTAGGGTTCTTTAAAGCTTTAACGACATCATCGCTTGATGCAATACTCGTCGCCACAGCGAGTGCTTTGTCACCAATGTGATCATGCAAACTTTGTGCGGTAATTCGATACACCAAACCGCCAAATAACACCGCTTGTAATACACACAGCCCTGTAACCCAAATTATTAACCGCGTTTCTAAACGCTTAGGCTTTTTAACTATGTTTTGCAGCGGATTTTGCGTCTTGGTGTAGCTCATTTTTTACCTCAATTATGCATGCTCTTGCTTCACTTTAAGCGCCGCTTTATCTGCCCGGCGTTGGGTTATAAAGTCTTTTAATGGAAATAACAACACTAATATTGAGATAATAAAAATGCTCAATGTTAGTGGGCGTTCCCATAAGAAGCTTAATGAACCATCCGAGATCATCATTGAACGACGGAAGTTACGCTCAATCATGTCGCCTAAAATAAAGCCTAGTAGTAATGGTGCCATTGGGAAAGCCAGTAATCGTAATACCAACGCCACCACAGCAAAGCCAACCATCATAAATAAATCAAAGGTATTAAAGGAAACTAAATACACACCAATTAAGCTGAAGAACAAAATCATTATCGTTAATACTGATTTTGGCATCGCTAATACTTTTGCAAAATATGGTATCAAAGGAAGATTCAAAATCAGCAATACGATGTTACCAAAGTACATGCTAACGATAACCGCCCAAAATACACTTGGGTTTTCTTGCATCAGCATTGGACCTGGCTGAATACCGTAAGCAATTAAGGCACCTAACATAATAGCGGTAGTACCCGAGCCTGGAATACCTAATGTCAATAATGGTACAAATGAACCGGTACATGCTGCATTATTTGCAGACTCTGGCGCTGCCAAGCCTCGTAATGAACCCTTACCAAACTTTTCTTTTAAGCCTTTAGGCGCTAAGTTACGTTCCGTCGCATACGCCATAAAGCTAGCGATAGTGGCACCTGCCCCCGGCAATACGCCAACAATAAAACCAAGTATAGACGAGCGGCCAATAACTGGCGCAATGTCTTTGATCTCTTCTTTGGTCAATTTAGTTGAACCGATTTGCGGTGTGTCTGAATCATTAATACTTTTAGTTTCTTTTTTCTCTGGACGCACTACATTAATAAGCGCCTCAGCCAGTGCAAAAGTAGCCATTGCCACTAATAAAAAGCTAATGCCATCAAGTAAGTCAGCTTGGCCTAACGTAAAACGCTCAGTACCAGATGATGGATCAATCCCCACAGTCGCGAGCATTAAGCCAAATACTGTCATCATCATGGCTTTTAAAAATTGCCCTTTATTAGAAAACGCCGCGATCGCTGTTAAACCTAAAAACATCAGTACAACGTAATCTGGAGATTGAAAACTCAGCGATACTTTTGCCAACAAGGGGGCTGCAACCATCAATAAAATTGCGCCTATGGTTCCGCCGATAAAGGAGGAGTAAGCGGCTATCGCCAATGCTTTTCCAGCATGACCTTGTTTAGCCAGCGGATAGCCATCAAAGGAGGACGCAACTGTACCCGCCACCCCTGGGGCATTAATTAAAATAGATGATGTTGAACCGCCAAAAATTGCACCGTAATACACCCCCGCCATCAGAATCATCCCTGAATCGGCACCGATGCTATAAGTAATTGGGATCATTAACGCAATAGCAGTAATTGGCCCAAGCCCCGGAAGCATGCCGATAAAGGTACCAACAAAACAACCCACTATGACATACAATAAATTGTTCCAGTCGAGTACGGTCGACAAGCCCAGCATAATTCCATCAAACATAACTTAACTCCACAGGTTGCCAGGAACCAAATAAATACCGAGCACTTGGGTCATTAAAAACCAAAACACTACAGCAACAGGGATAGAGGCCAATAAGAGAATAGCCTTGCGGCGCTCACCCATAACAAAAAAGCCAACTAATAAAAACGCACTGGTTGAGATTAAAAAGCCAATAGGCTCAAGCGCTGCGCTATATATCACCATCAATATAAGCAACCCGATTGTTCGCAATACATGTGACTTTTCGAGCGCATTATCTTCATCAACGGCTGCAGTTGGTTTAAGTAAAGTAGCCCCGATAGAAAGCAGACAAACGATAATACCAAATGCCGCATATACTTTAGGTAAGGTGGCAGAAGTAACCGTTTCATACTCTTCAAATGGGAGTAACGGAATTTGCCATGCAACAATGGCGTAGAGGGTAAATAGCGCCAAGAATAAACTTGGCCCTAGTAGTTCGCGATTCAACATAAAAGCCTCGATTAACGTGACGTACGAATAAAGCCGAGTTCTTCCATAACAACTTTAAGCTGTGCTTCTTGCTGTTCAAGTGACTTTATAAATTGATCTTTTTCTTGGAATAGGTTTAACCAACCGTTACGTGCACGGACTACTTCCCACTCTGGAGTGGTTTGTAATTTACGTAACTTCTCGGTGTATTCTGCAAGTTTATCAGCCGGTAAATTAGGTGCCGCGAAGAAACCACGCCAATTAACAAACTCCATATCATAACCAAGTGATTTTAAGGTTGGAATTTGTGGATAATCTGGTAGTGCCTCACCAGAGGTCACAGCTAGAATGCGCGCTTGACCGCCATTAGCGACTTCTAACGCTTCGCTAAGTCCGGTAGAAAGTAAGTTAACCTCGCCAGATAACAACCCTGCTTTGGCTTTACCACCCGCGTCATAAGGGATATAACGCAAACGACGTCCGTCAAGGCCTGCCGCTTTAACTGCTTGCGCTGCAACTAAGTGATCCATGCTGCCACGTGCAGAGCCACCAGCTACTTTTACAGAGCCTGAATCTTCTTTCATTGCTGCGATCACATCCTGCCAGGTTTTAAATGGCGAATCGTTACGTACTACAAACGCACCGTAGTCGGCAATCATACTGGCAACGGGAGTTAAATCACGGTAGCTGTAAGGAATTTTACCGGTTAGTGCCCGCAACACGATAGGTGTTGAGTTAACCATTAAGATATCGCCTTTTTTAGTACCAGACTCAATCAGATAAGCGATTGCACGGCCACCGCCGCCGCCCGACATATTTTGAAAAGACGCATTATCTTCAATACCCGCTTTCACTAAACCTTCACCCACACCGCGTGCTGTGGTATCCCAGCCGCCACCAGGGCCGCCCGGTACTAAAAAGTGAATGTCAGCCATAGCAAACGGACTGCTTAGTACTAACGATGCCGCAAGTACCGTAGTTTTAAATGATTTAAATGATTTTTTAAGTAAGTTCATCTCAATTTACTCCTAAAATAAATACTGCATGCGCGCACTAAAGCCCATACCTGAGTCTTCATCACCCACTAACGCAGTTGCGCCTGGACCCTCTACATCGCTGTAGATCAAGTTGCCCATAAATTTGATATCGCTGCTGATATAATAGGATGTGCCTAGGGTATAAGTAGTTACTTCAGTACCTTGCGTGCTACTTGTTGCATCCATTTGTGATACTCGGGCGACAAGCTCCCACGCATCTTTAATGCCTTTAGGTTGTACAAATAATGCTGAACCGGCTTTGTACCTGCGTTGCTCACCACCTAAGAAGTAGCTCGCTGATACATGAAAACCGTCATAACGTTCGCCATCAAGCGGGTCGGCGCCATTAACAGCATCAAGTGTGCGGCTTGCGTATTCAGCCTCTAGCGTTAATGCATCAGCTTGATACGCAAACTCAAGACCACTTTGCGACAAACTATCCAATGCCACGGCATTACCACCCACCGCATAATCAACAAGACGTACATTGGCTTCACGTATTTCGCCACGGGCAAAGCGCGCACCTAACTCGTTACCACCCATATCACGGTATGAATGCCACGCACCTAAATGAATCACATCGCCTGGGGCTGCGCTTGACCAAGTAACACGTCCCGTTGCAGCGAGTGTTAGTTGATCATCTTCGTCATGACCCGTCGCACCAAAGGCATCATTTTTATAAACACCAACGGCATAACGAAAACCACTGTCTTTAAAGTATTGAGACGCTGACGCTCCCCAACGGAAGAACGGCGAGAAAGTATTGGCTAGCGTACTGCGCTCTATAGTATTGGTATGCTTAGAGCTCGTTAAGCCATTTAAAGTGATGTCTTCACGGATTTTACCCGCTTTAATTTTTAGACCATTATCGAAATTATAACGAACTCGCGCCATCACGATTTCTGCTGTACCTTCGGCAAACTCAAGCAGTAACTTGTGATCCCAGTTACCATGCTCACTTTCAACATAAGTACGGATACGACGCGCAAAAAAATCACCGCCCGCATCACCGTCATTATTCGCGTTATATGCACCATCAAAATAGTTGTAATCAAGTTGCACTCGACCACCAAATTCCAAATTAAAGCCGCTAGACTTCTTCAGCGCAGCGACTTCTTTTTGTAGTTCGTCTAGTTGCTGCTGTAATTTTTCAGTGTCATTGGCAGCGAATGCTGAGGTACTTGCTAGCGCTGCTGCAATGGCTAAAGCCAATTGTGTGTTACTTGCTTTCATTGGTTGTTCTCTCCACACCTGTTGATGATTTTGTTGTCGTTAGATGAGCGACTACACACTGCTATCTGTCTTCGAGCATAGTGTTAACGTCAGATTAACGAAATGTTTAGAATTTAAGCTGCATTGATCTGCTTAAAATGCATTTAGCGCATAAAAATCACGCACAATATGCACAAAACTACAGTTTAATAACTCGTTGATAGTAATTGATTATTTATTGAGGTTTAGCTAAAAGAGGCATCTTAAGGGGTGATAAATAATTCACCCCCTTGATAATACTTATACTTTAAAGTTGCTTACTAGGTTGTCTAACTGTTGACACTGCTGTGCCAATGCTTGGCATGCACGCTCAGCCTGATCCACTTTGTCTAGCATATTGCCACTTGATGTAGCGATACGTTGCACATTGATATTCACATCTTCACTCACTTGGCTTTGCTGCGTGGCAGCGGTGGCAATTTGCATGTTCATATCGTTAATAATGGTAACTGCGTCATTAATACGCTGCACCGATTGCGCGGCACCGCGAGAGTGCTCAATCGTTTGTTGACCGCTTTTGGTACTGGCTTGCATTGCACCAACCGCTTGATTGGTGCCTTGTTGGAGCTTTTCAATCATGGCGTTGATCTCTCCGGTACTATCTTGCGTGCGACTCGCTAATGAACGCACCTCGTCAGCAACGACCGCAAAGCCTCGCCCCTGCTCACCCGCGCGCGCGGCTTCAATGGCCGCATTTAACGCTAACAAGTTTGTTTGATCAGCAATACCACGGATAACATCAAGCACAGTGGCGATATTCATTACATCTTGCTCTAAGGTGTTTATTACGTCGCTCGATGCCGAAATGTCGGTCACCAGTTGATTAATTAACGAAATGGTTTCTTCAATTGTGGCTTTTGCTACATTGGCATCATTATTAGCAGTACTTGTGGCACTGGCCGCATCATTAGCGTTTTGGCTTACGTTATCACTGGTCGTGCTCATTTCATTTACCGCAGCTGCCACTTGCTCACTTTCTATTTGCTGATTACTGGCTTCACTTAATACACTTGCAGTAATAATGCGCAAACTTTCAGTTTCATTGCGCACCTGTTCAGCCGAGCCGACAACCGCCAATACTGTGTTATGAATTTTACTGATAAAGGTATTAAACGAACGCGCAAGCGCACCCATTTCATCGTTTGACTTACTGTTTAACCGTTGCGTGAGATCGCCTTGGCCACTAGCTATGTTTTCTAATGCTAACTGCATTTTCTTTAACGGCGCCAAAATAACGGTAGACAGCAGCCAAGTTGCAGCTATTGATAAAACAAAGCTCAATACAATACCAAACTGCAAAGCAAAGCTAGCAGACTCTTGATTAGCGGTTACTTCAATTAAAGAATTTGTAAGTTTGGCATCTATTTCATCACGCATGCTAGTAACATTTTTGCGAATACGCGCTAACACTGCTTCCATATCTTGTTTATGCTCAGCTAAGTAACTAGCCGCAAGCTGGTGATCACTAAAAAGTGCTTGGTAGTAACGAGACCAAATAGCGACATCGGCTTTGATATTCGTAACCCGCTGTGCATTGATCGCATCAATGTAGCCAGACTTCACCAGCTTTAATGGGCTAGAAAGGCGCGCGTCGATACGAACTATATTATCTCGGTACTCTGCAAGCTGTACTATATAGTTTTGTTTGTCACCTTGTCCTAGCACCATGCTCAAACCTGCCGTTTTCACCTGAAAGAGATCACGATAGCCGTCTTCAAGATCGTCCAGCACCGTTCGCACCTCTAAGCTTATAAAACTGTTAAGTCGAGCTTGCTCTTTAAACGTATACAACACGTAACCCGACAACACCGAAAAAATAACTAAGGCGACGACGACAGGAATAGCAAATTTAACTCGAAAGCTAAGGTTATTTATAAATTGGCTCATTTTTATCACTTATCAGTTTGCGGGCAATGGGAGGGTCTGTTTAAAAGAAAAATAGCGCTATGTACCTGAAAAAACAAATAAACTAAATGAACAAAAAGAATTAAAAAACCTAATAGCCACGACCATTCCAAGTATATTTATTAAGCCCTATAAGCCACACTCCCACTTTTAATTTTATTTTCCCAAAGCTGGGAAACTGCTTCTAACAATAAAAAAGCAAACCAAGTAATTTCAATCACTTATAGTTTGGCATGTTATTCGCTTTAGGTTATTCAATTGCCTTAACAACAAATTACCAATGCCATGGATATAGATAGCACCTTAAAACGCAGCACCAAACCGAGTCAGCGTAAAAAACTCATATTTGGTACCTTACTTATTAGCATAGCGCTTATTATTTGGCTGATTTACTCATGGCTAGCACCTACCACATTGGCGGCTAATCAACTGCAAATAGCCACCGTAACTCAAGCTGATTTTGTAATAAAAATACGTGGCTTTGGCCGTTTAAAATCAAAGTATCAGCGTTATTTAACCAATACCGATATCGCCATGGTCGAAGCTATTCATGTATACCCCGGCACCCGCGTCAATAAAGACACCGTTATTTTAACCCTGGTAAATCCACTACAAGCGCAACGTTTATCAGTCGCACGGCTCGAATTGGCAAGACAAAAAGCCAGCGCTAACGAACAAATAATCAATCAAAAGAGTCAGCTATTAGAGCGCCAAGCAAGCCTGACTATTTTAAAAAGCGAGCTTGAAAGTGCCCAACTGCGTGCACAGGCCGAAAGTAAATTAATCGAGCAAGGCATTGTTTCAAGCCTTGATTACAAGCGCAGTTTATTAACCGTGAAGCAGCTAGAGCAACGTGTTGATATTGAAAAGCAACGCTTAGTCCAATTAGCCGATATGCACCATCAGCGCAGTAAAATTCAACAAGAGCTATTAAGCCAATTTGAATTGAACTATCAAGTACAACAGCAAGCCTTTGATGACTTACAGGTCACCGCCGGCATTGACGGCATGCTGCAAGAGCTTAATGTTGAGCTTGGTCAAAACCTTACACCAGGTACACGGCTCGCCATAGTAGGCTCAGATACCGCTCTCAAGGCTGAGCTTAGTGTGCAACAAAGCGATGCAGAAAAAATAGCTTTAAATATGCCAGCAAGAGTAAACACGTTTAGCACGGGTAATAGTGGCGAAGTAATCGCAACTGTCACCCGTATTGACCCTATCGTCAGTGATGGCCGCGTGATGGTTGAACTTGATTTAACAGGTTCGTTGCCAGCTAACGCACGCCCAGATTTAAGTATTGAAGGGTATGTAATAAGCCACGTCATACCCAATGCACTCACCGTTAACTTACCCACCAAAGTGCAAGCCGATACTGACGCTACGCTTTTTAAACTTAACCCGACTACCCATTTAGCACACCCCACGCAAATTGAATTTGGTACACTCAGTGATAACAAAATTCAACTGCTGAGCGGCGCTAAAGTGGGTGAACAGCTGATCATTTCAGATCTCTCTAAATGGCAGCATTTGGCAACTATAAAAATAGAACAGGAAAGTTTATGAACACCAATACACTTATCTCATTAAAAAATATCGCCAAGGTTTATCGCAGCCAAAATGTTGAAACCTACGCCCTCAAAAATATCGACCTTGAAATAAATCAAAGCGATTATATTTGCATTAGTGGCCCATCCGGTTGTGGTAAATCAACGCTGTTATCTTTACTTGGCTTGCTAGACAGCCCTACCGAGGGGCAATATTTTATTAAAAACGTCGATACCAACACCCTCGACATGGACCAACAGGCAGAGCTGCGTAATTTACATATTGGCTTTATTTTTCAGTCATTTAATTTAATAGATGAACTTTCGGTGTTTGATAACGTAGCATTGCCGCTGACCTATCGTGAGCCTGCTATGAGCCAAGCTGATATTCAGAGCGCAGTAAAGCATGCTCTTGATGAGGTTGAAATGGGGCACCGCGCCCAACATAAACCTAATCAGCTCTCTGGTGGGCAACAACAACGTATTGCTATTGCCCGCGCCCTTGCCGGTAAACCCAGTATTTTATTGGTTGATGAGCCAACCGGTAACCTTGACTCTAAAAATGGTGATGCAGTGATGGACTTGCTCGACGCACTGAATCAAAAAGGCACTACCATTTGTATGGTAACCCATGATTTACGTTACGCAGGACGCGCAAAAACTCAGCTAAAACTACTCGATGGCGAAATTATCTCGTATTCGCAAGCACGCCAAGATACGCACACTGAAAATACCAGCGCTGTACCCGCTGATACTGCCGAGGTGATTTAACATGAGCCGTTTAACTAAAACACGTAGTCAACTGCGCTTGGCGTGGGCATCACTGATGAACGCACCGGGGTTTGTTACCGCCGTTGTAGCCACCTTGGCGCTCACTCTCGCGACGTTATTTGTAGTGCTAAGCCTAGTAAATAGTTACTTTTTAAAACCCCTTGATGTATTTGACGAAACCCGCATGGTGGTGGTTGAGCAAAGCCTAACCTATGACGACTACGATGCGGTTGGCTTTCAAAGTTATCAATCGATGGTGCACTGGCTTAAAAACAATCAAAGCTTTGAGCAAGCTTTTATGATGAATGCCGCTGAAAATGTTTTTTTATACTTAGACGGCCAACCAAAAAAGGATGTGCTGTATGTCGGTGGTGAATATTTTGAGCTCCTACATACTCCTTTTTTACTCGGACATGGCTTTAAAAAGGGCGGAACTTTAGAAGAAGCTGATAATAGCGCGGTCATTTCAGAGAAGTTCTGGAAAGAACATTTTAATAGTGACCCTGATGTAATTGGTAAGCCCTTAAAAACAGCCAGTGAGATTGAAGGTGATGGGCATATAATAACGGGGGTTGTAGCGGCTAATTTCAGCCCACCTTACATGATTAAAGCGGGCTCTGTTGATGTGTGGTATCCAACCAGTTCTGACCGTCGATTTTTCCATAATGATGACTGGCAAAGCCCGTGGACCAACACGTTTAGAAACTTAAAACTGATTGCAGTATTAAAGCCTGGCGTCACTAACGAGCAAGTAAAAACCGACTTAAAAGCCCAAATTGATAACATTAAATCTGAATGGCTCAATAATGGCGGCATTACTGATGTAAAGCCCGTTGTAACACCGTATCGTGAAGTTGAGCTTGGCAATAACGATCAACTTAGTTTAATGATGCTTGCAGGCGCGGTGGGGCTATTGGTCATCGCTGTACTAAACGTCAGCACCTTGTTTTTTTCACGCGCGTTAGCACAGCATAAAACCTTAGCGCTGCAAGCTGTACTGGGCGCAAAACGTAAAACTTTATTTAGCAGCATTTTACTGCAATCACTCATTTTAATGAGTATATCGGTCAGCATTGCACTGTTTTTATCTATTTGGGGTATTCGGTTATTCAAAGTACTTGCAGAAGGACGCTTGCCACTGGTGAACAGCTTGGCTGTTGACCTTAATTTGGTGCTGATAGCGGTAGTTATGTGTATTGCTTTAGCGTACATATTCTCAGTGATCACTGCACGTTTAGTTAACTACAAAACCTTAAATAGCCAAATGCAAAACAGTGGCAAAGGCGGCGTGTCGCAAGTATCTGGTCGTACTGTGCGTATACTAATTGGCACACAAATGTTTGTGGCAGCCTTATTAGTTAGCTTTTCAATTATGATTGTTAGCAAAGCACTCGACACCATTAATCGCCCACTGGGTAGCGACACTGAAAACCTGTACTTTGCACAGTTATTTCAAACCAATAACAATGCAACACTGGCTGAGCGCTACGAGCAAATTAAGCAGTATCAAAAAGTATTACAAAATAGCGAAGGCATTAAAGATGTTGCTCTTGGGCAAAGCCCAGTATCCGCAAGACAAAATGCCAATACCCTAACCGATGTTGCAGGTAAAAGCTCAATCTTCTTTCCAAGCCAGTGGGTCGGGCCTGATTACTTTGATTTAGTGGGCACAAAAATACTCGCTGGGCGTACTTTTAGTGAGCAAGCAATGCGCGGTGAAACTAACGAGTTATTGGTATCTATCAGTGTCGCTAAATGGCTATTACCCGACCAAGAGTACACAAGTGTTATCGGTAAAAGCTACAAAGGCCTTGAAGATAAAATGTTTGAAATTGTCGGTATAACGGAGGACTTTAACCACCCTAAATACTACGACGAATCATTTGGTCGGCACATGTGGTGGCCCGCACAGCCTTGGAGCTATATGTTTGTTATTGAAACAGAGCAAGGTGTTGAGCTGACCAGCAAGCAAGTTTTAAGTTTATTAAGAAAAGCCAATAGTCACTTAACTTTATGGCAATTTAGAGACTTACAACAAGAGTACGATGATTTATTGTATATGAGCCACCTAACAGTAGCACTGTGTAGTACCTTGGCATTATTTACTCTATTATTAGCAGCAATAGGTATCTTTGGCGTGCTGAGCTATAACCTAGGTCTGCGCCGTTATGAGTTTGGTATTCGCATGGCGCTCGGCGCTAAAAAGATACGCTTATTTAAATTAATGAGCAAAGAGGCGGTGATCCCTGTGCTGGTTGGCTTTGCCCTTGCAATAATAACCGTGTTAGCTGGTTATTTTATACTTCAAGAACAGCTAATGTCATGGCTAATCATGGATGTCCGGCTGCAATTAATGGCATGGACAATTACCTTAATTATTGCCATGTTCGCGTGTTTTAGGCCATTATTACTGTTAATTAAAGCAAAACCCATGGCTGCGCTTCGTAACGACTAAGCAATATGATGTGATAACCAAGCAAAAGTAAAGCAATTTGCTTTTGCTTGAAACAAGAAGAACAAAATGGACACAATTTTAGTTATCGACGACCAAGCCGATGTACGCATGGCGGCCATCGTGGCATTAAATCAAATTGGCTATCAGTGCATTGAAGCACAAGGCCCAGAGCAGGCGCTGGAAATAATCAGCAGCACAGCTATAAGCCTTATTTTGCTTGATATGAACTTTAAACTCGACACCACATCCGGCGCTGAAGGACTGCGATTTTTACAGCAACTGCAGACCCTGAGCGCTAATATCCCGGTGGTAGTCATGACCGCATGGGCAAGCGTTGATGTTGCTGTAAAAGCCATGCAGTTGGGTGCGGTCGATTTTGTTGAAAAGCCATGGAACAACCTGCGCTTAACTGCGGTGGTACAACAGCAGCTGAAACAACAAAAAACCAACCACGACAATGCTTGTTTAAAAGCATTGCATAGCACCAGCGATGCTAATTACATTGCCCTGTCAGCCACTATGCAACAGTTATTAGCCCGAGCTAAACGCGCAGCCCAAACCAATGCCAGCATTTTAATTACTGGCGAAAATGGCACTGGCAAGAGCCTCTTAGCACATTACATACATCAACATTCAAACCGCAGTGAGCAACGCTTCGTTAGCGTAAACATTGGTGCTATTGCCCCATCATTATTTGAAAGTGAATTATTTGGTCATAAAAAAGGCGCTTTTACTGATGCCAAAGAAGACCGCTTAGGCCGCTTTGAAATAGCCAATAGCGGTACCTTATTTTTAGATGAAATAGCCACTTTGCCGCTGGAGTTGCAAAGTAAAATGCTGCGCGTACTCGAAAGCCAAGAATTTGAAGTGCTCGGCTCCAGTCAAACCAAAATTGCCGACGTTCGTATTATTGCTGCAACCAATGCAGAGCTTGCCAAAGCGATTGAAGAGGGCGAATTTCGCCGCGATTTGCTGTTTCGACTCAACACCATTGAACTACACATTCCGCCCCTGCGCGAACGCCCGGAAGATATCGTTGAGCTGGCTAATCACTTGTTGGCAACACACAGTAAAAAATATCAGCGCAGCGGCATGACACTGACTGGCGAAGCGACGCTGGCGCTTACCCAGTACCATTGGCCTGGTAATGTAAGAGAGCTTAGCCATTGTGTTGAGCGAGCCGTGATTATGAGCGACAACGACAATATTGGCGCCTGTGATTTAATTCTTGCACAACCCAGTAGTGAAGCAAGCATCAGCCATAGCGCAGCAGCCAATCAATCATTACCGCTATTACCGCTGGAGGAGCTAGAAAAACAAATGATCCAAAAAGCACTGGCTGAATTTAATGGCAATGTTATTGCTGCTGGGGAATTTTTAGGATTAAGTAAATCAGCTATTTACAGGCGCATCGATAAGCATCAGCTTGATTTAAAAGAAGCAGACAGTTAAATGCCAACCAACCAGTCACTTGAACAGCACCTTAAACGCTACCTTTATTTGATGGTTTTTATCCTGCTGACGTTATGTATTTTGCTTACGATCAGCTGGGATTTAGATTGGTTTGCCAGTATCAGTATATTATTGCCGTTGATCACTCTAACGGTACTTGCGGCGCTAAAAAGTTATCGGCTAGTTACTGATGTACTCGATCGGTTTGGCTTACAACTTGATGCCCTTGCGAATAACGAAAGCAATAGCTGGCACTTAGCCAAATACCAAGGTGGGCGCATTACAAGCTTAAAAGCCGACTTTAATAAACTCAGTAACAAAATTGCTAAAAATAAACGTCATTACATACAAACCGAAGAGTTTGTATTTGAGTTTGTTGGCATGCTTGATTTACCCATTGTTATTTTAGACCCGCACGGATTAGTCTATTTCACTAATCAAGCATTCTTAAATAGTTTAACCACTCCTAACGTTGCAGGTTTAACAGCAAATAATCTCGGCCTCATATATAACCAAGGCATGTGGCAACAACATGATGATTCATGTTTTGAGCAGCGTTTTCATATCTCATCACAAACATTTTGGCGTGCAGGGCGAAGCTACGAATTACTGACATTATTTTCGATTGAGCAACAACTACGTAGCAACGAGCAACAAGTATGGCAGCGATTAATACGCGTACTTAATCATGAAGTTAGAAACTCCCTCACACCGATTTACTCAATGAGTCAGTCTCTTCAGATCATGAAGCAGCAAGGACAGATCAGTAATGCACCTGATTTAGCCAGCGACATGCTACAAGTGATTGAAAAACGCGCCCAGCATTTGCTCGACTTTGTAGCCAGTTACAGTGCCTTTTCACAGCTGCCTGCCGCTAATAAGCAAGCCGTAACCACAAAACAAATCAATCTGAGATTACATGCCTTATTTCCACAGTTAGTTATTCAAGCAACTGAACCTCAGCACTTCAATGTAGATTTAGGCCAGTTAGAACAAGCACTGATCAACCTAATTAAAAATGCCTTTGAAGCCGGAGGTAGAAGCGCACCTACTCTTAGCTGGCAACAACATAAAGATAAAGTTGTTATTAAGCTGCTCGATAGCGGCACTGGTATTACAAATCCTGAAAACCTATTTGTGCCTTTTTATTCAACAAAAGCGCAAGGCGCAGGGATCGGTTTAGTGATCAGCCGCGAACTCATTCGTAATCAAGGTGGTCAGTTACAATTATTAGCCAATCCTGAAGGTCAAGGTACTCGTGTATTAGTTACCTTACCAAGATAATACCCTGTATTTTATTGGCTTATAAGCCATAGCTTGGTAATCTAACAACAATAGGGACACTTAAAACCAGCCAAAAAGAAGAACAATAATGAAATGGACTCAATTAACGAGCCTCACACTCAGTGTGTGTTTTTTAGTTATAAGTTTTTATAGCACCAGCCAAGAATACCAAATCCAAGCTGCAGATGATTGGGTGAAACAACAGCCACTGATTAAAACGGAAATCCCAGTCAACCAAATCGTCGATGGTACTTATTACCGATTACTTGATACCCAAATAAAAGTATCTGCTCAACATCCTCAGCAGCGCTTCACGCGTACTGTGATGCAGGCGGTGAACCAAACTGGCATCGATTACATTAGCCAACTTAATTTAGACTTTGATCCCAGTTATCAAACCCTCACACTCAATAGTCTTGGCCTTATCCGAGATGGGCAATACATAAATAAACTCGCTAGCGCACAATTTAAGGTCTTACAACGAGAAACCGAATTAGCCAATGGAATTTACAACGGCAGCCTAAGTTTAAATATTATTGTTGATGATATGCGCATTAACGACCAGCTCGATTACAGCTTTACGATTACTGGCCGCAACCCTATTTACCAACATTTTAGCGCGTCTCGCACATTAAACTGGTCGGTACCGGTGGCGCAACAATTTATGCGTGTGTTATGGCAAAAACCCACACCACTTTATATCAATACAATTAACGGCGAGGTTGACATAAAAGACACCCCGCTCGCTGTTGGTCATGACTATCAAATCAGCTTACACAATCAAGCAACAATCACATCTTCAAGCCAAACACCATATTGGTATAACCCGTATAAACAGGTTTTTTTCTCTGAATTAAAATCATGGCAGGAAGTTGCTAACTGGGCAGCCCCTTTATATCAATCCGCAATAGAAGTAACAGATCCTGTAACACTCATTGCCGATGAAATAGCCATGCGTAATCCACAAGCCTCCGATCGTATCGCCGCTGCATTAAAATTCAGTCAAGACGAGGTTCGTTATTTAGGCTTGGAGATGGGTACTAACTCCCACCAACCAACGTCGGCATCTGAAACTCTGGCACTTCGTTATGGTGATTGTAAAGACAAAACCGTACTGCTAATTTCATTACTTAAAGCAATGGGGATCAAAGCCTATCCTGCATTAGTGAACACTGACGAAGGTAAACGGTTAATTGAACTACCAGCCTCAGCACAAATATTTGATCATGTCATTGTCACGCTTGAGCATGCAGGTCAACGTTATTGGCTAGATCCAACAATAAACTATCAAACCGGAACTTTAGCGCATTTAGCACAACCAAATTATGGTTATGCCTTGATTGTTAAACCTTTTGAGCAACAGCTTACAAAAATGAGTCCCCCTGTAGATGGTATTACAATTAAAACACATGATAACTACACCATAGCTCTTAAACCTGAACAGCCAACAACATTTCAAACTAGTTACATATATAGCCAGTTTGATGCTGTAAATAGACGCAGTTCATTAGCCCGCAATGGACTCGATAAAATAGCGAAAGATTACCTAGAATATTACCAAGGCTATTTTCAAGGCATAGCCATTGATAAGCCGATGACGGTAACTGAGAATACAAATAACGGCGAGCTGTTAAGTGACGAGTTTTACCTTATTAATGATTTTTGGCAACCTGACGACGAAGGACTCAGAGCTGACTTTTATGCCTCAGAGATACAAAATAGCGTTTACGAACCCGATCAAATTAATCGCACAACGCCGCTGTATTTTAAGTACCCAAATAATATTGAAACAACTATTAAAATAAAATTTGAAGAACCAAATTGGCACTTTGATAATAAGCAAAGTGAAATTGATAATGCGTTCTTTAATTTCAAAAAGAATATCCACTTTACGGACAATATATTAACACTCGATTTTTCATTTAGCGCCAAACAAGATCATATTCCAGCTGATCAGATTAAACTGTACCTGAGCGAACGAGACAAGCTAATCGACAATGCGCAGTTTGGCATTGTTAAATATGTAACTGCAGATACCACTAGCAGTTTTGATTTAAACGATAATTGGATCATTGTAGTATTACTTGCTTACCTGCTCGCACTGATATTTTTTATTGTGGCATGGCGTATCGAGTCAGCAAAGCGCCCAACATTTAGTGATGCGCAGTTTTACCCAGTTACTAATGCAAAGTTTATTCTTTATAGTATTTTTACTTTAGGACTTTTTATTAACTACTGGAGTTATCGCAACTGGAAAGCAATTAAAATACAGCAAAATAGTCATATCATGCCGATTGCTCGCGGGATTTTCGCGATATTTTTTTATTACTCTTTATATTTAGAGCTAGTTGCACACAGCCAAACGCAGCACAATAAAAATAAAATCATGCCAAACGTCTTGGCAATTATTGCGTGGTTACTGGTTATTTTGGCAAGTCTCATGACCCGTATTGACGAAGCAACTACTATAGCTATTTGTATCCTGCCATTTTTATGGCTGCCATTAGTTAATTACATTCAACACCTAAACCAATCATCTGACGCACTTGCATACAATTCTAAATGGCGAGTAAGAAATATAGTTATCGCCATAATCTGGGTACCTATTTTATTTTTAAGCTTACTGGAAGAAGTCTATTTATTACCGAGTACCGCTATCGTAAAAGGCGATAAATTGTGGTCATTTCAAATGCAATTCTTAAAACGCCATCAATTAGTACCTATTGATGAAGATGTTTTATATTTTTACAGCGATGCGTGGGTAGATTTTCGTAACGACGGCAATGGTATAAGCGACAACTACATTTTTAGCTATTGGCAAAATGAACAAGGCCAACTTGAATCAAACTTAAAACACTTTAAGGATGTTACTAGCGTCGAAGTCACTTATGGCAGAACACAACTTGATAATACAGTGATTAAAGTTATCGACAAACAAGGCGAGCACTTTTTACTTATAGTTAATAGCGAAGGAAGCAAAGATAAAGAATTGGTAGAACAAATAAATAACCGCATTGCAAGTAATAAGACGCCATAAGCATTAGCAATGCAAAATAATCTAATATCAGCAAGAAGTCGGGCTGTGTAATATTAATGCCAACAAAGTGCTTTATTTGTTGTTTTTATCAGCAAATAAAATAAATGAGAATTATTTGCAAATGGGTGTTGACAGATCATAAGATCTAACTGATAATCAATATCAACAAGACGCAAAGCACAACGACTTGTACGGAATAAACTGATTTGTTTCTCGACCCTGAAACACGTGTGGCGCACGTAAACAGCTAAGGTTACCTGTTACTAACCGCAACGCCCCTTGATGTTGGTGACAGGTAACCGCCCTACTATTTTACTTGCTACATTGCTCATATCGGTGACGGTAGATATGAAACTAAAAAAGCCCTTACGGGCTTTTTTTATGTCTGTAATTTAGTGAGCTAACCAGTGGAAAAACAATTACCGGCGGTTTTTACGTGCTCGTGCTCGACGTTGTTTTTTCTCTTCTTCTTTAGCGGCTTTTTTAGCCTCAGCTGCAGCACGAAGCCCTGCAACCATCACTTCTTCTTCTTCACGCATAGCTGGAGTTTCCATAGTGATACGACCAATTATGCCATCGCGTAATTCATTAATTAGAATTTCTGACATTTTATAAGTATCAATTTGGTTACCACCACGAATACAACCACGCTTTTTACCCGCCATTTCAACAAATTCCCAATCATTTTCAGGTAATTCATCAATTTTATAACGCGCTTTTAAAAGTTCAGGATACGCCCGCAATAGATATTCAGCGGTGTAACTAGCGACTTCTTCATATTCAAGTGCGGTATCACGTATCGCACCTGTAGCACCTAAACGGTAGCCTGAGTTTTCATTTTCAACTTTTGGCCACAACATACCCGGTGTGTCGTAAAGCATGATGCCGTCTTCTAGCTTAATACGTTGCTGCGCTTTAGTAACCGCCGGTTCGTTGCCTGTTTTCGCAACAATACGACCCGCTAACACATTAATTAACGTAGATTTACCCACGTTAGGAATACCCATGATCATGGCTTTAATTTGCTTATCAGCACCGACTTTGTGTGGTACTAATTTTTTACACAGTTCATTAATACGATGAACTTCAGCCGCTTTATCATTACCAAACGCAATCGCTTTTACGCCATTTTCTTGCTCAAAGTAATCCTTCCACGTTTGCGTCATTTTAGGATCGGCTAAATCAGCTTTATTCAAAATTTTGATGACCGGCTTACCTTCACGCAACGTCGCCACCATCGGGTTTTCACTACTGTAAGGAATGCGCGCATCAAGCACTTCAATGATCACATCCATTTGTGGCATTATTTCTTTAATTTCATTACGGGCTTTATTCATATGCCCAGGGAACCACTGTATTCCTGCTCTACTCATTTGACTTTATGACCTTTAATTTCAGGCCGTAGCCTATGGGTACTAATGTGGGTACTAAAAGCAAAACCATGCTTTTGTACTTTTTGGTTATAAGTAGAGTTTACTATAAAATGACATATAAATTCTTGTTAATATATTAACCATATTTTGGACTTCTCAGCTTTTACTTCTACAGGCTGTTAAAGCAAAATAATTTCAAAACAATAAAAACATTTCATCAGCTTAAATAGGTTTAACAATGGACATGCATGAACTAGATATTCTTCCCGAGGGAACTACAAAGATTGAAGCGCTAATCGAAAAGTACCCTTTATCATTTTTTAACTTGGCCAATTCAAAGAAGCCTGTAATGCCTTGTGAGCTTTCTGAATTAGCTTACTTGGGGGATAAAATAAAAGGTCTAAATATTATATTAGATAATGCCGAACAATACGAAAGTAAAGATTTATGGCCATTTATAGGCCTGGATTATTTGCAGCTTAGCTTTTCTGATACCGATGTTTTTTTTGAAGATTTTGGAAACCTTCAGAATTGGTTACTTAATCTAGATAATTTGAAAGCGATTTATTTCCCACAAATTCATGAAGGCAGCGAACTAACAAATCTCATTATTCACTCTCTGTCTGCAAATAAATCATATCCATTAATAGTTATTTATAAAGCTAAAAAAGGAAAACGAGTCAAGCAACGCAATAAAGAGCCGACTCAAATACAAGCCCCTGGAAACAGAAAAATATATAGAGCAAATAAAGTTGAGTTAACACCAGAAGGAATTAAAAAAATAATCGCAAAAGACAAAAAATTAAGCTCTGCACCTGCAAAAGAACTCTTTTTTTCTGGGCCTTTAGAAGTAGAAGATGGCGAATGGCTTCTTGATGCAGACGGCTTATTTTTCGAAGAAAGTGAAGAAATTATCGTATCGCTTTCGGGTACAGATAGCTTAGGCAACTTTAATTGTTCTTGTCGTTGTTACTGGCAACCTGATGAGGGTGGATTTTACTTTGCTTCGCGCGTCCCTATTAAATACACAAACTATACCACTGATTCAGATTTTTATATGAGTATAAAATTTTCAGAAGTTAAAATCACAAATTCAGGTATCTGCTATTTGAAAGGCGTATGGTTGCAAAGTAATGAGCAATGGATAATTGAGGGTGAATTATCCAAAAATAAGTTTAAAACAATAGCTCTCTAAACCAAAAATAAAACTAATACATTAAGGTTATTTGATGAATATTTTCCATGTTTTGAGTCAGGGTAAATCAAGGCTGCATGAACCAAGTATGTCAGCAATGCTGGGCTACCTTCTAGATAGCAATAAAGACCATGGACTAGGCGATGCTTTTGTCCGTGTATTTCTAAATTTATTGGATAAAGAACGTTTCAAATCAATATTAGAAATGGACTTTGTTGATGCCCAGGTATCTTTGGAAGAGCCTTATGAACTCAACGGTAGCAGAAAAGACATAGATATACAGTTAACTATTTTGGGAGAAAAGCGCCAAGAAATCCATAGAATAATTATAGAAAATAAAATTAAAGTTGGTGCTGCTAACCCAAAACAATTAAATGATTATTATAAAGCGGTTATTGAAGATGAGCCTAGGATTAAAAATTTCAGCACAGTTTTTGTAACACCAAATGTTGAAAACAACCTTTTATCTGCTGAATATGAAAATTTACACCTTCAAGACTGCCTACATAAAAAGTACTGGATTTATTGGGCATCTGGAGGAAACTGCATAACTGACTTACTCACAAGCTTATTAGCGCAGGAAATGTCTGGTGACATTAACCCTATAAATGAGTATATGCGCCACACGATCAAAGCATTTATACGTCATAGTAAAATGACAACTGAACCAACTATTAGAAAGTCTATTAGAGTAGGCGAGGATATAGGAGAAGTAATTAAAGAGGCACTTATATCTACAAGTTCTGGAGCCTATAAGGTGGTTCTACGTGATAGTTTACAAATTCAGGTTTTTAATCAGGATAGCGGCGATAAAGAAATTGCCAGAAAGATACTTGCGGAGTATATAGATGAAAATGCTCTTTTAATTAATCACTCGAACCTTAATACCAGAGCGATAGGAAGAAAGTTTTTCGAACTTATCGATAAATCTAACTATTGACCTGTATTAGTTCAGACAAGATCTGACAATTCACTTGAAAAAGTGAGAGTTACCCGTTTTGATAAAGGTGTCGAATCTTTAATCAAAATGAAAAGAGGTAACTCTCATGCTACATACTAACAATCCAATCATTAAACACAAAGCTGGTTTACTCAATCTTGCTGAAGAACTTGGTAATGTCTCTAAAGCATGCAAAGTAATGGGCACATCTCGAGATACATTTTATCGCTATAAAGAACTTGTTGATGAAGGTGGCCTTGATGCACTGATTGATAAAAGTCGTAGAGGTGCAAATTTAAAGAACCGTATTGACCCTGTAATTGAAAAAGCAGTTGTCGAATATGCAATTGAATTTCCAGCCCACGGACAGCACAGAGCAAGCAATGAATTACGCAGAAATGGTATCTTTGTTTCTGGTAGTGGAGTTCGCTCAATTTGGCTTAGAAATAATCTAGAGAACTTCAAAAAGCGTTTAAAATCACTTGAAGATAAAGTAGCCAAAGAAGGTATCATCTTGACCGAAGCGCAAGTTACTGCGCTGGAAAAGAAGAAAACTGATGATGAGGCCTGTGGTGAAATTGAAACGATACATCCAGGTTATCTTGGGTCACAAGATACTTTCTATGTCGGCAACTTAAAAGGTGTTGGACGCATTTATCAACAAACATTTATTGATACATTTAGCAAAGTTGCATTTGCTAAACTTTATAAAACTAAAACGCCCATCACAGCGGCGGACATCCTTAATGACAGAGTACTACCGTACTTCGAAGAATATGAGCTGCCAATGCTCCGAATACTCACTGATAGAGGCACTGAGTATTGTGGTAAGGTAGAGCATCACGATTACCAATTATACTTAGCGATCAATGATATTGAGCATACAAAGACAAAAGCGATGTCACCTCAAACTAACTGTATTTGTGAGAGGTTTCATAAAACGATCTTGAATGAGTTTATCAAGTTACATTTAGGAAAAAGCTCTATGATTCACTTGAGGAATTACAAAAGGATCTGGACGAATGGATGGTTTATTATAATAATGAACGAACTCATCAAGGAAAAATATGTTGTGGTAGAACACCACTTGAAACATTAACAGATGGAAAAACGATTTGGGCTGAGAAAAATTTAGCTCAAATCTAAGCTGACAGACACCATAATAGAATGGGTAACTGTCAGATCAAGTCTGAGCTAGTACAGATTAGATTGTTAACACCAAGCGACTTTGTCGTATCTTAATTACCAAGCGATTCTGTCGTAATCGCTAATTACCAAGGGAATTTGTCGGTCACTTTTTTACGTGTCTGTTAGTGTTTTGTTTTTGGAATACTAGAAGGCATGTTGAGGATGATTGTGATGGATTCTAAAGCTCAACTCACCGTTGACATCATAGCTAAAGTGGTTGAAGGCAGGATAACAATTGCCAATGCTGCTAAGTTACTCAGTAAGTCTCGACGCACTATTGAACGCTACGTAAAGCAATATCAGCAAGTCGGTATTCAATTCGCTGTTCATGGTAACAGTGGCAAAGCCCCACCCAACAAAACGCCGGTATCAATAAAAAAGTGGTTCAAAAATTGATTCAGGAAAAATATTACGATTTGAATCTGTTGCACTTGGCTGAACAATTAGCTACGAATGAGAACATTGTTATTAAGCGTGAAACCCTACGCGGTTGGGCACATGATATTCATCACGTTAAACGAGCCAAACGAAGACGTAGCAATGTTCGAAAGCGCAGAGAGCGCATGGAAGCACCGGGTCTAATGATGCAAATGGATGGCAGTCCACATCGCTGGTTTGGGGATAAAAAGCACTGTTTAATTGCCATGATTGATGATGCGACCAGTGAAGTATATGCTGAGTTCTTCCCGTCAGAGACCACCGTTGGATGCCTGAAAGTCATGAGAGAATGTATCGAAACGAAAGGTGTGTTTAAAACGCTTTATGTGGACAGAGCCGGTATCTTCGGCGGCCCTAAACGCTGCAACTTCTCACAGATGCAGAGGGCTTGTGAGGAGCTGGGCATTGAAATCATCTTTGCCAATTCACCCCAAGGCAAAGGCCGTATTGAGCGAGCATTCGATACCTTTCAAGACCGCCTTGTTCCCGAGCTTAGGTTGAACAATATTAACGATATTGCCGCTGCCAATGCCTACCTTAAGCATGTCTTCATTCCGCAGTTCTGGCAGTCGAAAGTTCAAGTAAAATCACAGCAAGCACCTGAATTTACGCCTCTGTCGAAACACATCAACCTTGATGATATCTGCGTCATTAAAGACCATCGTAAAATACGTAACGACCATACCTTCAGTTATGGCAATAAGTTCTACCTAATAGATTCACCGCTCAAGCACTCCATTGCCAATCAGAAAATCGAGATAAGGAACACGAGTAAAAAAGGGTTTACCGCTCACTTCGCTGGTCGCAAACTCAAGATCTCGGAAGTTAATGAACCAAGCAAACTGGCATCAGAAGACTTGGCAGTACAGAAGAAACTTGAAGTATTAGCGTTAATCGAAAAACTCGGAAGCGTCAGCGCTGCATCACGCCAAAGTGGCGTATCACGAGACACTATTCATCGGCACTTAAGACTAGTTAAGCGAGGTGGCCCTGAAGCATTAAAACGCCAAGAAACACCTAATCTACGGCACAAAAACTGTGTGGATAAGGCGATAGAAGACGCCGTTGTGCAATTCTCAATTGAACACCCTCACCTTGGTCAGCAGAAAGTCGCGATAAAGCTCAGTGAAGCCCTTGGTGTTGATATTAGCGCGGGCGGTGTGCGCAGCATGTGGCTAAGAAACAATATGAATACCACCGCATTGCGAGTCGAAAAATCTAATGCTCTGGCTGAATCGGCATAAAAGGTAGCCAGTTTAGCAACTGGCTGATATGCTATTTACGACAAAGTCGCTCGGTAATTAGACCGACATAATCCCTTGGTAATCACACTAGTACAGATTAGATGACTACATGAGCCTATCCCCTTTCACCAATTCTTTCCATTATCCAATCATCAACTTCTGACTCAAGCCAGGCTACAGATTTTGCACCTAGAGAAACTTGCTTTGGAAATGTACCTTTAATCATAAACTCATAAATTGTTGAGCGGCCAAGTGATGTTTTTTCGATTACTTCTTTTAATTTGATTAAACGCATGGATTTCTTCAGTTGGTTATTAGTATATAACTTTACAGAGTATGTAATTTTTAACTGGTTCAGGTCACATACCCAAACCACCTTAAGATCTGAGTTTCAGTTGGAATTAAAAGTGATTTAGGCAAGGCATTGATTGCAAGTAATAGTGGTTCTATTGTTAAAATCAATAACGCAGTATCAATCGCTTTTAAACCAATCCTTAGGACGTTTCACAGCAACTTGATCTCTGCGTTATGACTACTTAACAGTGACTACACTTTTGCAAAGTTACGCCTTGGTATTAACCCCCTGTGAAACGCTGGGCTCTGTATCTTGAGGTGGTTTGGGTATTATTGCGCTATACTGACGCAAATTTTTTTAAATAAACTGTTATGGCTCTTAAATCGACGATTATTAAAGCGCAGTTATCGCTAAGCGATATGGACCGCAACGTATACCAAGACTTTAATTTAACCTTGGCACAACACCCTTCAGAAACCGAGCAACGCTTGATGATCCGCTTGCTTGCCTATGCACTTAATGCCTGTGATGGTTTAGAATTTACTAAGGGTTTATCGGCTGATGATGAACCAGAGCTGTGGCATAAAAGTTATAGCGATGAGATCGAGCTGTGGGTTGAGCTTGGTTTACCTGATGAAAAGCGTGTTAAAAAAGCCTGTAATAAAGCTAAAAAAGTGGTGCTATACACTTATGGTGAAAACAACCAAGCAATTTGGTGGCAAAAGCATCAACCTAAATTGTATGAGTTTAAAAATTTAAGTATTTTTAGTTTAGATTTTGCTACAACTCAAGCGCTGGCAGCGCTGGTTGATCGCAATATATCGCTGACTATTACCATTCAAGATGGTGATGTATGGGTGAGCTCTGATTCAGTTAACATTGAAATAAAACCAGTACAATTAATGTAATTGTAGGTTCAATAGATTAAGAGGGTGTATGACTGTTAAACGCGTTGTGGTATTACACGGATTGTATATGTCTGGCTTTGTAATGCGCCCTTTATGCTCGCAGCTCGAAAAGTCTGGGTTGGATATTCTCAACCTCTCTTACAATACATTGTCTCCCGATCGCGCCGCTATTTTTAAACAGATTGATAATTTTATTAATGATAAAAATACGGCCCTTGTTTGTCATTCAATGGGCGGACTGGTGGCGCGCGCATACCTTGCTGCAAATTCAGAGCAAAGCCAAAACGTAACAAAAGTTATTACTTTAGGCACACCGCATAAAGGCAGCCATATAGCCCGCAGAATGCAGCAAAAAGGCTTTGATATATTTTTAAAAAACAGTGTGGAATTTTTACTGACCGAAAATGGTGATTGGCCATTTAATGCCAAGCTTTATAGTATTGCTGGCGATTTACCGATCGGCCTCATGCCGCTAATTGCCAAAGGTAGTCAATCAGATGGCACGGTATTAATTGATGAAACCAAACTCAAAGGCATGGCAGAACATAAAGTGTTTCATTTAAGTCACACCAGTATGATCTACTCACGCCAAGTGATGAATTATATTGTTGAGTTGCTGGTTTAATCTTCTGCACTAGCAGCCACTTTATAGGCAACAAATGCGATGATTGCTAAGATCAGTGGTGTTGGCGCTGCGATATAGCCAAAGGTATCAAAGTTAGCAAAACTTGCTCCTGCTAAATGGCCGACTAAGCCAACTACAAATGCCAACAACGCTATACCAATAACAACTAATTCCATTTTACTTTCTTTTTGTGTTTTAGCCTGCATGTTATCTCTCCATCAAATTTATCTGTGTTGATTATGCGCCGACTAGAAACGTTAATTTTGACCTAAATCAAATAACCACTCGCCATGTAATAGCTTGCTATAAAAGCTTGTTTTAGATCATCTTATTGTGCTTTTATTAAGCTATTTGCGGTTATTTTGATTTTTGGGGTGGTTTTTTTAAGATTGGAGCCCATCTCTATTGTACGAACAAGTTAATTACTACAGCAGGTTGGCTAATAGGTAAAATCTATTGAGGTTATCGATTTTAACCATTTTACAGATTACTAAAAATGGCTGATACTTGCTTCAGTGTTTAGAAAACATCTTATCAGTTTATTAAGGAGAAGTTATGTCACAGGTAAACGCAATTGGTCTTAACAGCGCGAAAAGTGAAGATATCGTCAAGTCACTCAATACCCTGCTAAGTAGTTATCAAATTCAATATATGAATGCCCGCGGTTTTCATTGGAATATTAAAGGTCGCAACTTTTTTGAACTACACATCAAGTTTGAAGAAATTTATAACCTATTACTTTTAAAAGTAGATGAAGTCGCTGAGCGTATTTTAACGCTTGATGGCTCACCACTGCATGCATTTTCTGATTACTTAGAGATCAGCAAAATTAAAGAAGCAAAAAATATCAGCGATGGTGTCGCAGCAGTCGAAAACTTACTCGCTGGTTACAGCATCTTAATTAAAATGCAGCGCGATATTTTAGAGCAAGCAAGTGATGCACAAGATGAAGGTACGGCTTCATTGATGAGTGATTATATTACTGAGCAAGAGAAGCTAGTGTGGATGCTTAAAGCCTATTTAAATTAATTTTTAGATAACCACAAGTAGGCCAGCTTTTAAAGAGCTGGCCTACTTAATAAACATACTCTGTGATGTTTTAAGTTACTTTACCGCTTGAAAAAATTCAGTTCTATTTCGGCCTTGCTCTTTTGCTTGATATACCGCCTTATCTGCTTGGGCGTAAAGCGCGGAAAAAGACATTTTTTCATCAGCAATACTCACACCAATACTTATTGTTATTGGCGTATTTTCAACTTTAATTGTTGCAACTAACGCATGCAGCTTTTGGCAAAATAGTAACGTATTCTCTTGATTTGTATCTGGTAACATAATTAAAAATTCCTCACCACCAATACGCGCAACAAGATCTGTTTTTCTGCACTCGCTGTTAAGCTTAGCACCCAATTCTTTTAGTATGTCATCACCTTTCATATGGCCATAGGTATCATTTATGATTTTAAAAAAGTCTATATCGAGCATTAACAAGCTCACAATCTGATGCGATCTTGCAGCTTGCTCAAGCATTAGCGTGCTTCTGACTTTCATTTCTCTTCGGTTGAGTAATTGCGTTAACTCATCAGTAGCAGCCAGCTGCTTTAACTGTTCGGCTTGTGCTTCCAATACTGAACGTGTTTTTAGTAACTCCTCATAAAGTAAATCTCTCTTCGAGGCATTAAAAAAACTCCAATAAATACAATGATCAGACCCAATATGCGCATTCACTGTAACAGGTAAACGCTCGCCTTTGCCGTTCATTATAAGAAGTTGCATTTCTTCACATTTTTTTTCATGTAATAGGGTGGGAATTAAATAACTTTGAAAAAATATTTTTGATGACTTAGTAAACACCGTATCTACATTTTTCCCCAGCAACACCTCTGGCTGCCATTGGAGTTCGTTGGTAAAGTAACTATTAACGTAAATAATGATTCTGTTAGCGTCAGTCACACAGGCACCACAGGCAAAGTCATCTGGAGTGTAATTAATTTTGTATTGCGTAATTGTATTGTTCACTGAGGTTACTGCAAATATTCAATCATTATTTGCGCAATTTCATTCGGGTGTGTCATGTGCAAACAATGTCCATCAGCTGCAATTACACTAAGCTTGCTGTGTGGTATTCGCTCATGCATATATTCACCCACAGTCACGGCGGCTAATGCATCATTTTGACTTTGAAAAATTAATGTCGGCTGATTAATATCTGTTAATAAGTGTCGGTGATCAGATAAAAACGTTGCTTCTGCAAATGTTTTGGCAATCACAGGATCCGTTGAACAAAAACTGCCTGACAACTCCCGCATAAATTCATGGGTGTTGCTATCTCCAAGCACTAATGGTGCAAGGTAATTAGCCCAGCCAATATAATTTTTATCCATAATACTAAGGAGTTCGAGTAGATCTTGTGTTTCGAATCCCCCTGCATAATCTGGTGGATCATTTAAAAAGCATGGCGACGGGCATATCATAACCAAGTTTGAAAAATATTCAGGCTTTTTATTAGCAGCTATAGCACCAATCATGCTACTAACCGAGTGGCCAACAAATACCACCTTTGATAGCTGTAAGGCGTCACATATATCTATAACATCTTGCGCATACCCGTCTAAATTACTGTAACGTTGTTTGCTGTATTGTGAAATGTCGGACGCGCCCGAGCCAACGTAATCAAATAAAACAATGCTAAAGTTATCGGCTAATGACGCAATTAAAAAGCGCCACATGTTTTGGTCACAACCAAAACCATGAGCCAAAAGCAGCGTTTTCTGCCCTTTCCCAATTATTTTTACGTTATTCCTTCGTTTTATTTCATCAGCTAAACACATAACACGGTTCCTTTGTTATTTAGGGCCTGTTGACCTTTCAGGATTAAAATTTGTTCAATCTAGGGGCGATTTAATCGCGGCGCGAGATTTGTAACCTAGTAGGCTAAGTAAAAATCGAGCAAAGCTACCGCGTCCTGCTATCGCCCCTTACTTACATCCATGTAATAACAAAGAGTTAATCGCCCCTAGGCAGAACCCTTCGGGCAGCGCATGTTTGGCATTTATGCTACGTTATCGCCTATTTATGGGGAATAACCACACTACATAGGCTCTGCCTTGCCTAAAAACCAAACATACTGCGGCAAAAGTAACCTCGAAAGATAAACAGGTCCTATACTTCACACAGCGCACTATAAAAGTAAACCCTGCGGGATTAAAAGTCTATTAGGCTAATAAAAAATGCCATCTCAAGGGCTTTTTCTTCCAAGCTTTTAAAACGCCCTGATGCGCCGCCGTGACCGGCATCCATATCGGTTTTAAACACCAAAATATTATCGTCAGTTTTATATTCACGCATTCTAGCCACCCACTTCATCGGCTCCCAATATTGCACTTGTGAATCATGCAAACCGGTAGTCACTAAAATATGTGGGTATGCCTGTGCGGTAATATTGTCATACGGTGAATACTGAGCAATCACATCATAATAGGCAGGGTCATTTGGATTACCCCATTCATCGTATTCATTGGTAGTTAGAGGTATTGACTCATCCAGCATGGTGGTTAGCACATCTAAAAATGGCACATGGCAGCCAATTCCTAAATAAAGCGCTGGCGCTTGGTTAACAACCGCTCCCATTAGTAAGCCACCGGCACTACCGCCTGAAGCAAACACTTTATCTTGCGCACCATAACCTTGCTCAACCAATGCTTTGGTTACATCAATAAAGTCGTTAAAGCTATTTTGCTTATGTTGTTTTTTGCCTTGCTCGTACCAATCACGGCCCAACATCTCACTACCACGAACATGTGCTATGGCATACACAAAACCACGATCGAGTAAGCTTAATGAGGTACTCGAAAAACTCGGATCGATGGTTATGCCATACGCCCCATAACCATATTGAAACAGTGGATTAGTGCCATTTTTAGCAAAACTATCTTTACGATAAACCAGCGACACGGGCACTTTAATACCATCACGCGCTGTTACCATTAATCTTTCAGAGGCATAGTTTTGCGGATCAAAACTGCCTAATACTTGCTGTTGTTTTAATAAAGTTTTATCACCATTATTTAAGTCTACTTCAAATAATGAACCTGGCGTGGTGAGGCTTGAGTAATAAATACGAGCTACGTGCGTATCATGCTCAGGATTCATTGCAATGGCAGCATAATAACAAGGATCATCAAATTCTAAGGTCATACGCTGCTGTTGCTTATTAATGACCACAAAGCGTGTTTGTCCTTGCTCGCGCTCAGTAAGCACCAAGAAATCGTCAAACAGCTCTACGCCTTCTAATAAAACGCTATCACGATGAGGAGTATGCTCAAGCCACTGTGTTTTATCTGCAATGGTACTTGTATTAGCCGTCATTAAACGAAAGTTTTTAGCTTGCCAATTAGTCACGATATAAAACGTATCGCCGAGTTTATCAACATCAAACTCATGCCCTTCTTCGCGTGGCAGTAACTGAGTAAACACTCCTTGCGGCTGATCAGCATCTAGCACCCAAGTATCGTTCGTTTCTGTAGTGGCTAAATCAATAATGATCAGCCCCTCATCACGGCTTTTACCAAGCCCCATAAAAAAGCTTCGATCTTGCTCTTCATATACCAATACATCGTGCGCTTGCTTAGTACCTAATACATGGCGATAAACTTGATAACCTAATAACGTTTTAAGGTCTTTCTTTACGTAAAAAACCGTTTTATTGTCGTTTGCCCAAACGATTTGCCCTTCGGTGTTTTCTAATACATCTTCAAGTAAATCATCGTTATCAATAACTTTAAACTTTACGGTATAGATACGACGGCCATCGGTATCTTCAGAGTAAGCCAACAATTGTTCATTAGGACTAATTGCCACCTCGCCTAATTCATAAAATTCAAAACCTTCTGCAAGTATATTTACATCTAACAGTAGCTGCTTATCTGCGGCATCCATCTGACGACTACGGTAATGGCGAGAATATTCATCATCGCCACGTACTTCAGAGTGATACCAATACTGGCCATCTTTAACGGGAAAAGTATTATCGTCTTTAACAATCCGCCCTTTTAGTTCTTCGAACAGTTGCTTCTGAAAAGACTGAATAGGCGCTAGTTGCTGTTCACAATAGTCATTTTCAGCAGCTAAATGTGCCAGCATCGCTGGATCTGTACGTTCGTCATCACGCATCCAATAATAATCATCAATGCGTATTTTTTTGTGTGTTGTTAACGTGTGCGGCTGTTTACGCGCAACAGGAGCATTAGGAAGTGAAGACAACGATAAGTTTGATAGAGCCACAGAAAAACCAATAAAAAATTTCGATGGCTGGAGTTTAACATAATTTTCAAAAGTGCATAAAAAAGCCCACTCAATGAGTGGGCCGAAAAATGCTAAATAGCATTAAGGGGAAACTTGCTGCCAAGCAAGGTGCCAACTTTGTCCAACACCGGGCTCGTAAAGTGGATTATTTTCTTCTTTCACATTGCAAAACTGGCTGAAAGGCCAAGGTTTACATTTATAAATTAAGCCTGTTTTTGGCTGTAATACTTTTACACCCGCATTATATACACCACACTTTTCAGGATAGATATAATCATATGCGGGCTTAACAACCTGGTAATCATCACATTTAGCAATACATTGAAAAGTTAATTCCGCACGAGTAATCCCGCAACCTTCGAGTGCATAAATCTGGTTTGAACGATAAGCTACCACTAAACCTTGCTCAGTCATTCTTCCTGCTTCGACTAAGGGTATATGAGTATTAATATATTCCGCGACAAAGCGTGGCCAATTATGTGGCTCACCTTGTTCTTCCGTGATAATTTCATATTGAAATGATAAATCGACTAGCTCTCCTTGCGTGTCATAAAAAGTCACCGTCACCATATCACCTACAAACAATTGGGTATGATGATTTAGACAACCTATTGGCATCCAATTTCCACAGGCCAATGACGTATGCATAAACAAAGCAACACCTTAAGAATATCTAATAGGTACTATCCAGCATTTATTGGATAAAAGAAATACTTTTAACTACATTGTAGGGCTGATGACACACAGTGAGGTTGGTATTACCCTGTGCGACGGCCCCGCTATCTTAGTTTTAATGCTAAAACCTTAGACCGGAAACTTTGCGTCCTAACCTTTCGGTTAGTTTGCCAAAACAGCGTGAGTATAGTGTGACATAGCTCGAAGATCAAACTAAAGAATGTAATCAAAAGTTAAAGCTGACACTTAAGTTTAATTAACCTGCACTCTGGTTAAGAGATTTTCTGTAAAAACAAGGTTAATTTACGTCTCAATAGCTGGCCTCTTGTAATTAAACTCAAAGCTACCAGTATTATAAACAGCTGCTCAAACATGATTTATTACATACAATTCAGAAACTTACACTTAGTTGTGTCGACATAAAATAAAAAAGCCAACCTTAAGCTGGTTGGCTTTTTATTATGGTGTAAGCAAAACCTTAACACTCAAAGTTAGCTTACTTTAACCTTTTGGCTAGTAAATGGACGTTTAAACAACCCCCCAATATCCGTTAAAATAATATACAGACATGGCACTAAAATAAGTGTAATTAAGGTTGCAAACATCACAGCAAAACCAAGTGCAACTGCCATAGGTATTACAAATTTAGCCTGTAAGCTGGTTTCAAACATAATCGGCAATACGCCTGCAAATGTAGTAATAGATGTCAGCAATATAGGTCTAAAACGAGCACAACCGGCCTCTATAACCGCATCTTTAATATCTATTCCTGCACGGCGTGCTTGATTAATAAAATCAGTCATTACCAAGGAGTCATTAATAACCACCCCTGCTGCGGCAATTAATCCAAAACCCGACATTAGACTAATGTCTAAGCCAAACCAAAAGTGACCCCAAATTGCTCCTGTCAGACTAAATGGAATAACCGACATTACAATTAAAGGTTGTGAATAACTTTTAAGCGGTACGGCCAATAATATGTAAACTAAAATCATCCCGCCTGCAAAAAACAGTTGCTGCTCATTTGCTTGCGCTTGCTGCTCTTCTATTGCACCGCCTAATTCAGACTTAACACTTGGGTATTCTTCTTGAAGCTGTGGTAGTAAGTTTTCTTTAACTTGTTTGACTACCTCACTCGGTTCAATTGCTTCCTCGTCAATGTTGCCATAAACGTAAACAGTACGATAACCACCTTCACGGCGAATATAACTAATGCCCGGTGTTTCTGTTAGCTCAACCACATCACCTAATAAAACTTCTCGGCCTTGTGGCGTTGTAACAACCGCATGCTTAAGTGATGAAAATGCCTCACGAGTGAGCTTAGGATAACGCACCATCACCCGAACCTCTTCACCACGGCGAATAACGCGCTGCGCTTCACCACCATAAAAGCTTGCACCTACTTGGTTCGCAATTGCCGCCAGATCTAAGCCTAAGTCATAGGCAACTGGTTTTAAGCTCATTTGCACTTCTTTACTGGCAGGATCGATAGTTGAGCTAATATCAAACAAACCTTCTTGCTGTTGTAATAGCTGTATAAAACGACGACCCGCATCATTAAGCGTATCGATATCAGAGCCATATAGTAAATAGCCAAACTCGCCACCACTACCGCCGCCTCCGCCGCCAACATCATCTTGAATAGTTAATGATTTGACACCAGCGATAACCGGCATCGCTTCACGCCAACGTCGAGATAGCTCAAATGCATTATATGGACGCAGTTCTTCGTCAACTAATGGTGCGAGTAATTGCGCTTCAGTGCGACCTTGATTGAACACTAGCACATCACGCACCATCTTCTGGCCTTCTTCACGCTCTGTTTGTCTATCAACCTCTAGCACCATAGCTTCAATTTCACGTATCGCATTAATGGTTTGAATGTCGGATACATTGTCGTTCATTTCTACATTAATTTGCGGGAAGTCATGAGGTACCTTAGGTGAAGGGATCATACGCACTTGATTAGATGAAATTAAACCAAAGGTTAAAATTAACAGCGCAATAAAACCAAACATCACCGTCCAGCGCCATTTTATGCAGTTCACTATAAATTGTTTATAAGGGCCATTAACAAAGCCAAAAAAACGGTTATTAAAACGTGCTCGCCAACCATCAGGATTAATAGGTGAGAAATGCGTATGCGCAATATGTGCTGGTAAAATTAATTTAGATTCAATGAGGCTGAAAACTAAACATAAAATAACCACCACTGAAATACCATAAAAGAAGGCACTTTCAGGACCACTCGAAAGCGTAAACGGAGCAAACACGGCAATAGTTGTTAGTACACCAAAGGTTGCAGGGGTTGCCACTCGCTTAGCGCCATTGACCACATTAACAACACCACCGCCTTTTTTCTCTATTTCGGTGTAGGCACTTTCGCCTATGACTATGGCGTCATCCACCACAATCCCCAGCACCATAATAAAGGCAAACAGGGACACAATATTAATAGTGACACCAAACAGCGGCATCAACATCATCGCCCCTAAAAAACACACAGGTAAGCCAATCATTACCCATAGCGCTAATTTAAAGCGTAAAAATAACGAAAGCATGATTGCTACCAAAATAGCGCCTTGAAATAAGTTAGCTTTCATCATATCTAAGCGCGCATTTAGGTAGTAGGTAAAGTCCATTAATGGCTCTAAACGCACACCGAGCGGTAACTCTTTATTTTTTTGATCAATATACGCTTTTACCGAGTCAGCCACCGGAATAATATTTTGATCTTCGGTTGCTTTTACCGATAAGTAAACCGCATTTTCACCGTTAAACTTAAAGTAACGCTCCCCTTCAGTGAACTGGTCTTTAATAACAGCAATATCTTGTAGTAATACTTTTGCGCCATTAGCGCCAATTTTAACCGGAATTTGTCTAAACTCTTCACCCGAGTAAAACTGATTCTCTACACGAACCGAAATAACTCCTGCATCTGTTTTTAATTGCCCAGCTGAAAAGTTAGCCGAATAACGACGTACAGCATTTACCACGTCCGACAAAGTTAAATTATATTGGCGTAATGTATCTGGTTCAATTTCTATTGCGATCTCATCCAGAGGAACGTCATTAACCACCAATGACACATTAGATAGCTGTAACAGCTCATTCTCAATTTGATTGGCTATAGGTTTTAATTCAATTAAGGGTAAGTCGGCCACCAGCGTCATACCTATTACGTCTTGGCGAAACTCCACTTGACTTATGGTGACCGGTTCCATTCCAGCAGGGAAAGTGGCAATACCATCAACGCGTAGTTTTACCTTATCAAGCACGTCGGTAAGTTCGGCATCAGTGTTTATTTCAAGGCTGGCCGTGCCGCCATTTCGAAATGCGCGATACACCCCTTTTTTTATCTCTGTTATATCTTTTAATGATTCTTCAATTTTTATTAGAATACTTTCTTCAATTTCTTGTGGCGAGGCTCCAGGATAGTTCGCCGACACATTAATATAGTTAATTTCTATATTAGGGAACATTTGTCGCTGAATCGTAAAGTAACTTATCAATCCCATTACAATGATAAAAAACATCATTAAATTAGCAGCAACAGAGTTATTAGCAAAGTAAGCAATTACCCCTGTTTGTTTAGCCTTGTTGGGTAGTTCGGTGTTATTCATAACTCAATCTACCTTTTATAGTTGTTCAGTAGATGCACTTTTCGGTGCCTCTATTTCTTTAGCATCTTGAAGGCCTGCAATTTTTACTGCCATGCCTTTTTGTGGATACTCCGGTAAGGTAACAACTAATTGATCATCAGCCTCTAAACCATCACTAATATAAAAGAACTCTCCTTCTTCGCGGATCACTTTCACTTTACGTGGTTCAAGTTGCTGTTCATCATTAACTATCCATACCATTTGGTTATTCACCAGTTCTTGCGGTAAACGATAGATATTATTAAGCATGGTGCCGGCAAAATTAACTTGTACATAAGTGCCAAACTTAATCGCTGGTTGTTTATTCACTAAACCATACGGATCGTCAATTCGAACAACCAAACTACTCATACGCGTAGCATTATCAACAATACCTAAATCACGATCTATTACCGCTTGGCGAGTAAAACCATTTAAGCCCGTTTTAATCACTGTTGCAGTGACGCCTTTGACGCGCTCAGGTAAAAAAACACTATCAAACCCAGCTATAGGTATGATGACTTCAGCGGTTTCAATATTATTTAATTCAGCAACTTGTGCGCCCATAGAAACAAATTGACCCACACCAACATTACGATTAATAACTAATGCATCGTATGGAGCGGTTACTTCACAGTTGTCTAAATCACGCTGTGCACGTTTTAATCCTGCTTGCGCTGACTTAACTGACGCTTGTGCACTTAGCACTTGTGGCTTACGTAAAAATAAATCGGTGCGTGCTTTGCTAGGGAATCGCTTAGCTTCGTCTTCTGCTACTTTGGCTTGCGCTTGCTCTTCAATTAACATCGCCTGCGCGCGAGCTAGTTCAGCTTCAGCTTGCAGTACAGCCGCTTCGTAATTATCTTTTTCAATAGTAAATAGAACTTCTCCACGTCCAACAATACCACCGGCGACAAAATTAGGATGCCAACTAACAACTTCACCTGACACTTGTGCTGAAAGCTGTGTGTTTTCCAACGGTTTTACTTCACCATAACTGTTAATCATTACTTGGTGATCGTTGGCAGCCACAGCCTCAACTTTTACAACCGGCCGAGTGTCGACTATTTCTTTTTTTTCTGGTTCTTGGGCAATCGCATTAATTCCCACAAAGCCAACAATCCCTATGCCAAGCGCGACAAAAGGAAGTCCCCATTTTAATATCGTTGTTCGCATAATCAGTCCCCTTAATATTTTACTAAAGCCATAATAACAGAGCTGAATGAAACATTAACGTGACATTTGTAAGCAACTGTTACAAAAAAATTGATATCTTTAAAAAGCTTTAAAAAACCATTGTTAATCTATTATTTAATATTTTTTGTTATATTTTGATATAAAAAATAAACCATATAAATCAAAATGATAAAAACAAGCTTAGGAATTTCATCCTAGATTTGTTTCTTCCCGAGTCAGTTTGGGTACACTGAATAAGATTTTAACAAGTAAAATAAAGAGTATAAAATGAAGTTAACAACCATTACGCTAGCATTAAGTTTAGCTTTAGCGACCAACGGCCACGCTTTGGCCGCAGATAAAAAAGACGAAAAAAAAGACAAAACCATTGCCGAGCTGATCAAAGATAAAACCGAGTTTGCGGGGATATTTAGCCTCTATCAAGATGAAAAAACCGGTGATCACTTAATGGTAATTGATGAATCACAGCTTGATACCCCATTTGTGTACTTTGCCCATACTGTCGATGGCGTTACTGATGCTGGTCACTTCCGTGGGGCTTATCGTGAAACAAAGCTTATTGAATTTAGAAAGTATTTTGATCGCATAGATATTATCAGTAAAACACCTCGTTACCAGTTTGATGAAAGTAGTGCTATTGCAAAAGCTGCTAATGCAAACATCAGTGAAGCGGTACTAGCTAGTATTAAGATTGAAAAACAAGAGCAAGGCAAAATTGCTTTTAATGTAAACAAACTATTTTTAAGTGAAGCACTACATAAAGTTTCTCCTTGGCCAAACCCAGATGATAAAAATGCCAAAAAACGCTTTAATCTTGGTAAATTGAGCGACAAAAAGTCACGTATTATCAAACAGCGCCCTTACCCTAATAACCTCGATATTGTTGTTGACTACGTATTTGAAAATGCTAACCCAAGCGTGCGCGGCTCAAGTGCAGTAAGTGATCCTCGCAACGTATCCTTAAAGGTACAGCATTCATTCGTAGCACTGCCAAAGAATGATTACCAATCTCGTATTGACGATGCTCGCATTGGTTATTTCACAAATCAGTTTGATCAAATGACCTCCCCAGACTGGGCACCATATAATGATGTGATCAAGCGTTGGGACTTACAAAAGAAAGATCCAAGCGCTGCGTTATCCGAACCTGTAAAACCAATTACTTGGTGGATTGAAAACACCACCCCAATTGAGTGGCGCGACACCATTGCAAAAGCAACCCTGGCATGGAATAGCTCATTTGAAAAGGCTGGTTTTAAAAATGCTATAGAAGTAAAAATCCAGCCGGATGATGCAAAGTGGGACGCAGGCGACATCAACTACAACGTGCTACGTTGGACTTCATCACCAAAGCCACCATTTGGCGGCTACGGTCCAGCCCTAGCAAACCCATTAACCGGTGAAATTTTAGGCTCAGACATCATGCTTGAGTTTGTATTTATGAAAAATCGCTGGATTTACGATACGCTATTTACACAAGGCACTATGAGCCACAGCAATGGTGCTGCTAATACCGGTGAACTAAACTGCTCGCTAGGACATGAAATACAACAAAATATGATGCTAGCAAACAGCCTTTCAACCGGTGCAAGCATTGAAGACAAAGAAATTTTACGTCAAGGTTTAACCCAACTAGTGCTACATGAAGTTGGCCACACACTAGGTTTAAACCACAATATGAAATCATCCATTTTGTGGAATGAAAAAGACGTTCACGACAAAAATAAAACACAAGGGATCGTAACAGGTTCAGTGATGGATTATGCCCCTGCTAATATTGCTCCTATTGGTATGGCTCAGGGTGATATTTTCCAAACCAAGCCTGGTCCTTATGATGATTGGGCAATTGAGTTTGGTTACAGCCAAGCATTAGCGGATGAAGCAGCTGAACAGCAACGCCTTGAAAAGATTTTAGCCCGTTCAATCGAACACAAACTTGCGTTTGGTAACGATGCCGATGATATGCGCGCACCCGGTAGGCATATTGATCCTCGCGTGATGATTGGCGATATGTCATCAAACCCAGCAGCGTATGGTGCTGATCGCATGGCGCTAATCAACAAACTGTTTACTGAGCTCAAAGATAAAGCGCGTGTTGCTGGTGAGTCACACCAACAATTACTGATCTCAGCAAACAGCTTATTTGGTCAATATCGCACCCAAGCGAATATAATTTCTCGCCAAATTGGCGGAGTCTACGTAGAGCGCGCTGTTGTGGGTGGTAATGATGCTGTTGCACCATTTACCCCTGTGCCACTAGAGCGCCAACAACAAGCCATGCAAATTTTAGCGAAAAATGTATTTGCCCCAGATGTACTTACCAGCATGCAGCCTCTATATAACTACATGCAACAACAACGTCGCGGCTTTAATCATTACGGCAAAAATGAAGATCCAAAACCACATAAAATGATTTTGGGGATGCAAAAATCAGTATTAGCCCAATTACTCCACCCCGCTGTTATGCAACGCATCTCAGACACGGCACTATACGGTAATGAATATAGCTTAAGTCAGTTTATGAACGATTTAACGGCGAGTATTTTTATTGACAGTAAAGCAGCTAATTCAATCAGTCATAACTTGCAAATTGAATATGTCAATCAGCTAATTGCTATCGCGGGACTAGGTAAACCAAGCAAGCACGATAACTTAGCAAAAACTGCAGCGCTTTATCAATTAACTCAAATTGCAGACAGCAGCACGCCATGGGGTGCAGATACAGCGACAAAAGCACATAAAAAGTATATCGATCGCCTAATCAATAAAGCGCTCGAAGCATAACTAACCACGCAATAATAAGGCCGCACCTTCAAGTGTGGCCTTTTTTATTTTTAAAACCGAACACCTGCGTGTTCGATATCGAACAGCTATCACTTTATAATCACCATATAAAAACTTAACCAACTGAAAATAAACAGTATTTATTTCTGGCATCAAACTTTCATTAACTACACTATCAACCACGTAGATTTGTAGATTATGAATATTAATATTGAGAAAACCACAAAACTAAACAAAGTTAAAATAGCCCTCATTGTTGCCGCACTCATACTGCTTGCAAGCATCAGCTATTTTGCTGTGCAACCTGCTGTGCCGCAGCTAAATGCGAGTACGCTCAATGTGGTGACCGTCCAACAAGGTGATATTGATATTATGACGCCGGTGTATGGTCAATATGCATCACGCTATGAGCGCCTAATTAGTGCCCCTGCAGTTGGTCAAGTTAGTGAAATTTATCTACGTGCTGGCGCAGATGTTGAAGCTGACACTGTGATTGCCAAACTCACCAACCCAGATCTAGAACAGCAATTTTTTGAAGCTCAAGCCAAGCTAGAACGTATGCACTCTGAATTTGCTGCATTTAAATTTCAAAAACAAAATGAGCAGCTGACCTTTCAAGCTGAGCTTGCTGATATTGATAGCCAAATACAAAGCGCTAAATTAGATGTTGATGTCAATCAGCGCTTATCAGAGCAAGGTATCGCCGCCAAAATTGATTTAGAACGAGCTACGTTGAAATACCAACAACTTAAAAAGCGTCTTGAGTTTGCAATCTACCGTTTTGAAAAACAAAAAGAAATGCACAAGTTAGAACTGCAGCAGCAACAAATTTTATTAACACAGCAACAAAAACAAGTAGATTTAGTCAGTAATAAAGTGACGGCATTAACAATCATCGCAGGGATTGCAGGTACATTACAGCGCTTAGATATTGAACTTGGTCAGCGAGTAAGCCAAGGACAAGCTATGGCGCGAGTGGGCTCAAAAAGCCAACTAATGGCTAAATTAAATATTCCGCAACGCATTGCTGAGCGCATAACACTTGGTGCTCGAGTCGAACTAAAACATCCATCAGGCATGTTAAAAGGCACAGTTAAGCAACTAACATCCGTAGTCGAAAACGGCTTTATTATTGCCGAAGTACACCTGAGTGAACCATTACCGACCAATCTGCGTCCTGCGCAGCCTGTCAATGCTTTAGTATTTGTTGAGCGTAAAGAAAATGCCCTCTATGTGAGCCAGCAACCAGGATTAAAACCTCTCGGTGCGCAACTGCTCTATAAACACTCAGCGAATCAAGCGCAATTACAGCAACAAGAGATCACCTTTGGCGAGCTAACGGGCAAAGATTTACTCATCACCGCAGGTGCAAACGCTGGTGAAAAAATTATCACAAATGATTTAAGCCAATGGCATACTTACAGCCACTTGGCGCTAGATACTGCAAAACTTTAAGGAAAAACACCATGACAGCACTCGTTACCATTAACAACATCAATAAAGTGTATAGCAAAGGCCAAGTTAAAACTCATGCGCTACAGGATGTTTCTTTAACAATAAACAAAGGCGAGTTTATCGCTATATCTGGCTCATCTGGCTGCGGAAAATCAACCTTACTGAGTATTTTAGGATTGCTGGATACGCCAACCGATGGCGACTATCAACTGGCGAATATTGACACTCACAGCCTCAATGTTGATCAACGCTCAAGTGTTAGGAATAAGCATATTGGCTATGTATTTCAGTCATTTAACTTGATTGATAGCCTAACCGTATTTGAAAACGTGGCTTTGCCGCTGGAGCACCGAGGTACGCCAAGTAAAGATATTAAGGCCGCCGTAGAGCAACAACTAGCGGCAGTTAACATGAGCGCCCGTTTACATCATAAACCAAGCCAACTCTCTGGCGGACAGCAACAGCGCGTTGCGATTGCTCGCGCGCTAGTTGGCAACCCCGACTTACTACTTGTGGATGAACCAACTGGTAATCTAGATAGCCAAAATGGCGATGCTGTAATGCGACTCTTGCTAGAGCTAAACAAACAAGGTGCCACTGTCGTCATGGTGACCCATGACGAACGGTATAGCCAAATGGCACAGCGTCAAATTCGCTTATTTGACGGCAAAGTACTTGTTGAACATAAGGAAGCGGTAGCATGAGTTTTTACCTTCGCGCTCTGCGCCATGGCGTTTTGAGGCTATTTACTTTGCCGCGCCTATCTTTGCCCATTTTAATTACACTCAGCTTTACGCTGGCAGCCGTGTTGGTTGTGGTCGCAATGAGTAGCAACCTAATTTTTAAACCGCTACCCGATATTAAAGACGAACAAAGTCTCTATACAATTAACCGGACGATGGCTGTCTCAGACGATATGCGAGTATCAATATTTACCACTAAACGCCTTGCACTGTTAGCTGAACAATATAAACAGTATGGCAAATTTGCAGGCTTTCAAGCAGATGAAAGTGCTATAAAAGTGGATGAGGTTGCTTATCCTGTATCGCGCTTTGATGCCAGTGATAACTTTATGACGGTAGTCGGCGGCGAGTTATTAGTTGGCGAACGACCAAGTCAAGAAAATAGCCAAAATGCAGTGTGGATTTCTCAAAGTTTATGGCGCAGTGCATTTCAAAATAATGCTAATGTAATCGGTCAAACCTTACAACTTGAAGGCCAATCACTGCAAGTTCGTGGCGTTGTTACTGATTTTTCATCTTTTTTATCGGAAACTGACGAAAGGTACGCCCAGCAAATATGGCTTTACTACAATTTAGCAGAGCAAGTTTCAAAGCCAACACAAATGACGATTGATGGCAGCCTGCAACCTCTGTTTAGAAAAACTCAGCAAGCAATTACAACAAGCGACATCGAAGATTTCTGGCTGCAATATTACCAACAAGAAAGTGAACAACTTGGCCCGATGAAGCAAATGTTTGAAAGCATGAATCCAGAAAGTACTGCGGTTCTCTATCGAGATAGTTTAATGGCTGAGCAACAAACTATGATCTGGTTTTTACTCGCCGCTGTCACCATTCTACTCATAATGGCAAGCCTAAACCTACTCAATTTATTTATTGCTCACTATCAGCAGCGTGAACAAGAATTTGCAACTCACCTATGCATGGGTGCCACCCGCAACAAGCTACTGGTGATGAGTTTCTTAGAAAATCTCAGCACCTTTTTACTTGCCGCAGTGTTAGGTTTATTAGGTGCTGCGTGGTTGATCCGCATATTACCCATAATCAGTGGCGGTAATATAGAGATGCTCGAACTGGTAAAAATTGACGCCGTAACTATATTGGTTGCACTAGTGGCCGTTTTAACTATCAACTTGTTTTTTGCGTTTCTATCAACCCAGCAATTTGATCAAACGCAGCTGATTAGCAATTTAAATAACGGCAATAAAGGCATTAATGCAGGGAAAATAACCATGCTTAGTCGCATACTGTTTATTGCACAATTAAGCTCTGCCGCCGTGATATTAACAGGTACCGCGATGCTAGCAAATGCGGCTTATAACAGCTTAAATGTCGATTTAGGTTTCACCCCTGGTAATACACTTGTTGCTCAGGTAAACCTACACAATAACGAAAAAGCTCTTTTAACGAATGCCGAGTTGGAAGCACAAAAAGTAGCGCTAGATAATGACCAAGATAGCGAGCAAAAAGCGAAGCAACGCTTTTTGGGCACCCTCGATATAAAGCGCCAATTAAGTCAGACTGTTCAAAAGATTCAACCAAATATAACCATATTACAAAGCCAAGGTGAACCGTTTAATTTTAATACCACAATTAGCATGAATCAGGATGATGAAACCCAAAAAAGGTTCACCTTTATGAATATAAACATAGCGGCTGATTATGTGGATAGCTTTGGTTTAACATTACTAGCTGGGCAAAATATTAGCCAAGCACAATACCAAGATTTAGATGATGTAGCACTTATTAACGAGACCTTTGCCAAACAAATCTCGACTGACGGTACGCTTGAATCTGTGGTAGGAAAAAATATTGCTAGCCGACGTATCATTGGAGTGGTTGCCGATACCTATACTATCATGGCTAAAAACCAAGGCTACCCAGCTATGCTTTATACTGACAAGAGCAACACCTCAACAATAAACTTGGTGATGCAACTGCCAGAAGGGCAAGAGTTTGATAAGAACGCCATTATTCAAGCAATTAAAAGTGCTCATCCACAAGTCAACGAAGTTAAAGCTCGTACACTGACTGAACGTTGGGATGAGCAAACAATGCCAGCTCGCGTACAGTTTTACTTTATCAGTGCATTATCGGTATTAACGCTATTGTTAGCCGCGGTGGGCAGTAATGGTATGGCAATCAGCTTTACAGAACTAAAACGCTTTGAGCTTGCCATCCGTATGGCAACAGGAGCAAGTCGTAGTAATCTGATGAAACGCACCATTAAAAGCTTTAATGGTTTACTGCTGAGCGCACTTGTCATTGCGATTACACTTGCATGTGGTATTTACTTACTATTGCAATTGCAAATACCTTTGTTGCCGGCATTTTCCTGGCAGGCACTTACAATATTTACTAGTTTATTGATTGCTATCGTCTTTATTGCCATTGTTTTGGTAGTATGGCGTATTATAAATGCTGATCCTATGCGTGCGCTTAGAGAGCAATAAATTTAAGGAGTTGGCAGCAGACGCTGCCAATACGACCATTATGAACCAACCCACTATTTTGGTTGTGGATGACGATGACGATATCCGCTTTGCACTCACATTACTGTTAGAGCAAGCCGGTTATCGCGTGGTTGAAGCTGATGGACCGGTGCAATGCATGCAATTGCTTAGCCGATTAACGCCTGCACTGGTGTTATTGGATATGAACTTTACTCGTGATACCACCTCAGGAAAAGAAGGGCTCGCGTTACTTGCACAAATTAACCCATTAAATATTCCCGTCATTTTAATGACCGCTTGGGCTAACATTGAGCTGGCAGTCACTGGTTTACAAAATGGCGCAAAAGATTTTATTGAAAAACCATGGCGTAAAGAAAAATTGCTAAGCCAAATTGCTAATCATATTAAGTCCGTAACGGCAAAGCCTGTAGACACTAGTTGGATTGCTCAATCCAGCGCGATGCAGTCTCTCGAGACACTCATCAAGCAACTGGCGCCGACCGATGCGAATTTATTAATTTTAGGTGAAAACGGTACCGGGAAATCGCAATTAGCAAAGCGAATTCATCTGCTCAGTGGCCGCTGCGAAGCGCCGCTGATAAGTCTCAATATGGGGGCATTAGCAGAGTCGTTATTTGAAAGTGAACTATTCGGTCATCATAAAGGGGCTTTTACCGATGCCAAGCAAGACCGCTTAGGCGCATTTAGCCGTGCTAAAAATGGCACGTTGTTTATGGATGAAATCGGCACTTTACCGTTTCATTTACAGCCTAAATTATTACAGGTGTTAGAAACTGGTGAGTTCACTCCGCTTGGCGCAAACGCCAGCGAAAATATAAACGTGCGACTAATCGCAGCTACCAATCAAGACTTAGCCAGCGCAATTACAAACGGCCAATTTCGCCAAGATTTATATTATCGCTTAAATACCTTTGTCATTCGTCTGCCTGCGCTACGCGAACGTAAAGACGATATCTCTGCGCTGTGCGAACATTTTATCAATCAGTTTGCGGCTAAGTACAACAAGCCCATATTGCCATTATCCGCCAGTGCTCGCGAGTTGCTAAAAAACCACCCTTGGCCTGGCAATATTCGAGAATTAAGTCATGTAATCGAACGTGCTGTGCTGATCTGTAACGGTGAAGCAATTGAAATAAGTCATATCATGCTCGACTATCAAACAACACAAAGTCAATCTATCCCTGCGCTGACTTTAGAGGAGCTAGAAAAACAACGCATAGTCGAAGTACTACAACAACATAATCAGCAGATCACAGCGGCAGCTAAAAGCTTAGGTATTTCTCGCAATGCGCTTTATCGGCGTATGGAAAAATATCAATTAGAGGGTTTGGATGAATCATTTTAAAATGAGCCATAAAGCCAAGATGATTGCCATTTTAAGCGCCATATTTGCCGCAATTCTTATTCCTACTGCTGCTTTAGTGTACCAACTAAGCCAAGACACTCTACTCACCGTCACTTTAGGGGTTTGCTTAAGTTATGCATTGATTGTTTGCGCCTATCGGTTATTCCATAGTCATTTTTCACCCGTGGCACAATTACAAGCTTATATTGATGCAAAACAGCAAGGGCAAAGTAACCTTAGCTTAGGCTACAGTGATCCAAGCTCCCCATGGGCAATACTCGGCGCACAAATAGAAACATTATTTACAACACAACAACCGCAGTCTGAGCACTTAATTGATGGGTTATTTCAGCATTGGCCACACCCTATTGCAGTATTTAACGAGCAAAGCCAACTGATATTTTTTAACCACCCAATGTATGCTCAGCTGAAAACGCCATTACTACGAGGAATGACTTTTACAGAATGTGGTTTTAGCCTTGATAATAACCAATGCAGCCATGCAAAATTAAACCAGGATTGGCAAATACAACGCATTGCCCTGAGCGATGCTAAACAAACACTTATTACCGCCAGCTATATAGGCCATCAGTTACAAGATGCAAAGCGCCAATCACAAGCTGATCTAATTCGTATTTTATCGCATGAATTAAACAACTCACTGACGCCCATGGCCTCAATGACAGATACACTAATGGCGGCAGATGAATTAGACGAAATACAAACGAGACAAGTGCTAACACGGATTAAATCGCGCAGTGAGTCACTGCTGCTTTTTATTAAAGCCTATTCAGAGTTAAGTCGTTTACCGAGCGCAAAACCGCAAACCTTTGATTTAAAAGCGCTCGCAATACTCAACGCCAAAGAACAAAGCGTTCAACTTAACTTCGCAGGTTCCCCATCCTTTTTTGCCGATAAACTACTGATAGAACAATTATTAATTAATGTATTTAAAAACAGCTATGAAGCCTGCGCAGAGCAAGCTTGCATAACATTGCGCTGTTTTGCACAAAGCGACATGCAAATATTACAGCTGACTGATAACGGTCCTGGTTTTGCCAATATTGATAATGCCCTGCAACCTTTATACACCACCAAAAAACAAGGCAACGGCTTAGGCCTTGCCTTGTGTAATGATATTGTGCAAAAGCACAACGGCCAATTGCAGTTAGCTAACACAGCAGATGGCGCGCAAATCACCATTAAACTACCGCAAAATAGCTGTTAAAAACTTACAAATAAATTGTGCCTTGCATATACCGCACTGCGTATCCTGTGAGAGTAACACTATGTTCACTGACTTCGCATTGCATATGGCCGCCACGACTAGAGGCTTGATAAGCCCTTAAGGTTTTTTTAACTAATTGCTGCGCCCAATAAGGCGCAAGACCGGTATGAATTGAGCCGGTAACGTAATCTTCATCACCGCCATTAGCAGGCCAAAAATAACGTGAAATAAAGTCGTATTTTGCGCTTGGTGCGGTTGCAACTACATCAAGTGGAGCTAGTGTTTTTAGCAAGTTTGAATCTGTTTTAAGGTTTAATATATCCTGCTCACTTTCATAAATCGCAAAGTAAGCTTGTTTGTTTTTCAACACCTTAACTGGTTGTATAGACAAGCCAGCAAATAGCTCAGAGGGTATTTCTGTTGTAACAAAAGGAGCTTGTTTTGGAAAAGTCATGGCAAAGCTGCCATCATCATTTTTATTAATCATTAACTGCCCGACCGCATCGGCTTGAAAGCGAATTTGCGATAAGTTGTATTGCTCACACAATACAAAAGCGGCAGCCAACGTGGCGTGTCCGCAAAAATCGATTTCCATCAACGGCGAAAACCAACGGATAGCAAAACTACCGTCAGTTTGACGACAAGTAAACGCGGTTTCGGAGACGTTATTTTCTGCGCCAATTTTTAGCATTAGCTCATTATCAAGCCAATTATCTAAATCAATAACTGCGGCATAGTTACCTTTAAACAGCTCGTTAGTGAAAGCGTCTATTTGATGGATTGTGAGTTGCATTTTTGCTCAATTTATCAGGCTAAGTTTCTAATAACTTGCCACAAATTGAGCTAAAAGAGTATTAAATTTATCTAGCTAATATCAAGCTGCGACAGGGCGCATTTTATAATATTGAATACAACCAAGTTGCGCGGCATTAGTCAGTAAGATCATCACAAACGTTAAAACATGCGAAGTACTTGGTGCTGCCATCGCTAATTCTGCAAATAAACCACATACACCCGCTATAAACTGTAAACTAAAATAACGAGAACTTAAGTTGCTTATATCACCACTGCGCAGCGTTTTATAGGTTTGCGGCATCACTCGTACAGAGCTCATGATCAAACCCACAAAAGGCAGCACCATATAAAAGCGCTCAAAGTACAAGTTATATGTAATAAAGTAGACACTTTGGGCAACACCAAAGGCCATCATTAGTAATGATAAACCCGATACACTGCGATTTTTACGAATTTTATTGAGTAACGGTAAAAAGCTAAACACTAAAATAAATGATGATAAAATAGGCAGGTAATGCGCCAAAGTAGACCTCGCTCGTTAGTAGTTGATTAATAAGTTAGCAACTTATAAACAAAACAACAAATCAGTGTAAGTTACTGTTTTTATATGCTTTATGTAAGGCGCGGCATTGTAAAGGTCCTATAAAAACAAGCAACCATTTGTACAAAATAAACTCATTGCTAATGCGGCAAGTTAACCTTACAGTTTCCGTTTTTCGACTGACACTTTGCAGTTAGCAAGTAAACATCTCATCGCATAGAATTGAAATAACATTGATAATTGTTATCATGCAACAAATTAATTTTGATAGCTCTTTGCCTTATGAGAAAAACACTTTTTAAAATACACAGTTGGATTGCGCTTTGTGCTTTAGTTCCACTTATTGTGATCAGTATTACTGGCAGCGTATTAGTGTTTAAAAGTGAAATTGATGGCTTACTCATGCCAGATAGTCACTTTGTCGTTGATAGTCACGCAGAACGCAAACCCATTGATAAATTAATAGCGGTTGCTGAGCATGAATTTCCTAGCTATATAGTAGGTAGTTGGGAAATATTTAATGATGATACTGCTGATCGGGTTTATTTAATCGAACGCGGTACCGACACTTGGTATAAATTTCATATCAATCAATATTCTGGCGAAATACTCTCGCAGCCAGTTAGCACCAGTCACTACTTCACAGATTGGTTTTTAGAACTGCATTACACATTTTTGCTAAACGATTTAAAAACTCTACCAGGTCAAACAGGCACCGTCCTTGGGTTCTTTTTTGCAATCTTTCTATTTATCCTCGGCGTTACAGGCTTAATAATTTATCGTAAATTTTGGCAACGTTTATTTTCAGTACGCTTCAAGGCGACGCTGCAAATTGTACTAAGCGATATTCATAAAATGACAGGGGTACTTGGCTCACCCATTATTTTAATTTTGGCGATCACTGGCGGCTACTTTAATTGGGCTGTGTGGTATCACGAAGTAGTCGAACACGCAGAAGAACAGCATTTTATACTCACTAAAAACTTACATAGCGATACCATTAACTTTCAAGCCATTCTAGATGACAGCAAAAAACAAATCCCGACATTTAATGGTACTTTTTTAGTTATGCCACTGGAGCCTGACGAAAACATTACGCTATTTGGTGAAGTTGATAGCAATAATCCACTGGCAAGCGAATACGCTAACACCGTTACTTATGATAAACAAACCGGTGAACATATAGCTAACTGGGATATTCGCGAAGTCGGCATTGGTTGGCAAGTAATTGATAGCTTTAGAAAATTACACTTTGGTTATTTTGCCGGTTTACTCAGTAAAATCTTATGGTGCGTGATTGGACTAAGCCCAGTATGGCTTGCAGGCACTGGTTTTTACTTGTGGCTTAGCCGCCGTAATCGTAAAAAACAATCACAAAGAAATCGCGAGCAAAGGCGAACAGCGACAGCATTTAATACTTGATTAAATTTTTACCTCAGCGTACCTTTATCTAAACGCTGAGGTGACTATGAAACTTTACTTTTCTTTATTATTAATATGTTTATTAACAGCTTGTAAAAGCACAGAACAGCAGAGTTCGGTTGCGCCAACACTAACTAGTTTACTAAATCACACTCTCTTTGAGTTACAGCAAGTCCCTTCAGAACAAGTTATTTTTCAACTGCCCAACGATGAAGCTAAGATCTTTCTATCTTATGTCGAGAATCAACGCCAAGACGGTTTAACTGACGATATTATTCTTTATAACTACATTGAACGCAGCTTTAGTAATTTTAGCTATCATGGCGATACCCTCACAGCAGAGCAAACCCTCGAGTTATCTCATGGTAACTGTATAAGTCTGGCAATATTAACCCAAGCCTATGCAAACTTAATTGATCTGGAAACTGGTTTTCAAGAAATGACAAGCCAGCCTGTTTACGCCAAAGAAGGCAATCTGGTATTTATTGCTAACCATTTTCGTACTAAGTTATATAGCCCTTTCACTGAAGATGAAGATCAAATTACTTTTATTCGACCAGGAGTACTTATTGACTATTTTCCTTCGCGAGGAAGTTTTTATGTTGGCAGTGCTAGTTATGAGGATCTCATTGCCAAATATTATAGTAATTTAGCGGCTGATGCTTTACTGGAAAATGATTATAATCAAGTGTATAGCTTGTTAATTAAGGCTAATCAGTACGCCCCAAATGATGCTGAGTTATTCAATCTTGCGGCTATATTACATCGTCGAATTAACGATAAAACAACCAGTCAATTAATTTACCAAACAGCGCTTGATCAGCAATTACAAAGTTTAAACTTACTAAGCAATTACAAAGTACTCGCAGAAGATATTGGCAATGAAATGTTAGTTGAACAAATTAATTCATTGTTAGGTGCTCAAGAAAAAGATCCTTATGAATTAATTGCTCTTGGTGAAACAGAAGCATTGAGTGGGCGCTTAATGAGCGCTAAAAAACACATAGATGAAGCAATAAACAAGGCACCTTATTTGGCTGATCCCTATGTAGCTCTTGCAAAAATCCGTTATCAACAAGGTAATTTAAATGACGCTCATAAATTACTCAAACAAGCTATGGATCTCGAAAGAGATCATCAACAACGTAGTATTTATGCGGCAAAGCTTGCCGCTATAAGAAGTCACCAATAACCGCCTTGAGTGAAAAGACTCAAGGCGTAAGCGTTTACAACGAATAATAAAACCCGAGCCAGCCTCTAAGCTCATCATCAAAGCTGTCGCCTTCTACTCTGACTAGGCCAAAATCAAGCTTCACATCATTGAGGCCTGCAGGGCCTAAGCCAAAACTAAAGGGGCCTTGCCATTTCACACCATAGCTTTGCCCGTATACCTGTTGGTCAATCTGATGCTGTTGATAGTACAACCATGGCATGCCTTCTGCCCAACTAATACCTCCACCATAACCTTGATAGCGTTTGCCAATAGCGCTGTAAAAGGGCAGTTCAGGTGCAAAAACAAAATCACTGCGAATATTTTTTGATAACAACGAAGAGCTAAAACCACCTAATCGCAACTCACTATCATCTCTATATTGCTGGCTATAATTAGCATACATAGGGATTGCCAGCGCTTTACCAAATAGCTGCGCAGCAACATCATAGCCCTGCCAATTTTGCGTGTCGCTATCGCCACTATACCAACGCGCATCAATCGCTTGGCCAATGGCATAATCTTGTCTGTCATAGCTCCAAGATTGCTTCAAGCCGACTCTAAGCCACTGTGAACTCTGCTCTTGCTTGATATTTGCATCATCTATCTCTGAGTAGTTATAAGCCAGTTCTGGCTGTACTTTAAACTCTCCAAAGCTCAGTGGCAGGCTGGCAGCAATATAGCCGCCTTGCACTGACTGATCAGCCAACAGGCCATGCTGATATTGCTTGCTGGCATTCAAATCATAAGAAAATAACTGGCTGTCAAACTTGATTGCAAGCGCACTGTAACGTGCTTGGGCATAAATGCCTTGCAGTGCAGTGTCATGTAAATCAACACTGTAGCCCAGCTGCCAATCTAATTGCTTGAGTAAATCGCTGCCTTTAATACTCGCTGAAAATAATGCCGCAGAGGCTGAATGATATTGTTCACCTAACGCAAAAGTGGCTTTTTGCTGCCAAATATCGTAGTGCGTTTGCTCACCAATGGGTTGTTGATATACTTGAGCTTTTGGCAAGGTGTGCTCATTCACAAGCAACAAAGGCGCAATACTGTTAGTTGCAAAATCGGTGATTTCTTCTTCGTTATTATTTACCTGTAGCTGCATAATGTCAGGGCCATCACTACTGATTGAAAAATACAGTAAATCCCCGTCAGATAATGCGAGTGGATTAGCAACCGCTTGTTGACCTTGAGTCAGCTTGAACAAACGTTGTGTAGTTAAATCATAACGATAGATATCCGTTGCCTGAGCTAATCCTGCAACAAAATAAAGCTGCTTGCCATCCGCACTCCAACTTGGTTGTGATAAGTATTGATATCCCTTAGGCATTGGTACAGCAATTGATTTTTGTCCATCAATATCTTGTATATACAATTGCCAATTATGATTAAACTCAGTTTTAAGAAAGGCGAGTTGCTGTTGATCGGGGCTAACTACAGGATAATCGTAAACCGTTGCTAGACTTTTTTCGAATAATGGTTGAGCTTGACCGGTTTGTAAATCAACTCGCACTAACTCTGAGTAACCTCCTTTAACCTGTTCTCCATAAAGTGTTTGCCCATTATCTGCAATACTAAAGCGCCGCAGGGCAGCTAAATCAGTTAGTTTGGTAACTTCACCGGTTTGCGTATCCCAGCTAAATATATCTGATATACGCTGATTATCAATATTATCTACGTTGCTGTAGGCTGAAAAATACAACACGTCGTCATTTAGCCATTGTGGGTTTTGAATACCCGCACGGTTGATTTGATTCAAGACTTGCTTTTGCTTACGTTGAAACACCTTGGGTGGTTTATCAGCAACATCTTTAGGATCATCAGCGAGTAGCTCTTGTTGCTCTTGGTTAAACTCTTCTGCAGCTTTGAGGTTATCCTCAGTACTGTAGAGTTTTAACTGAGTCTTGCCGTCTTGATCACGCTCCACCACTGCAAGTTGCTCGCTATTTGGTGATAAAGCAGGACCACTAGCATAGTGATCTAACGCCAACCAAAGCTCACTAGTAAGTGACTGTTCACTTCTTTCTTTACTCATTGCTTGATAGGTATACTCAGCAATAAAACGTCGATACAACTTACTCGCAGAGTCACCAAAGACCCCTTCGAATGCGTCATCAAATTCGCGTTGCTTAACCCCTTGCATACGCGTCCAAACAGCATCAAGGGTTTGCTCTGAATAGTTTTTCTCTAGCCAAGCTAAAAATCGGGCGCCCATTAAATACGCCATAGAGCCAGCCATAAAGCCACCATCTGTACTATTCAACTGATCATAGCGGGGCAATGCACCTTGCTGAGCAAATTCGATTAAAATCGCCTCGCTGTAGTTATCAAATAACCGACCACGCCCCGTCATTTTCGATTCAAGTAATGTTGCGTAACCCTCTGCCACCCAGCGAGGCATCTCGCTGTGTTTTATATCGTATAAATCCCAAATATTCCTGAGCTCTTGACGCCATTTACTGCGGGTAGGTTGTGCTAAATGCACTAGATGAATATATTCGTGCAGTACCAGTAATTGCTGCCAACCACTATTATTTGAGATCACTGTATCTGACTGCGGTGGTGTAGTAAAAAGCGCCATCAATGGCTTATTTGAAACCGGTAATGCAAAACCATTAGCGGCATTGAGTGGATCAAACACCACCACATCAACCGCTTCATCTAAAGCACGGTTTTGTTGCTCAAGCACTTTGCTGCGGACGATTTCTAATTCATTGGCCGCAGAGCGTGCCCAATCTGCATTTTCTTGACTGTAATGAACATTAAAGTGTTCGGTATGAATAGTTTGCCATTGCACGGCGGCCTGTGTATGTGTGGCTAATAATAACGAAGTAGCGAGTAACGTTTTTTTCATCATGTTCCCTGATCTCTTATTTTAAACCCATTATTGTCATAACTTAGTCTAAAAAGAGAGCATAAAAATGTAAGAAAACGTGAGTTACCGCTATTACGCTTTATAACCTAATAAAATACCATCCTAAGAACTTGAAAGCGGTGAATTACATCCAACTTCGTTGATCAGATTCAGCTTGGCAGAGAATAAAGTCGATAATTTCATCGGCTTGCTCTGCTTTGATATAAGGCATAGTCGCTGTGCCCGCAGCGAGTTGTATAGACAAGCTCTTCAAACCACTTTTTCGCATAAAATAAGTGCTTACTGCGCGCGTGCTTTGCACTTTATATAGTTCAAACACTCGATAATGCACACTTATCATGCCACTGCGAAACACTGCGTAATATCGCCCTTGATATTGATAAAAATAATAACCGTATCGTCGATATGATAAGTACACCAAGGAACTTAGTAATACAGCACAAAGCAGGCCATATAACGGGCTGTAACCTTGTCCTGCATAGCCCATAAATGCAATTAAAGCGCTCGGTAACAAAGCATAAAAGCATAGATTTTTGATCAGTAACGCTTTTTCGACACCTTTAAAGTTGAGTGCTTTAAAATCATCACTGGTTAAATTAAGCCAAGGATGTACCCACTGACAAACTTGTTTTACTTGCTCAAGTGAAAGCACTGGCATCACTAAGCTTTGTTTGCTCTTTGCGCCCGCGCTAAAGCCGCCGCTGGTTGCTTGCAAGCACTGCACGGTATAACGTTTAAGTAGTCGTGCAATTAGGTTTTGCTTAATCAGCAGCGATTGTACTTTATCAAGACTCACCGACAACTGATGACGCTCTAATAATCCTGCAATGCGTTTAAATTTTCCGGCCTGAAAGTAAAGCTGAAAATTATAAAAGCGGATTAATGACATTAATACCGATAATAAAACGGCAACCAACACAACAAGCACAAGTATTGAAAACACAGCGAGTGCTGCAGCATCAACCAACACGCCCACTTCTTGCTGATAGAATGATTCTAGGCGATTGATCACCGCTTTTTCTAAAAACTCCAGCACAACATTCATAAAAGGCGCAAGCGCTGCTAATGCCAAAATAGCCATATTCGACATCAAGCCAAATTTTGCAACTTCTTTATTGCTCAGCACCAAACATTGTTGTGGTTCGTTGGTATGTGTATCTTCAGGTTGCTGCTTAGCTGCAGTTTGTTGTTGGGTTTCTTTATAAGCCAATACTCGCTCGCGCATTTGCTCTGCATATAGCGATGTAACCCCGGGTAATACAGCCTCTTGGCTAGTGCTGCCAGCGGCATCAAAAATACAGTTAACCAAACCCAGAGGCTTAAAATAAAACGGTTCGGCAATATTAACATTCTGCACTCGCAAAAAGTTCAAGGTTAAACGCTCTTTTTTAAACACCCCTTTATTGAGTAATATTTCATGCTCATCAGTAATGCAAAAGCGAAAATTAATATAGTAAAAAAATGAATAAATTAACAAGCTAATAATCGCTACCGCTAATGCAACTTGCCCCCAAAACCACTTATTTTCAACTTGCGTAACAAACACAACCATAATAGGTAGTAAGTTAAATACACCGTCTTTGACAAATCGGAAAGCAAAATGCACGATAAAATAAACCAGTGACCAAGACGAAACACGCTGCCATTTCAAATTATCCATTTAACGACTCATCAGTAGCTAATACACTATCACCGGCTTGATTGCTGGTATTGTTAGATACTTGTCTTGCTTCAGTGTACTTTTGAATATACTGACGGATATTTTTACAATCATCATGACTTAAGCCACTAATGTTGAGATCGGCGCTCATTCCGCCAGCACTGTACAAACGCAAGCTAGCCAAGCCCAATTTTCGCTCCAAAGGGCCACGATGTATTTCTGTGTGCTGCACTCGTGAGAAAGGTAAAATCGTCACCTGCTGCCAAATAACGCCTTTGCGATAAGCTATATCATGCTCACGCATAGCAATTCCTTTAAGTCGCATACTGACAACATTATAAGCTAGCGATAAAACTAAAATAATTGGTAAACCAATCAGTAAGCTCGTTTGTGCCAGTGCTGCAAACTCCTGATTAAAAAAGCAAACAGCGCCTAATATTGCAGTTAATGGTAGATAAAACAGCAGCCAGTTAAGCTGAGCGTGCAGCAACGCTTTATCTGCCAGTGGCTTATATACTATTTGTTGATGTTGGGGTAAGACGTCCAGTTGGTGGTTTTCGAACACTTTTTTTCCTTAACAAGCCAACGATTTGATACGTTGGCTTTGATTTATAGCAAAGTTGCGGCCCTATATTACACCCAGCGAATGGTCGTCGCTAAGGTATGACTTTCGCCTGGCGCTACAATCGCACTATCATCCATTACATTTGCCGCTTCAAGGCACAACATTGTATGGTATTCATCATCAGCAAAATTAGATAAACGCTTAGACTTATCAATCCACGGGTTCCACAGCACACAAGAGCTGGAGTTTTCACGGCCGACTTCAATAATTCCATCCGGAGTAATAATACGCTGGATAGTTGCGGCTTGGGTATAAACCATATCTGTTTCACGAGCAAAACCAACCAGTCCATCTTGATCAAACGGGCCTTCGCTAAACTCAATATATTTGGAACCTTGCAGCCCATCCACTTGAGTTTCTTCAATAGCAGGGGTTGGAAAATAAGTGTGCAGCGCTTGCGTGAAAGTAATAGTTTGGTTACTTAAATTAGTGGTTGTTAAACGCACTTCAAGCTGATTAGTTAGTATAAATTCAACCTTTAGCTTTGATTTGTGTGGCCAGTAGGTTTCATCAACTTGTGCCATTGGCAAGGTTAAGCTAACTCGAATTTCATCGTCTTGCTCTGCAACTTCATCTGCTCGCCATAAGCTCGTACGTGCTACACCGTGAATTGGCCACTCAGGATTTGGATTGACACCAAACCATGGCCAACAAATAGGAATGCCACCACGTATACTTTTACCTTCTTGGTAATCTTCTTCGCTTGATACCCAAATTAATGGCTTTTTGCCACTTGGCGTGAATTCAGTGAGTTGTGCACCTTGTAGAAAAATTTTAGCGCTACAAAGCTCGCTTGCAACATTGATATATTCTAAACCAGTGTCAGTTTGTTCGATGCTTACAGATGGAGATAACTTCATTATACGTCCCATAAAAATGAAAAACCTATCTCACCTTACCCAATCCCCAACCAATTAGTAAATATTATTTAGTGAGTTTTTATGTCAAATTTACAATTTTTCACTCTGTCATGACTTATAGGTAAGCTCAGCACCAAAAACGTTTAATTAAATAATATGCAAATGAACTAAATTTAATTTCAACTCAAAACAAATAAAAAACAGCCACAGTTCTGTGTAAAGCCAATAATACAGTATAAATCGACCTTATCTATTTGAACTCTATTTATTAGATGTGTAATATTTATTGATTGCGCGAGCGCCTTGACCGTAAACCATCTGCGAATGAGATAAAAATGAAAAAATATGACGAATTATTGGTTTCTTTACGTAAAGTGATCCGCGCGATCGACCTCCATTCTAAGCAGTTAAATAAAATCTCCGGCCTTACCGGTCCGCAGCTATTAATTATGACTGAAGTAGCACAAACTGATGGTATTACAGCCAGTCGCATTGCCCAAAATGTAAACCTGAGTCCTGCAACTGTAACTAATATCTTGGATCGCTTAGAAAACCGCGATTTAGTGACGCGTGTTCGCAGCCAATTAGACAAACGTCGAGTGAGTCTTTACCTCACTGCAAATGGTCAAACGATTCTGCAAGCAGCACCACAACCGTTACAAGAACACTTTATTGAAAAGTTCTCAGCCTTAGACGAGTGGGAACAAAGCCAGCTACTATCATCAATGCAGCGTATTGCTACTATGATGGATGCTCAAAGTATAGATGCAGCTCCTTTATTAGAAGTTGGTGTGCTGACCCGCGCCGCTGAAGGCAAACCCACCGAATAAATAGTTTATAAAATCATATTAAACAAATGATTACCCTAGAACGCATGGTTAGTTAACTTGGGTTAAAGGTACAATTAGTCTATTCTATACAGACCTATATCAAGAATAGCGATTTATCATGCTTAAACTATCAAAGTTAGCTTTCGCGACTATGCTAGGCGCAACAAGCAGCGCCTCATATGCTTCAGACATTGATGCTATGCAAGCTCAACTTTCTCAACTCCAACAACAGATGCAGCAACTGCAACAGCAGCTTGCGGCTGAAAAAGCAAAACAAGCTAAAGTTAATCAACAGCTTGAAGAACAGACCAAGACTATCGCAAAGCAAACTCAAGATAATACCGAAACAGCCCTATCCGGAGTTAAATTTGGTGGTGCAATTCGTACTAACTACAGTCACACCTCATATGATGACGGCAATAAAAACCGTGGTGGCGATTTTGATTTTGATATTTTCCGTTTAAATGTTTCTGGCGATATTGGTGGAGTGCTGATCGGCGGAGAGATCCGCTTTTTTGATTACATGACCGCAATAAAATCAGCATGGGCAGGCTATCAATTTACTGACGACTGGCAAGTGCAAGTAGGTATCACAAAAGTGCCGTTTGGTAATGATCCTTATAACTCCCATAACTATTTCTTTAGTGCAAACTACTACGTTGGTTTAGAAGACGATCATGATTTAGGCGTGATGTTTAAACGTAAAGTAGCTGATAACTGGCAGCTCGATTTAGGTTTTTTCAAAAATGACGAACTCGGTGGTGTCGATGGTTATGTTGAAGATCGCAGCCATCGCTATTCGTACGATATTGTTGGTAGTCGCACCGTCGACGAGGGTATTTATGCCGAACCGAGCAAAGGGCTTGGTGAGTATAATACCTTTGCCGGCCGCTACGCCTATTACTTTGAACACGGCAAAGGCATGACCACAGAAGTCGGAATATCAGGCTTGGCCGGTGGCTTACATGACGGCCAAGACCGCGCAGGAAGTTACAACGCATGGGCACTGCATGTAAACAGCGTTATCAATAATTGGAATATTCAGCTACAGCATGGCGAATATGACTACAATATCGATGACACTAATCGTATCGCGGTTGGCGCATATGGGTTTTATGACTCTATTGCGACCGATGCAACCACAAGTAGCTTTAATGTCGCTTACAGCGTACCGGTTGAATGGGGTCCAGTAAGCAACCTGCAATTTTATAATGATTACAGCGCGATCTATAACAAGTCTGATGACACTGCCGATACTTGGATGAATGTTACCGGGGTATCCGTCGCGGCTGGCGGCTTGTTCACTTACTTTGATTTAGTTCATGCCCGCAATCAAGCATTTGTAGGTGGATCTGTTGCCGGTGATAGTAATGAAACCGAGCGTCGATTTAATATTAATATTGGCTATTACTTTTAATCTTTAAAGTCAGCCTGTAATTAGGGGAGTTAGTCTTAAGAGGTTACCCCCTCATAAACTCATCCTTCATAACGCTGTAAGCAATGACTGCAAGCAATTACATTCCCATCAACTCATAATAGGATATAAAAAGAACAGCGGCATCAGGTTGAATCGCAAGCTGAGGCGCTGAACGTGGCAGAGTATAACGTCATCGAGTACAATTAACTGACAATGCTGAGTAAACTAGCAGCATATTGTTTAACGTTGCTTGCCAAGCATTTAGCCGTTTTCAACTTTATCAGGCACAAGTCTATTCATGAATTTAAAAGTAATTTTAGCCACTTATAAAAGTATTGGCTATCAACTATTAGGACTAGCCTTGGTTGGGCTGGGAATTATAGGTATTGTTTTACCTGTGATGCCCACCACTATTTTTTTCATTTTGGCATTAGCGTGCTTTACTCGCTCGTCCCCAAAACTCGCTGCTTGGTTACTCAATCATCCTCGTTATGGCGTAACCTTACGCCATTGGCAAAAGTACAAAGTAGTACCCGTAAAGGCGAAGTGGTTTGCGGGTATTGGTATGTCACTTGGCTTTATTGTATTGCTGCTTTGTGCACCGCCGTGGTGGGTTTTACTGCTGGTAGCCTGCATCGAAATAGCGGTTATGATTTATTTACTCTCTCGCCCTTCAAAATACCTACCAATGTAAATTTCGTAAATAATGTTGTGATAACTAATGCAAATCATTACCATGTAGATAACATTGCTTAACTACTAAATTATTTATGCCGTTAATAAATAAACGAACTTTATATAGTACCAGTCGTGCGTTGCATATTTATCTATCAACAGCACTGCTGTTTTTGCTTATTTTATTTTCTGTCAGTGGGATTGTACTTAATCATGTTGATTGGCTAGAAGGCGATAAAAGTGATGGGCAACTAACCACATCACTCCCAAGTGCATTACTTGAGCAGGGCCAAGAAAACCTAGCAACCTTACCCATTTTATACCCTGAAATAGAAGCTTACTTAGCCAACCAATATGGCTTAACTAAAGTAAAAAGTATCGACTGGGAAAAAGAAGATGCACTCGTGATGCTCGACTACCCACTGCCTGCAGGTTTTGCCTTCGCAGAACTTAATTTCATCAGTGGCGAACTGAATCTCGAATATCAAACTGGCGGCTTTTTAAGCTTAATTGGCGATTTACATAAAGGCCGTCATAGCGGCGAAGCATGGAGCTGGGTGATTGATATATCAGCCGTGTTAATGATTTTTTTTGCTATCACCGGGATGATTATTTTATTTCAAAATAGAAAAAAACGCTTAGTAGGAATATGGCTAACAGTGCTTGGGGTCGCAACACCAGCAGTCATTTATTTATGCTGGGTTCCGCAACTAAAAGGAGTGTCTTAATGCTAAAACTTAATACCTTAATAAGCGCTGTTGTTTTATTTACAGCAGCTTTGTTTCAACCTCATGCGAATGCCGCTGAACTTGAAATAGAACTAACCCTACCTGATCTAGACGTACAACCTTACCATCGACCTTATGTCGCGGTTTGGCTAGAAACCCCAGAGCGTAAGCATGTAACCACGGTTGCCTTATGGGTTGAAAAAGCAGAATGGTTTAAAGACTTACGCCAGTGGTGGCGTAAAGCCGGAAAAAGTGACGCTAACTTTGATGGTGTAACAGGTGCAACAAAGCGCCCAGGTACTTACACCATTAACTGGAATGGCACAGATCTAGATGGCAAAGCCGTAGCTGCAGGCAAGTATTTACTTAATTTAGAAGTCGTTCGCGAAGAAGGTGGCCGTGATTACACCCGTGTAGAACTTGATCTAAATAAAGACGGCAAGATCACCATCGATGGCACCAATGAATTTTCACAAAGCTTCGTCACCATTAAAAGTCAGTAAATGTAGCTGCTAAAACAATTTAAATAAGGAAAGACTATGAAAATCAATTTACTTAAAAGCGCATTTATCGGCGCACTTACTTTCACTGCCCTAGCATCTAGCTATGCCAATGCACATGCTCGCTGGTTAGTGCCTTCGCACACATCTCTTTCAGGCGACAAAGCACATTATGTGATGATCGATGCCAGTATTTCGAATGAAATTTTCGCACCAGATAAAGCATATCGTCCAGCACAAAAAGGCGCGGAATATGATGATAATCTGATTATGGCAATCGGCCCTGATGGCAAACCAGTTAGCGATAAAATTCGTGCATATTATCTGCAACGTAAAAATTCAGCGGCGGTAAAACTAGCTGGGGAAGGTACTTATCATATAACGATGAGCCAAGAACCACGACTAATGACTTTTTATAAAGATGCCAAAGGCGAACGTGGCCGTGTATTTGGCCCTAAAGACAGTAAAGATATCCCAGCTGATGCAACCGATATTAAAACCACAAAATCGATTGCAACGGTAGATACATTTGTAAGCCGCAACGGCACCTCAAAACCTGCGCTACTTGGTCAAGGCTTAGAGATCAGCGGCCCGACTCATCCTAATGATTTATTTGTTGGTGAAGAGGCGCGTTTTCAGTTATTAAAAGACGGTAAACCTGCTGCCAACATAGAACTTGCCATCTTAAAAGGTGATACACGTTATCGTAACGAACGTGGCGAAGTTAAAGTAACCACAGATAAAAACGGCTTTTTCACTAACACATGGCAACACCCTGGACTATACCTGATTGAAGCAAGTGTGAGCGAAGGTTCAACTGAAAAAGGTATCGATAGCGTACGTTATTCATTATTTACTACCTTAGATGTAGCACCTGAATAAAATCCCTCATTAAAAATAAAGGCCAAGTAACTTAGCTTGGCCTACAACTCTAAATAAACACATAAACAACTTAGCGCCAAAATTTTTCTAAAATTTGAATTTAATTCTTTTATTTTCCCTCTTTTGGGTTCATATTATAAACAATTAAATTAACATAACTATAAAATATTTAACGGAAATAAATATTATGAAAAATGGACTTTATACCAACCTAATTCAAACCAGAAATAATCCTCATTTAAATTTAATAGCAAGCACTACAGGCTTAGCTTTACAGTACCACTAAACACAACAAAACCAACAAAACCAACAACAAGGAAAGTAATATGAAATGGAGTTTTTTAATCCAGCTAGCTTTGATCCTAACTCTCACAGCCTGTGGCTCAGGAGGTGGTGACTCAGAAAAAAAACCAACCAATAAAGTCACTAACAATAAACCCATTGCCATGATCAGTGCACCAACCGGTGAAATGCGGGTAAATACCGCGCTAACATTTAGCGGTACAAAAAGCAGCGATCCCGACGGCGATTCATTAGTTTATAAATGGCGCTTAACCACTGCAGACGGACAAAATGAGCTCGCTCTTGCTGTTGATAATGAAAATAAAGTTGAAGTATCACTTGCTGAAGCAAAGAGTTATAAACTAATTTTAGTTGTGAGCGATGGCAAACTTTCGAGCGCCCCAGTTGAAAAATTAATTGAAATTAAAGCCGAGCCAACGCAATTAATTGCTCATGCAGGACTTACTCAAACAGTAAAACAAGGTGATGTGGTTGCATTAAATGGTGCGCTAAGTAGTACATCTAACGGTGTAATAAATAAATACTTATGGCAGTTTACGGCAAAGCCTCTTGCCAGCAATGCAATCATAGAAAATAATAATAGCGTTACCAGCAAATTCATTGCAGATAAAACAGGTGCTTACGCAATAAAGCTAACCATTACTAATTCACTGGGCGAAACAGCAAGCAACGAGGTAATGATAAAAAGTGAGTCTTTATACGAAAATTCAGCTCCTCAAGCGGTTATTAAAGTACAAAATAAAACCGTCGCTCCTCGCAGCATAGTCACATTAGATGGCAAGCAAAGCAGTGACCCTGATCAAGGTGATACACTAAGTTATCTGTGGACTATTACCGCACAACCTGCCGATAGCAACCCGACACTCACTGATAACTTAAGCCATACCGCAGGCTTCTCTTCTTTAGACCTCGGTGAGTACACGCTCTCACTAACAGTTAAAGATCAATACGGTGAAACTGATACCGCCACAGTTACTTTAACTGTAGAGATAGCAAATCAAGCTCCTATTGCACAACTTGTAGCTGAGAGAAACATTAACTTAGCTGAAACTATTACTCTGCAATGCGAACAATGCAACGATCCTGAAGGGCAACCCTTGAGCTACCTTTGGCAGATAAAAAGCAGACCTGAGAATAGTATAGCGCAGCTAACCCAAGGTACGACAGCAACCCCTTCTATCAGTGCTGATATTGAAGGTGATTATGTGATCACATTAATCGTATCAGACGGACAGCTTAATTCTGAGCAAGCAACAAGCGTTCTTCACGCTCAAGCCAATGCAAAACCAACAGCGATTATTGCTGATGTAGCACCTATTTTAGTCGATGAAGAAATTCAACTTGATGGCTCACAAAGCACAGATCCTGAAGGCAAAGAGCTTACCTACCAGTGGGAAATTTTATCGCCATTAGGACGTGCTACGCTTTCTAACACAGACGTTGCTAAACCTTACTTTAAAGCATCAGGTGCAGGAAGTTTTGTTATTTCGTTACGTACCAATGATGGTAATAAGGACTCCGATACGCAAACAATTACTATCATAGTTAGAGACAATGCAAAGCCAGTCATTATTTCTAAAGGCGAACAATTACGTCAGGCTTTTGTTGGTAATATAGTAACATTTGATGTTAGCCAAAGTTACGACCCAGAAGAGACCAATCTTAATTATACTTGGGGGCTTACCAAGCCTAATGAGTCAAATGCAGCACTGGTAAACATAAAAGATGGCGTCGCTGAATTTACCCCTGATATTATAGGTAGCTATAATGTCACTGTTACTGTTACTGATGCTGAGGGCAATGCAGCTGTAATGGAGTTTGCGATCTCTGCTACCGATCCCGCTTTACTAACAGGCATAGTTAAAGGACAAATTACCAACGTAGCTAAAGTTGGTATCAATAACGCTATACTGATGATAAATGGTAAGCAGCATACTACAAATAGTAGCGGCTTCTTTGAGGCAATAGTTAGTGTTGAACAAGGCGCAACTGTTAGTATTTCTACAGCAGATGAAAGACTGGCAACTAGCGAGTATAGTTCAGCAGCGATAACACAAAATGATTTCATCATTAATATTAATCAAACAAGCCTACCGGTTTTTCAAGATGTAGAAGTCTCTGTATTCGTCTGTCCTGATTTTACTGGACCCGACACCGTAAATCTGCGCTTTAAAATGATCGATACTATTTTAACGTCGAATAGTTTTCAGGCTCAGTATGATGAAACCAAGCCTTTGATATTACAAAAAAGTAATAACACATATCTAGATAGCACACTAAATATTGCACTCCCTGTAACTGCAACATATGAAATAACCGTGGTTGAAGACAATGTGCGCAATACATCTTATTCAAGTACTGCTATTTACTACTCTCAGTCGCTCCCAAACTTAGCGATAATCACCATTTGTAATAATTAGAAAAAACTAAGCCACTTCACGCGTGTTGAAGTGGCTTAGCGTACCTTCCAGATCCAATCTAAAGAATATTAAGAACAACCCTAAATTTAGTATTTTTGACCACTTATTCGCTATACTTATCTGATAATAAAAATAAAAACCAATAAAAACAAATCATTAAATTTTGGCTTTGTTTTTGCTATAAATTAGCAAATCGTAAAATATAATTAACAATGAGAAAATAAATAATGATCAACAAACCTCTTTCTTTGCTAGCCAAAGCCCTTCCTATTGCCACTAGCCTATTGTTTCTCAGTGGCTGTATTGTGCATGTTTCAACCTCGTCAGCCAATATACAACAACAGCAGCAACGCTCAATATCAGCGTCACAATTACAGCAACTAAGTATTAATGCTGAGGCGGGTTCACTTAAAGTGATCGGCTCAACCACAGCAACTAACATCAGCGTAGATGCCACTATTTATACAGCAAAAAGTGATGACCCTTACATACTTACTCTGGAACAAAAAGGCGATAAAGCCGTACTTATAGCAAAAAATTATAGTTCATCAGGAATAGTGGTATATCAAGGTAATTCACCCAGTATTGATTTAGTTATTACTGTGCCAAGCTCATTTAACCTTGAGATTGACGATGACTCTGGCGATATAGATATTGCTGGTGTACTAGGTAAAATCATTATAGATGACGACTCAGGGAGCATTCGTATTGATCAAGGTCATCACGTCACAATTGATGATGATTCAGGGGATATCGATCTGCAAAATATTACTGGTAATGTAGAGATCAGTGATGACTCTGGCAGTATTACTGCACGTAACGTTGCTGGCAATATGACTATTGAAGATGATTCGGGTGATATAACCCTTACTAATATCACTGGCAGCGTAGATATTGACGATAACTCTGGCAGCATCAATGCCAAAACTCTAGGCAGTTACATCACCATTGAAGATGAATCGGGTGATATTTATGTTGAACATGTAAATGGCCTAGTCACCATTGAGGATGGCTCAGGCAGTATTCGTGTTAACGACAGTAAAGGTCTCACCATCATTGACGCTGGCTCTGGTGATTTGAGCATCGATAATATCAACGGCCCAGTAAAACTTAACTAACTCTTGATGTAAAACGGCCAAGTAATTGGCCGTTTTTTACTGTCTAATTTTGTGTTGTCGGTCGTGTGCTCACAACAACTGCTATATTTTGCTAATCGCAAATACCCTCAGCGTCTTATCGCAATGCTTGATGAGCGTAAATGTGTCATCGTTAGTTTCCCTACCTGCGGTATTTTGCATTAAAAACATCAACAAGTAATAGTAAGCACTGTTTACTACGCATAAAGCTCCTTTTAGTGCCATACAACACACCATTAAAATTCTTTAAAAAGAATGTTAACACCTATTTTTACTAATTTTCGTTCTTTTAACCTGAATATATTATTAATCAAGCATCAATAGTGACACTCGAAATTAAGTGATCATCTATTGTTAGGGCTATAACTTATGTATTCAATTAATCGAATCAACGTGACTCTGCTTGGTCACCTTTAAGGAGCAAAACATGGCTAAAATACTCAACCCAACTGAACATGATATTGGTGGCTTAAACGTAAAGCGCGTACTGCCTAATTTTGATAAAAAAATGGTGGGACCATTTATCTTTTTTGATCACATGGGACCAAACGATTTTCCTGTTGGCCAAGGGATCAATGTTCGCCCTCACCCGCACATAGGCTTATCAACACTCACTTATTTATTTCGCGGCAGCATTTTACATCGCGACTCGCTAGGTAATAATTTAGAAATCCACCCAGGCGATGTGAACTGGATGACGGCAGGTAAAGGCATTGTTCACTCAGAACGAGAAAGCTTTGAAGTGCGCGCTAACCCGCATCATATTGACGGCTTACAATGCTGGATTGCGCTACCAGAAAATATGACTGAGATTGAGCCTTCATTCACCCATATAAAAAAACAGCAACTACCACACATAATTCATGAAGGTATCATGATGCGCTTAATTGTTGGTGAAGCTTACGGATTAAGCTCCCCAGTTAAAACCTACTCCCCCATGTTTTATATTGATGTGGTTGGCAGCGCCAATAGTCAAATTAAGTCGCCTAACCCACAGCAAGAAACCGCGTTATATGTTATTTATGGAAGCGTTACCGTGGGTCAACAGGATTATCAAGCAGGTGATTTTATCCTACTTGATAACCTCGATACTGATATTCACTTTGCCAGTGATGCACGCTTTATTTTGCTCGGTGGCGATAAATTTGAAAAAGTCCCATACTTGCATTGGAACTTTGTTGCTTATAGCAAAGAACGCTTAGAGCAGGCAAAACAAGACTGGCAAACTCAACGTTTCCCAAAAATCCCTGGTGACGATAAAGAATTTATTCCGCTATAGTAAACAGTATTTTAAGGCATAATAAGTTAGCCAGTATTAGCAAAGGACAACTATGTTAGAGATCGCATTAATTTATTTAGCCGCAGCCATTGTTGCGGTGCCTATCGCAAAACGCCTTGGGTTAGGCTCCGTGCTCGGCTATTTGCTGGCAGGTATTTTAATTGGCCCGTATTTGCTGGGGTTAGTGGGCGATCAAACGTCTGTTATGCACTTTGCTGAATTTGGTGTAGTAATGATGCTGTTTTTAGTCGGCCTTGAACTACAACCTGCTAGGCTTTGGAAGTTACGCCACTCTATTTTAGGGCTTGGGGGGTTGCAAGTAACCCTAACAGCGGCGGTAATTTTTGCAATTTGTTATTGGTTTATGGCCATGCATTGGCAAACAGCACTAGCAATTGGTTTAATGCTCGCGCTTTCTTCAACAGCAATTGTGCTACAAAGTCTGGAAGAAAAAGGTTGGCTGAAAAATGAAGCCGGCCAAAATGCGTTTTCGGTACTGCTATTTCAAGATATTGCCGTTATTCCTATTTTAGCATTACTACCATTATTGGCGTTTGAGCCAATGTTAAATGCCACCAGCACGCATAATTCGCTAACTGCCGATTGGCCAGTTTGGGGGCAAGTAACCGCCTCAGTAACAGTGATCGCGGCAATTATTTTAGCTGGTAAGTATATTTCTGCGCCACTATTTAGGTACATTGCTGAAACCAGAATGCGGGAAATATTCACTGTATTTGCGTTATTTTTAGTGGTAGCGATTGCGCTGATTATGCAAAATGTTGGCTTATCTCCAGCGTTAGGGACTTTTTTAGCGGGTGTGGTACTGGCAGAAAGTGAATTTCGTCATGAGTTAGAGGCCGATATAGAACCCTTTAAAGGACTGTTATTAGGATTGTTTTTTGTCGCTGTCGGTGCCTCTATCGACTTTGCATTGTTATTTAATCAATTTACTTTAGTGGTTACATTGGTTGCAGCTTTAATTGTTGTAAAGGCCGCTGTTTTGTATGCCTTAGCACGAACTTTTAAAATTCATCATACCCAGCAACTGTTATTCACTTTAGCCCTAGCACAAGGTGGTGAGTTTGCTTTTGTACTCCTGACGATGACTAATACATTGCAAATTTTAACCCCAGAACAAAGCAACTTAACCACCTTAGTCGTGGCCATCTCAATGTTAATAGCCCCTTTACTATTAATGCTTTACGACACATTACAAAAACGTAGCAACACAACAACAAAACCTGAGTTTGATAAACCAGAGCAGATAAGCCCAGCCAAACACGTAATCATTGCTGGGTACGGCCGTTTTGGACAAATTATGGGGCGCTTACTGAGCACCCAAGGGTATGATATTAGTGTCCTTGATCACAGTCCTAGCCAAATTGATCTGCTGCGTCGCTTTGGTAATACGGTGCATTATGGTGATGCAGCACGTAAAGAACTACTCGAAGCCGCTGGAGCTGATACCGCACAATTACTGGTTATTGCTATTGATAATGCCGACAAAACTCTCGAAATAGTTAAACTTGTCCGCAAACACTTTCCGCACTTAAAGATTGTGGCGCGCGCTAAAGATCGTCGCCATGCTTACCAATTACTTAATTTGCACGTTGATGCGTTTAACCGAGAAACCGTTGACTCTGCCATCAACCTTGCCGTTGAAACCCTAGAACTATTAGGAAATTCAAAGGAAGACTCGCAGCGCGCAGGACACTTATTTAGAGAGCACGATCGTGCCTCAGTACTGCAACTAGCAAAACTGTGGGGCGATGATCACAGTTATGGTGTAGCGGTACGCCAACGTACTGAAGATCTAAAACAAGTACTCAATCAAGATAAACGTGCCAGAGAATCACTCAATACCTGTGACCAAGGTGACTGCGAGGACAACCATAAAGATGCTTAAAATAACTTTAGAGCAATGGCGTATGTTTAGGGCTGTGGTTGAACATGGCGGTTTTAATCAAGCTTCACTAAAAATTTATAAAAGCCAATCAAGTATTCACAATGCTGTTGGTAAAATTGAGACCGCTTTAGGTGTTAAGTTATTTACTATTGAAGGACGTAAAACCGTGATCACCGAAGCTGGTGAGATGATGATGCGCCGCGCTAATTACCTACTCGATGAAGCCGCCAAAATAGAAGCAATTGGGCAGACTCTCAGTGAGGGGATTGAAAGCAAATTACGTATTGCTGTTGATGAAGTTTTTCCGCAAGCACTGCTTTATAAAGTACTCAACAATACCTCGGCAATGTATCCATTATTACGTATTGAATTATACGAATCAGTACTGACTGGCGCGAATGAATTACTAGAGAACACCAGTGCCGATATTGCAATATCGGGATTCACTGGCAAAGCCGGGTTTAGTGAAGAGTTGTGCAATATCGAGTTTACTGCTGTTGCGCACCCAGATCATGCGTTACATAGCATCACTCGGCCTATCACCCTTGAAGATTTAAAATCGCACCGACAAATTGTGGTACGCGATTCTGCCTTACACAATAAACAAGACGGTGGCTGGTTAGGTGCCGACCAGCGCTGGACAGTAAGCCATATGCGGACTTCCATTGATATGATCAGCAACGGCTTAGGCTTTGCTTGGCTGCCTAGCACAGCGATTACCAATCAGTTAGCACAAAATCGGCTCAAGCCCCTTAATCTTAGTCACAATAGTAAGCGCAGTGCCATGCTACATTTACTGTTTAAAGACGGTGATCGCCTTGGCCCGGCAGCGCGCACATTTATTGGCGAGTTACGATATCAAGTAATGCAGGCTGATCTTGATTGCTAATCAAGGGCTTTCATTCTATTAATTAGAACAAATAGTCCTTTTAAAAGCGATTTTAATCTTCCTTATAAAACTTATACTGCTGCTATTCAAATTAGGGTTTAATCAGGAGTTAAGTTATGCACTACATACGCAAAGCCAGCGAGCGCGGCCAAGTTGATCTTGGTTGGTTACAAAGTCAGCATAGTTTTTCATTTGGCCATTACCATGATCTAAAACACATGGGGGTGTCGGTACTTAGAGTGATCAACGAAGATAAAGTACTTGCTGGTCAAGGCTTTGGCACTCACGGACACCGGGATATGGAAATAATTTCCTATGTCATTTCCGGCGCATTAAAACACCAAGACAGCACCGGCAATGAATACATTGTTCCTGCTGGTGACGTGCAACGGATGAGTGCCGGTAGTGGTATTATGCACAGTGAATATAATGCTTCAAATTCAGCAACAGCGCACTTTTTACAAATTTGGATACAACCCAAATTGCGTGGTATAGCCCCTAGCTATGAGCAAAAAAGTATTCCGCAAACAACTCAGCTTACACCACTTGTTACACCAAATGGCGAACACGGCAGCGTGAGCATCAACCAAGATGCCAGTATCTATCGTTTAAAACTTGATGAGGGTCAATCGCATACATTGCAAACAGCGGATAGAAAAGGTTATTTGCATATTATCTGCGGGCATATAGACGCAAACAAGCAAAATTTTAGTAACGGCGATGCCTTTGCACTAAATCGCAATGAACGGGTAACATTAACAGCCACCAGCAGCTTAGAAGCGCTGTGGTTTGATCTACCAGCATAAAGTAAATAATCAGTAAGTAAAAAAACCAATGACAGTAACAACCCTCTCTATCATCGCATTTGTCGTATTGCTCACCGGCGTGTCAAAATCAGGCTTTGCAGGAGCGCTTGGAGTGTTTAGTGTCCCTTTACTAATGCTAGTGATGCCCCCTGTTGCCGCAATCGGTTTGATGCTACCGGTACTTATTGTTGCCGATGTCTTTAGTTTAAAAAGTTACTGGCAACAATGGGATATACAGCAACTTAAACGCTTACTACCGGGTTTATTGGTAGGCGTAGTTATTGCACATGCGTTAATTGGCTGGTTAGATGCGGCGTTTATAAAAACAGCGATTGCTATTTTATGTATAGTGTTTGCTATTCGCAGTTTAGCCTTTAGCAAGTTTACTTTTAGTGCCTTAAATAGCCGTTTAGGTGCCTTCTCTATGGGCGGTTTAGCCGGTATTGCAAGTACCTTAGTACATGCTGGCGGCCCACCTTTAATAATGTATTTCAGTACCATTAAGTTACCACCGAAACGATTTGTCGCAACTGTGGCGATTATTTTTGCGATGATGAATGCCGTCAAGCTTATTGGCTTTATTAGTCTGGGTTTAATCGAAATAAAGTGGGCATTAATTGCACTTGCCAGCTTGCCGATTGCTTTTTGTGGTAATCGTTTAGGGATCTGGTTGCAGGGCAAACTCAATACTGCGCAGTTTCTGAAAATAATGAATGTACTACTCTTGTTGCTGGGTATTTGGTTGTTAGTGATGTGATCTGGCTAGTTAAACATTTCGTAGTTAGGTAAACTGATTCAACAAACGCTATTTAAGGCTCTATTTTGTTAAATAACCAACCACTTCGTAAACCCTTCTCTGTACTGGTTGTTATTTATAAAAAAAATAAAGACTGTTTACTGATCCAACGTACCGATGATGCTAACTTTTGGCAATCAGTCACCGGTGGGATTGATGAAGGCGAAACGCCTGTTGTGACAGCTTACCGTGAGCTATTAGAAGAAACAGGGATAGATGCCCGCGCGCTGGGCTTAACAATACGCGATCACCAAAAAACCAATCAATATACCATTAGAGAGTCATGGCTACACCGCTATCAAGCCAATGCGTTAATTAATACTGAGTATGTTTTTAGTATTTGCGTACCCGATGATATCGCCATTACTTTAGATCCGAATGAGCACACCGATTTTATTTGGCTAACGCAACAACAAGCGGCTGACAAAGCCTGGTCGCCAAGCAATCGCGATGAAATCTTGGCGTTATAGTTTATTTAATTGTTATCAATTAGGTTAACTGCTTACTTGTAGCACTTATTGAAACAACAAGCCCATATTGATTGCTTGTGGCAACCACATCATTGCGCCTGAGGTTAACTCATCGCTAGAAACCTCTAGCTGTAATGCTGTTTGCTTAATCGCCATATTAAAGCTACTTCCTTGTATACAAAAACCGAGTAGCAAATACTGCCAATGAGCTAAAGACCAGACTCTAAATCTATAATGTATACGTGTTAAAGCAAGGTAACATGGTTGCTGAATAGGTAAAATCAACTCATCAGGCATTACTTCTAATTTTGCTATGCAGGCTTCAATTTGTGAAATGAGCTCTAAAATAGGGTAATCTAATGTTATTACCCGCAAACAAGGCGCCGCTTGAATATCAGTATTATTTACTAAACACGTGAGCATTTGCTGTTCGATAGAAAGCTCGGTTGCCGTTACATTTTTTTCAAGACCTTGGGCTACTAACACCTCAGACTTGGTGCGTTCAAATAAGGCTATTTGAGCAGGTAAATCGACCATAGTTTGTTGAGCAACATCGATTATACCTTGTGGTTTAGTTTGTGCTAAAAATTCGGCGAATTGCTCACCTAAATAATATAGACTCCAACTTTTAGAAGGCACCGTCACAATAAATGCTTTAGCAAATGTGGAAAATAACGAATCTCCCATATACTGCGCCAACAATGAAAACTCACAACGTAAACAATCCACAAGCCTTAGCACATAACCTGCAGCGTAAATATCTACTCGCTGCTGGGCTGAAATTTTATCTGTACTTTTAATTAGCGTATCAAGCATAACGCCATCATGCGCATATGCCTGTAAGAGTTTATCATCCAAATCACCACGAACAATTAATACTGTTTGCAACCAATGCTGCACTTGCCTCAATGAATGTTCACTCATAATTTCTCTTTAGCTAAAACCAGCGGTGTAGAAATACAACCTTGTTGGTGGTTATTTTGTACTGGAGCATGAGGAATTTGACCCGCTAATACAGTTTTAGCTTTGTTTAACTCAGCGACTAATTCAGGAAACGCAGGAATATTTGCATCCCATTCCAGTAAAGTCGAGACAGGCCCACATAAAGATTGCGCGAGTTGATACAATTCCCATACAGGTTCAGGAACTGGTTTATCATGGGTATCTATCAAACAATGCCCGCTGAGTGTTGGCCCCGCCAAATGCATTTGCACAATACTTTTAAGCGGTAAGTTTTTTATATATGTCCTTGGGCAAAAACCGTGATTATACGCCGACACATAAACATTATTAACGTCTAGCAGCATAGCACACTGTGTTTGTTCGACCAGCTGCGTAAAAAACTCCGGCTCCGTGAGCGACGAGTTTTGAAACTCTAAATAAGTAGAGGGGTTCTCCAGCACTAATGGCCGCTGTAAAAAGTCTTGTACCTGATTAACCCGGTTAATAACATGCTTTAAGCTTTCCTCAGTAAGCGGCATAGGTAGTAAATCGTGGCTATTTACTCCTGCAAAGCCTGTCCAACATAGATGATCTGATATCCACGCTGGTTTTACAAAATCCGCCAATGCTTTTAACTTTTCTAAATAGTCAAAATCAAGCGCAGAGCTACTGCCTATATTCATAGACACACCATGCATAACAATAGGGAAATCAGCCATCAATTGTTCTAATACATGACGGCCATAGCCATAATTATCGATGTAATTTTCACTAATGATCTCAAACCAATCAACCCCTGTTACTGGTTTTTGCATTAAGTACGGATAATGCTCACTGCGCAACCCCAAACCAAAGCCTAGCGGGTTTATTTGCTCAATAGCAGAAGCAGCAAAAGGCTGCTTCTGTATGTATGATGTCATGTATTCAATCCAATTAAGTTGAAGGCGGAAGCGCTAAGCGAATATCATCTGCAGGTGGCGGCGTAGTTTGCACTCCTTTTGCATTACAATAGGCCTGCCACGCGATACTGTAAACCGCATCACCTTCTTTAAATGGCATTTGCTCTAGAACTTTACCTGTTTCTGGGTCGGTATATGGTTTAGCCGTAGATGCATAGTCTGGTCCATCACCAAATTCAAATAATTGCATCTGGGGTTTTGCTGATGGCTCTTTTGGGAATAGCTGCGAGGCAGAAATCGGCACAGCACAGCCACCTAAATTATTACATTTGTTATTTGCAGGAGCGCTAAATGGACCATCAGCAGGGGCGCTACCACCACAGCTTCCTCCCGGTGTTGTGCTATGCACAAACCCACACCCACCTTGCGCTTTGCAATTGTTCGAACCTTTACAGCTGTGGAACACTGTTGCGGGAGGCAAATTATTTGAATTTTCTTTTGTATAATCCATACCTTGGCATGCATGGTATAAAACATCCTTAGACATATCCGCAATACCCGCAACCAGATCTGGAGCCTGCCCTGTTGTAGCCCAACAAATAGATACTCGATCGCCCGAACCACCCATTGCAGGACCTGGAAACTCAGTCGTTTTACCACCCCAATAGCGATCCAATGCTGTGGTAAGTCCTTTTAAAGTGCCAACCGCTGATTCACTAAAAATTTGATGTGTTTGTGCACGACGTTCAGGGCTAGAAAACAAATTATTCAATGCTTTTTCTACATCAACTACAGCAGGTAAATCTGGGTGCTTATGCTTAGCCTTATCGCCACCTTTCGGGTTAAGCATTGCTACTGTAAATTTACCGCACAAGTTATGCCACGTTTGCCAGGTCATATACACTTGGGCCGCGTTGTTATCACTGTAAGATTGACCCTCTTGGTATTCATATTGAATAATCAAATCAAGTACATCAGCAAAGGTAATAAAATGATCTTTTTTAGTATTTGTAATACGTGCGCATGCAATACCTGATACTGGAAGTGGCTTTTGCCCAGCGCTATCCGCTGGGTAATCTTCTTTTAGGTTATCAGCATTAGGTTGAAACTTAGCAGCGACCTGATGATCATCTGCCTCAATCGGTGTGCTTTTCAATGCTACCGTTTGTTGCTGCAAATACGTTATTACCCAACTCTCTGCCGCCCAGCGGCTGCAGATTTCAGAAACAACACCTTTACCTTCACCTTGATCCGTTATTGCATTGATATTATTAACAATTTCAATTTTTAACTTATCTAGCTCATTACTTTCATTGATTGAACCATTAATCCCCGGGTATTGCGGTTTATATTCGGCTGAGTCACGAGTATTAAAATAATCACGTTGCACGGAATCAGGTTTAGCTGGATTCACCAAAATATCAATTAAGCTACTACCATCCTCATACACAATTTCAAGATAGTCCCAATAACAGCAATACATATGCCCGATAGAACCAAACATAGGTAAATCAACTTCTGTATCTGTTGCTTTAAACCAATCAAAAGGAGCTGTTTCAAAGTATTTAGGGCGAACTCCACCTAAATCTTTATTAATTATTAATTTTTTTGCACTTTCCTCGGTTTCTTCAATCAATAAAAACAGTAAAGCCTGCTCTTTTGTCAATGCAGCTGCATTGACTCGCATATCTTGTAGTGTTTGACCCTGAAAGTGAGTTGTAAAGTATTCTTTCACTTTAGGGCTAAGTTTTGATAAATCACGGCTGCAGTCTTTAAAATCTAAGATATGCGGGATTTGCGTTGTATCGTCATAACAATGCCAACCAAACTTTTCTGTTTGCAGTGCATTACTGGTAAATGAAGGAGTTAGATTTAGTTTACTGGCGATATTAGAAGCCAACTGTAAATGCAGCATTTCTTCTATAAACACACTATAAACAGCATTAAACGCCTGTTCATTTACGCTCAGTGGCTTGCTGGGTTTTGGCGTTGGAGTAATATCTAATTTTGCTATTCGTTCATTAGGAATAAAGCCTGCTGTTGCCCCTAACCCAGGCCATAAACGCTCGGGATACAAGCCTTCATCCCCACCTATTGCATGCATGCCTTGTATTGAATACAGACCTGTCATATATAACGGGATGGTAAATAACTCAACGTTAATCGCAGCTTGTGCGATGGCTTTTATACACGCAATATCAGCGTCTTTGTAACTTACGGGACGCTCTTTAATTTTTTTGTATTGTTTGATGCTGACTTTAAGATCAAGATCGAGGTTAATCCTTACCGCCTTTTGTGCACTCTGCATTTTCAATTGCTCCATGATGACAGTTATATGCGACCAAGAAACTTGTCGCGTAAGTCAAATGAGTGTAGAAGGTTTCATCAGCGATGCAGTATTACAATACATTACAAAAGTAGATATTTGGTACAGAAGTAAAACTAATACTTTAAAACCAAAGAAAAAGTGACTAAAAAAACATTGATAATAAAACCACTATTTTAAAAGCATTTAGATAAGTAAGTCCTTATTGCGATTGCAGATATTTCGCACTATATGAAAGCTAATAATTTTTTAGTCCCAAAAGCTCACAACCTACAACTTTTATTTATTGCCACTCCCATGCTATCAAAAGCATTATCAAATTTACTCCAATAGACACTCTAACTTTGTTTGGCTAGCATAACGACAAGCGGCCGAAAAGCTTGCTCACTCAGTAGTCGCGGTGAAATACTCACGCTAAATGACACAGTAAAGCTCTACTATTTGTCAAATTTATTGATACGTTTATTTATTCTGTAAATTTTTAGACTTATCAGCCATAGTAAAGATCTTATTTTATCTAAAAAAGTACTCCGTATGGATAGTGAGTTTTTTTCCAAACAATTTGAGTCTGTTTGGTTATTGATCCAATCAATGCTTAGCCAACAAGCAACGTATCTACAATTATTGGTGATCATCACCAGCTATGCTGCCGCCTATTGGATTTATTCTAAAACAGTTAAAAAGCGCGTTGATAAGCACACTAAAGTGGCGTCCGATCACCCAATAAACATTATGCTGTTTCGACTTAGCAATATCGTTTACCCGCTAGTAGCAATCATTTTACTACAAATATTTACCTCTATCGGCATCACTGTAGACTTGCAAGTGTGGTTAATGAATACCGCGCTCAACATTGCTATATTGCTGTTTGCTTACTCAATTATTAAAGAGTTTGTTAGCAGCCCTTTTATGTCAGCACTGTTTAAGTTAGTTGGCCTGCCCGTTTTGCTGTTGCACCTACTGGGCTTTTTGCCAGCATTTATAAAAACCCTTGAAGCGGTTTCGATTAATTTAGGCAATATTCAAGTCAGTTTATATGGCCTAACTCGGGTATTGTTTTTTGGCGCTATTTTATTTTGGTTAGGTCGCGCTTCCAGTAATGTTGGTAAGGTTATAATTCGCAACCAGCAAACTCTGGATATCAGCACCCGCGAAGTCTTTACCAAACTCTTCGAAGTTGGCCTGTTTTGTGTCATCGCGTTATTACTGCTTAATATTATGGGCGTTAACCTCACCGCTCTTGCCGTGTTTGGTGGTGCGTTAGGTGTTGGCCTTGGTTTAGGGTTGCAATCAATCGCTTCTAACTTTATTTCTGGCATCATTATTTTGCTCGATAAGTCACTCACCATTGGTGACTTTGTTGAATTAGAGAACGGCAAAAGTGGCTTTGTTCGAGAGTTCAAAATGCGCCATGCAATTTTAGAAACTTACGACGGCAAAGACATACTGGTTCCTAACGAAACCTTTATTTCATCACTGCTGACCAACTGGACCCATAAAGACCCAAAACAGCGCTACCGTGTTGATTTTAGTGTGGCATACGCCACCGATGTTAGAGCCATGGTAGAAATAATTAAACAAGCTGTTGCCGAGCATCCACAAGTAATTAGCGGGCCTGATGTACCATTTGAAGAGCGTCCTGACTGTGAAATAGATAGCTTTGGCGATAATGGCATTAATATGTTTGTGGAATTTTGGATGCAGGGAATTGATGATGGTAAAAACCGGGTTGGTGGTGATTTACTATTAATTATTCTAGAAACCCTCAAAGCTCATAATATTGCGATACCATTCCCACAACGCGAAGTTAGAGTGCTTAATGAAGACATGCTAAAAAAAATGTAAAAAATAAAGGCATAAAAAGCGGTGTTATAAACTTATAACACCGCTTTTAACCACTAAGTAAGTGTTATATCTCTAAAGATACTTTAACCAAGGTTTATTTGCTTTGCGCTTATAGTGACTAAATGCCTTAGTTGGCCAATATAACGTAACGGCTAACACAACCGTAATTAACCAAATCCATGTAATATCATTTACGGCAAAATATGCACCATGATTAGCACCAAAAATAGCTCTGCAAATTGTGTATAAAATCAATAAAACGTAAAGATGAAAAATATAAAAGAACATCGGCACCGAGCCATACACTCTTAAAGCATTACTAAAGCGATTTAACGGACGCTCAAAAAACCATAAGCCAAAAAACATCAGCGCTAAAGTGATTAATAAAAAGCTTAGTGAAGGTGGATATTTGGTAACGTTAAATATCGACATAGCCGTTTGCACTGCTGTTGAAAACTGCTGCCAAGGTAGCGTTTCGCCATAGATATTTAAGCCGCGTAAAATAGCAAATAACGCTATACACGCTAAGCCCAAACCAATCAGCCACTGTTTACGATCTTCACTGTCTCGGTTATGTGCATACAGTGGGCCTGCGCAGTAACCAAGTAATATAACCCCAATCCAAGGTAATACTGGGTAACTGATTTTGACATTAACTAAACCACCTTCAGAGATAAAGCCGCGATCGTGCAGAATAGTCCATAAGGTATAACCCCACTCATCTGGACTGAAGGTAATTGGTGTGAGTAAGTTATGGCCAAAAACGATCAATAAACCCAATGCTAACAATAGTCGTTGCGGTAAGTTAATTAGTAATGCCAGAGCCAGCATACACAGGCCAATAGCCCATATCACTTGTAGAAAAATAGTCGGGATAAACCAAATCCACAAAAAGCAAATAACCGTAACTTCAAGGGCAATTAAAAACAACCCCCGCTTAACTAAAAAACTACGTGCAGAGCGTACTTTACCTGAGCTTGGGTGGCTATAAAGCCACGCCGAAAGCCCTGTTAAAAAGATAAAGGTTGGCGCGCAAAAGTGCGCAGCAAAACGGCTCCAAAACAGCCCTGGAGAGGTAACGTCAACATCCATTGGGTCTAATACCGGCATTTGCGAGAAAAAACGCTCTCGCACATGATCAAGTAGCATGAGTAAGATAACCACGCCACGCATAATATCGATACTGTGAATACGGTTTTTAACTTGTTCAGAAGTCATATGTTATACCCAATTTAAACTGTGTTGGTGCACCAGGGTAGGCCCATAATGCGTTGTAGCTACTGGCTATGTAGCTTTCATCAAATACATTATCAACATTAAGTGAAACATTTGTCCGTTCAGTCGCCTGCCATTGAGCAAATAAACCCACCAGCTGATAACTTGGTAAGTTAAAAGATAAGCTTATTGGGTCGCCCAGTCGCTCTGAAATATATTGATAATGACCACCAAATTTAATGTCTTGCTCAAGTACACGGGTATTGTGATTTAAAGAAAGCGAAAAATTATTTTTTGGTACGTTAACTAACGGGCTACCTTTAGGAATAGGCTCTAACCACTCAACATTAATCATGTCTTTGGCCGTTTCAGCCTTTACGTAAGCATACGAAAGTGTGTACTGAGTGTTTTCACCTAAACTACCAGTCAGATCAACCTCAATACCTTTACTGGTTACTTTACCAATAGGTTTTGAATAACCCTTATCATCAGCCACCAACATGTTGCCTTTGCTAGCATCAAATAAAGCGATGGTACCGCTAACGTTGTCAAAGCCAAACTTCACACCCACTTCAAAGGAATCACTTTCTTCAAAACCAAACGATTTACCCTTAGCATCAGTACCACTTAAAGGTATAAACCCTTCGGAATAGCTGGTATAAAGGTTAATCGCATCATTTAGCTCATATACCATCCCTAGCCGTGGGCTAAGTCGGTTCATCGTGCTATCTGAGGCAACGCCTGACTTAGTCTCGAAAATATTCTGCTTAATTTCATCAAACCGCAATCCCAGCATTAATTTAAAACGCTCGGTAAGGTCTAACTGATCTTGTACATAAATACCGTATGCCTTTTGCTTTTCGTTGTTTTCATACAGTTGCGCAACATCGGGGCCTTGCCCTTCACTGTAGTTTGGCTGATAAATATTTAATGTGTACGTATCTTTACCACCACGATAACGATAAAGCCCAGTGCGAAGCTCATAGTCATACCCATCAACACCAATCAAAACATGGTTAGTGATATCAGCAAGATCAAAATGACCACTTAATTCTGCGCGTACTGACAAATCATTAGAGTAATAATCTCTATAACGGTGTTGACGCGTAAGCATAGGATTATCTAAAGACAAAGTCTGTCTTGGAGGAGATAGTTCAGCATCAGACGAAAAACCTGTTAACGTAGCGGTACGATGGTTAGCGCCCAATAAGAGTGACCAGTCGCGATTAAAGTCATAGTCATAATTAAGTTGGTGTCCGCGAGAGTGCACTTTAGTTGGCGCATCATTAGGGTTACCTAAAAAGCGACTTCTAGGTACGGTGTCAAAATTATCGTTAAGTACAACAATACCTCGGTCATACATTTGCTGCTGGTCAACGTACTCAAACTCATACGTTAATGACGATTTATCATTGATGCTGTAATACAAAGAAGGCGTGATCACAAACTTATCATGATGTACGTGATCTCGAAAACTGTCACTATCTTGCCATGCACCATTAATTCGAAATGCAATATCTTCAGTTAGGCCGTTAGTGTAATCACCTTGCACACGTTTATGATCTTCACTGCCAAGTTCAGCTTTTAACTGGCCTTGCTGATAGAACTGTGGTTTTTTAGTAATGATATTAATTGTACCACCTGGTTCAGAACGACCATAGAGTGCAGAACCAGGACCTTTTAACACTTCAATATATTCAATGTTAGATACATCACGTGGTCCCGCAAAACCTCGCCCACCACTAAAGCCATTAATTAAATAGCCGGATGGCATATTTTCATTACCCGATAGCCCCCGTATAGAGTAGCTATCCCACAATGCCCCGCCATTATTTTTACGAGAAATACTGGCAGAAAAATCCAGTGCATCTCTAAACTTGGTAATGCCATTATCAACCATCATTTCTTTACTTAATGTGGTAATTGACTGCGGTAATTCTTTAAGCGGAATATCGCCTCTAAAGGCTTGCTTATGTGCAATGGTGATGGTTTCTATATCTGATTCTGTGGCATTAGAGCCAAAAGAAAGTGCTGCAAAGACAAGAGTTAATGCTGAGTACTTCATGATCCACTTTTAATAATAGCTAGGTTTATTTGGATATAATATAACATACTAAAAAATAGTGATACATTATAACGTTTAGTTTAATAAAAAATAAATAAACCTGTCTAAAAATCAAGCTGTTAATTATAAGCAAATTACGTTAAGGTTTAGCTCTGAGCAATATTTAAGGATGATTATGAAAGCCCTCGTTTACATAGCCTGCTTAATTTTTTCGTTTAATACTTTATCGCAAAGTAATGATATTTCAGATAAAAGGCCCATAGCAGACATTCAAGCTCAATACTTAGATCTACAAGGTGTTTGGCACCGACTACAAAAAATACCTAATCATGAATACCCGCTAGAATTATTGAATATTCAGGGTAAAGGCTGTGCAGAAACCAGCTTTGTCATTTCAAAAAGCGGCACAGTGAAGAATATAATAATAAATAATACCGATCCAAAACGCTATGGCCGCCAGCTACAAACGGCTACCCGACAACTTGTTCGTAAATGGCATTGGCCTGAGCAAGAGCAAGCGACTAACCTCACTATGCGCTTTGATTATTGCTTTGACAAAGATGTCACTCGTGACGAAATAATTAGCCACTGTATTAAGCAATCAAAGCAACTGTGCAGTTAATTTATTTTGATCAGTATATTGAGCCTAAGGCCTGTATTGCCTACAATGGCACACAATATATTCAATGCAGATCACAATTATGACTGATACAAATAAACCAGAATTACCAGATCAACTTTCGATCAACCCACGTAGCAAATTTTATGTAGAAGAAGTATTCGAGCATGAAATCGGCATTACACTTAACGGCAAAGAGCGTTTTGACGTTGAAGAGTACTGCATCAGTGAAGGTTGGATCAAAGTAGCCGCACCTAAAGCACTAGACCGCCGCGGCCAGCCATTACTTATGAAAGTAAAAGGCACAGTAGAAGCGTTTTATAAGTAAACTAACTGTTTACTGTAAATGAAAAAGCCGACTGAAGTCGGCTTTTTTGTGTTTGTTACTTACGACGCCAGCCGCTCCATACATCATCTATATCATCGGCTTTATTTCTGTTCTTTTTCTTACCAGTACCTTCAGGCTTGGCCATTGGCTTGTCGTTTTTAAGCGCAAGTGCTGCATCAAGGTTGGCTTGGTTTACGGCAAAGCCTGTTACTTCTTCACGATCTAAACGTAGCTTGTTTTTCTTCTCGATGATTTTAAAGTGATGAAAGTCTTCATAATCAATCAGTGATAACGCTAAACCTACTTCACCAGCACGGCCACTTCGGCCAATGCGGTGCATGTAATCAGCTGGGCTGCGTGGTAAGTTAAAGTTAATCACTACTGGCAGTTTGGCAATGTCTAAACCACGGGCGGCAATATCCGTGGCTATTAGTACTTCTATTTCGCCATCTTTAAACTTTTCGATTACCCGAGTACGTTCACTTTGGCCTTTATCACCATGGAACACTTGCGCATTCACGCCGCGTTTTTCGAGCTTACTGGCTAAGTGCTCACAATCTTTTTTAGCGTTGACAAAAATAAGCGCCTGACGCCATTGCTGCTGTTTAATTAAATGCGCTAAAACCGTAGTTTTTTCGCCTTTATTTACCGTAAATACACGCTGTACTAAAGTGCTTTCGTCTTTGCTTTGTAGTTGGATTTCAACCGGATTGTTTAGCAGCTCTTGGGTTAAAAACTTAACTTGCTCAGGGAAAGTCGCTGAGAACAACATGGTTTGCTTTTTAGCAGGCATTAACGCCAACAACTCAGCAAGCTCTTCAGTAAAACCTAGGCTCAACATGCGGTCAGCTTCATCAAGCACTAAAGTTGAAACTTTATCGAGCTTAATCGCATTACTTGAGATCAAATCAAGCAAGCGCCCAGGCGTTGCCACGATGATATCTGCACCGCCACGTAATGCCTGCATTTGGGTATTAACCGACACACCACCAAACACCGCCACCGTTTTAATCGCGCCATTAAAGTTTGCAGAGTATGACTTAACGCTATCGGCTACTTGTGTAGCCAGCTCGCGTGTTGGTACTAAAATTAGCCCAGATACAAAGTTACCTTTGCTCGGCGTTTTATTAGTGTTTTGGGCTAAAAACAGCGCTTGTAGCATAGGTAATGCAAAGGTTGCTGTTTTACCTGAGCCGGTATTCGCCCCTGCAATTAAGTCACTTCCCGCCAAGATACTTGGAATTGCTTTTGCCTGAATCGGCGTAGGTTGCGTATATTCAAGATCAGACAATCGAGCAATTAGCTCTGGAATTAGGCCAAGCTCATTGAAATTACTAGGATTTGCGGCTGAGGTCATAAAAAGTGCGGGCTCATTACTAAAAATAGCCTGCAATTTTAGCGTATTTAGCACGTATTAAGTAGGGGTTAGTGGTTTTAATGTTTTCATAGGTAACAGCTGCGCGATTCGAGCCAAGTTACGAGTAAATTTGTGATATTTGTAGGCTCGGGTTTATCCCGCGCTTTTATAATTGTGTTTAGAGTAGTTCTTTTATTCAAAGTACTTAAATGAATGAATTAAATGTTACCCAATAAGCTGCTCTGAAATTACTTTAAATGAGGCAATGCAAGTATCAAAGTCATGAGGATTTTGGCTGTATACCATTGGCGCAACAAACGCATTAAAACGCTCACGAAACTTCTCATTATTTTGAAGCTCCTTCAATCCCAGCTTTAGCTCATTACAGGGATCGTCAACAAACTCCTGATGTTGATTGCCAAATCGAAGTCTATCTTCCTCCAAAACAAAATAAAACATTGGCTTTAACACATCCATATCAACCTTATGATTAATAAAAATACAATGAACATCATAGATGTGACGAACCAGTGTATCATCATCCTTACGATTTGGATTACGCTTAACAGACATAGTACGGCGTAACATAGAAAGCACTTTTTCAACCAGCGTAGAATCAATCGATATACACAACATAGCCTTCACTTCAGCAGGTTGCTTGTAGCTCTGAGCCACCAACGATGAAATAGAGCGAAGCTCAGTCCCATGCAGTTCAATAGTCTCAATAAACTCTAATTTTATATACGGGCGTAGACACGGTGCTTGATGATATTGCTGTGGGTATTTTATTTCTATTTCGACATAGCGATACTCATCATTCACCGTTTTATCAGTGTAATTAAGATAAGGATGGTCAGCCAACTTCATTATGATATGTTCAATTAGCGCTTTACGAGCTTTTTTCTTTGCTCCCTTACCCTTTTTGATAAACTCATCTGTAGGAATTAGTTTTATGTCGACGTCTTCAGACATTCGCAGGATTTTAATATTAGATTTAGCCAATGCAGTTCCGCCAGAAAAAACCAGTTGATGGCTTTCACTTTTTACACATTCCAACATTGCAAGAAGAGACACGACCCAATAGTCTTTTTCTGGAATTGATGGATTACCTAAATCCAATGCATTAGATACCTCCAAAAACTGCTTTTTCAGTTTTGGTATACTCATCTGCGATAACTCAACACTCTATTACCAACTTTAAGATTTCGATTAAATTGCTTAGAGTCCCAGCTGTACTTAATAGAAGCAGGTATTTGGGTAGATTTACCGTTAATACTCCTAAGTGACATTGCATCCATTTCAAAATCTACACCACGCAACTTTAAAATTTCACGCATGATTGCGTCAGTGCCACCAGGGTTTGTTGGCATAGGCTTATTAGTGAGACTATTGATCGTCGCTTTAGTATATAAACCATAGCCAATTTTTATCAGTTCACCTTTATCAACTAATTGCTTTAGTACACGCCCAACCTGATCGTAGCTCGCATAATTGTCGAAATCTTTACGTTCAAACACATAGCGGCGAGAACGCTTTATTTTTTGATAAATGCGGTCAATTGCAGTCATGGCTAATTCTCCTACGTAATGATTTGTTTTAGTATAACTCAAAACCACCTCTGCTTAAAAATAATACGGCACTGAAAAAAGAAAAAACACGACAAAAACTATCACTGAAAATACACAAGCTGTTGTTTAAAAGCAGATATAAGAAAGTTAAACAAAACTGACATAAACTTTAAATTGCAGTCGACCTAATTATTGATAAAACCTTAGTAAGCAACGTAATAATGTTCGTTGAATAAAAAGCCAACAACTAAGTTAACAATATTATTAGTTCTTGCTAAGTTTTGCTTGTAACCTAGCTTTTGTTTCTTTTAAGTAGTTTATATAAGGATATGAATCGTCCGCAATTGCTAAAGCAGATTCCATATGTTCAAGAGCTTGGCGAGTATCACCTTGCATTTCATAACCATAAGACAGGGCTGAAAGCGCATCGACTGATTTGGGGTGGTTTTTTATATTGTACTTAAACACCTCAATAGCACGGGTAAACTGCTTGCTGCCCGTTAAGTTATAACCGAGTGATCTAACAGCACGGTCTGGTGGCGCTATCTGTTCGCCCCATTGTTGAGATAAGTTTTGGTAATAAGCATCAATAGATGCTACATCGTTGCTCAAAGCACTTATGGGCATTTGTTTAGGTAAAAATAGATTGTAATAAGCATTAAATGCGCCAGCAGCAGACGTTAAGTTATGCGAGATGCCAGCAAACGCATCACTAAAAAAGCGTAACCCCTGCACTTTATGCGATTGCAGTGATTGCTGTAGTTCATCGTACCTTTCGCGCATAATGCCAGCTTCTTCGCCGATATTGGTATAAACGTAATTGTTGAGCTCTTTCGTATTAGCGATAAACGATTTTGTGCTTTTTGCCGATGCACCATAATTCCACCAAACAGCAGGGCTATACGCAATGTGCGCTTGAAATAGTTCAGGGTTTGCCTGCAATGCATATAGCGCAAATACACCACCAGCAGAGGCACCAGCGATCACTCTAAAGTCGTGGGTGCGATAATTCTTATTAATAAAAGGAATGAGCTCTTGCTCAAAGAACGCTAAAAACTTTGCCGCGCCGCCCCCTTCACCGACAGGCCCTTGTGGCTCTTTATTCACTGTAGGATAAAAATCTCTGAGTCGATTAGTGCTTTCAATAGCGACAATAATAACCTCAGGCGCACGGTTATCATTTTGTAAACGCTCAATAACAGCACTGGCAAGCGGTATATTACCTGCTCCATCTAGGCGATATATAACAGGGTATACCTTATTTGGCTCAGCTTGATAGCTTTTAGGCAACTGCACTGTAACTGTGCGTTCTTCGTTTAAAACAGCCGATTTAATAGTGTGCGTGTGCACAGAGTAATCTGTACTTTGTTGTTTAGTGTTAGATTGTGCAAAGGTATTTTGTGAACTAAAAACAAAAAAGCTAACAAAACACAGAGTGGTGAGTAAACGCATAACTAATCCCTTAGAGAATAATGAGTTACTTAAGCTAACAGAGTTTCAGGCACAAAAAAAGCGCATTAAGCGCTTTTTTGATATGAAAAAACATTATAACCTTTTGATTTTATTCAACAGTAACCGATTTCGCTAGGTTACGTGGTTGGTCAACGTCAGTGCCTTTAATTACTGCTACGTAGTACGAAAGTAACTGTAGTGGGATTGTATATACAACTGGAGCAATTACGTCATCTACGTGGTTTACGTTGATCACACGCATGGTTTCGTCTGACTCAAAGTGTGAGTCTTTATCAGCGAATACATAGATAATGCCGCCGCGAGCACGGACTTCTTCTACGTTTGATTTAAGCTTTTCAAGCAATTCGTTGTTTGGTGCTACAACAATAATTGGCATGTCTGCGTCAATCAATGCTAATGGGCCATGTTTAAGCTCACCTGCTGCATAGGCTTCTGCGTGAATGTATGAAATCTCTTTAAGCTTAAGTGCGCCTTCCATTGCGATTGGGTATTGTGAACCACGACCTAAAAACAGTGAGTGGTGCTTGTCGGCAAACTCTTCTGCAAGATCAGCAATGCCATCAGCAAGCAATAAAGTTTCTTCTAATTTAGCTGGAAGCAATTTAATAGCGTTAACAATCGTACTTTGATCTAAGCCTTTCTCTTGCGCAATAGACGCAGTAAGCATTAACAAACCAACAAGCTGTGTAGTAAATGCTTTAGTAGAGGCTACACCAATTTCAGCACCGGCTTTGGTCATAAAGGCAAGGTCTGATTCGCGTACAAGCGATGAGCCTGGTACGTTACAAATAGTCATTGACCCCATATAGCCTTGCTCTTTAGCTAAACGAAGCGCAGCTAAAGTATCAGCCGTTTCACCAGATTGTGAAATCGTTACTAGTAGGCTGTTTTCGTGTACAAATGACTGACGGTAACGGAACTCAGAGGCAATTTCTACGTTACAGCTAACACCTGCAAATTGCTCAAGCCAGTAGCGGGCAACCATACCTGAGTGGTAAGACGTACCACAGGCAATAATTTGTACGTGTTTTACGTCTTTAAATATTTGCTGAGCGCTTTCACCAAAGGCATCAATCGCTACGCGGTCGTCGTTTAAACGTCCTTCAAGGGTGTTACGTACAGCAAGTGGCTGTTCGTAAATTTCTTTAAGCATGTAGTGACGGTATTCACCTTTACCTGATGCATCTTGTGTGATGTTTGATTCAATGACTTCACGTTCAACGGCATTGCCGTCTACATCAAAAATTTCCACACTGTTACGGGTGATACGCGCTACATCACCTTCTTCAAGGTAGATAAAGGTACGAGTTACTGGTAATAGTGCTAATTGGTCAGAGGCAATAAAGTTTTCGCCAAGACCTAAGCCAATAACTAATGGACTGCCTGAACGGGCAACAATAATTTCATTATCGTTGGCTTTATCAAATACTACTGTACCAAATGCGCCATCAAACTGCTTAACCGCAGCTTGTACTGATGCAAGTAAAGTGGTGTGTTGCTGGCGGAGTTGATGAATTAAATGCACCATTACTTCGGTATCTGTGTCTGATAAAAACTCGTAACCATCGCCTTTCAGCGCTTCACGTAAGCTGGCGTGGTTTTCAATAATACCATTGTGCACTAAGGCAATTTCGCTGTTTGAAATATGCGGGTGCGCGTTTGCTTTCGTCACGCCGCCGTGAGTTGCCCAGCGAGTATGTGCAATACCGGTAGTCCCTTTTACGCCAGCTTCATCAAGCGCGTTTTCAAGGTTAACTACTTTACCCACTGCTTTTACGGTATTAAGTGTATTACCATCTAAAAGTGCCACACCAGCTGAGTCGTAACCACGGTATTCAAGGCGCTTAAGGCCTTCAACTAAAATTTTATTTACTGGGCGTTCTGCAACTGCCCCAACTATTCCACACATAATTTCTCCTTTTGTACATGCCAAAGCGTCAACTTTGGGTTTGTATGTGTTGTTTAATATTTAAATGAACATCACAGGTGTTGTCGGCCTGTAATAAACACGAATTTGTAAATTTATAGCTCAGCGCAGATCAACTGCACACCACACGCTTGTATTGCTTGGCGAGTATCGAGTGCTAAGTTGCTGTCGGTGATAAGCGTAGTCACTTGCTGCCAAGGTAATTCTAAATTAGGGATTTTTCGGCCGATTTTTTCTGACTCCACCAGCACTATAACTTCACGAGCAGCGCCCGCCATAACTTGGCTTAGGCCTACAAGTTCATTAAAGGTAGTGGTACCGCGCTCAACATCAATGCCATCAGCACCAATAAATAGCTGATCAAAATCATAAGAACGTAAAACCCCCTCAGCAACTTGCCCCTGAAACGACTCAGAATGCGGGTCCCACGTACCACCGGTCATTAAAAGTGTTGGCTCGTTTTCCAGCGCTAATAAGCGATTAGCCACTTTAATTGCATTAGTCATCACCACTAAACCGCGCTTATTACCCAGTTCAGGGATCATTGCTGCTGTAGTACGACCACTGTCGATAATAATGCGGTTATGATCTTTGATTAGTGCTGCTGCGGCTTTGGCAATCGCCACTTTACGTTTTGAATCAATATCATCGCTTACAATTTCTTGCGGCAATGCAATCGCGCCACCGTAGCGGCGCAGTAATAGTCCGCTTTTTTCAAGCGCTGTTAAGTCTTTACGAATGGTTACTTCAGAGGTTTGAAACTGCTCAGCTAAAATATCTACGGCTACTTCACCTAACTCATTAACTTGAGTAAGAATAAGGTGACGACGTTGCTGGGTGTTTCGTTTAGTCATTAAGTAAACCATTTAAGTTTCGTTTCGAAAGTTACGAGATTTTAAACGAAACTATGAAAATGGCAAGTGAATGTATAAAAATACCTCTAAATTCATAACAATATAATAAACCCTTCCAAGCGTTGATCTTATTAGCAATCAAGTTAAGCTAAGTGAAATTATAAATAATGGCATTAATTCATGAATAAATTCAACAGCCTTGATAAGTCATACTTAGAGCAACGTAAAATCACCCATGAAATCTGCCGCTTGTTTGCTAAAAGCCCCAGCAAAGGCAATTTAAAACGCATTAAGGGGCTTTTTGCGCAGTGTGGCGATGGAGTGGTTATTGAGGCAGGCTTTCACTTTGACTATGGCTCGCAAGTTCAAATTGGTGATCGTACTTTTATAAACATTAACTGCACTATGTTAGATGCGCCAATTAATGAAGGAGCCATAAGCATTGGCGACGATTGTTTAATCGGCCCGAACGTTCAGCTTTTGACAGTCTCTCATGCAGTTAATCCCATAGAGCGGCTCAATAAAGAAAACTTTGCAGCACCTATAACCATTGGCAATAACGTATGGATAGGCGCAGGCGTTATTGTACTTGCAGGTGTTAGCATTGGCGATAATGCTGTAGTAGGCGCAGGGTCTGTCGTCACCAAAGATATTGCAGCAAATACTGTTGTTGCAGGTAATCCCGCAGTGATAATTAAAGATATTTAAACAGCACGACTCAAGTTTTCGAGCATATAAAAACTCGGCTTAACCTCCTGTCGCGGGATAAACCCGCTACTGCCTCCCCGCTCAAATTGTTGGTCGTCATTTATAACGAAAAGAATATACAAAAGGCCTATCGATGTTCTGATAGGCCTTAAGTAGGGTTCTGTGCTAGTTATCATTCATACCTTAATGTTAACGAAGGTCTTGTACTGGCGGCTTTAAAAGCAAGACTGGCAACTGTAAGCCAAGTAATAGCAGCCACGCTTAGTGCAGCAATTAAGTAAACCCACATAGCTTGATCAACACGCTCATTAAAATTAGCCAACCAATCTCCTACCAGCCAATAAGTAAGCGGATATGCTATGGCCACACTAACCACGACTAAAATCAAAAACTCTTTCGCCAGTAGATTCATAATACTGATGCGTGATGCGCCAAGCACTTTACGCACCGCGACTTCTTTTTGGCGGCGTAATACCGAGAATGACGCTAAACCAAAGGTCCCCACACACGCTAAGAAGACAGCTAAGCCAGAGAATAAAGTGACAAACTCAGTGGCACGTTCATCATTACGATAAAGCGCACGATAATTGTCAGCCATCATTTCTATTTTTGGGTCATAAATATCAAGTGTTTCGGCCAAGATGCTAGCAAGCTGTGACTTTATATGCGGGAGCTGTGTTAAATCCAGATTAACGATAATTCTACCAACCCAACTGCTGGTGTAACCGCAAATGAAGATGGTTGAGGGCTGCGTATCTTTAACGCTACCTACTTTTATATCTTTAACAACGCCAACAATCGTTATGGTAAGTTCTTGGCCGTAACCTGTGTCTGTGCGCCAAATACTACCAATTGCATCTTCTGCAGTTACATAGCCCGCTTGTTTAGCTAAAGATTCGGTCAATATTGCTGACGCGGTAGCTTGAGTATCACTGACTTTATTAAACCAATCAGCCCCCATTTTTGCACTAAAGTCACGCCCAGCTACCAGTGATAAATCCAAAGCACTCACAGCATCATTACCCACACCAATAAAGGGTAAAGTTTGTTTAGTAAACTGACCGTTATCAGCCGTAAATGTACGAGACGAGTTATAAGCACCGGTTAGTGAAATATCTATTACGCTGGCTTGTTTCACACCATTAATAGCGTTAATGCGATCTAACAGCACATTGTTTTGGTTATAGAATATATCTCCTGCGTCAATATCACTGATCATTAGCTTGCCTTCTTTTGCGTAACCAACAGGGAGTGACTGCAAATGTGCCAGCTGCTGTTGTAACAATAAGGCGGCAATGATCAGTGCGACCGACAACGCAGACTGTAAAACTAATAAACTTTTTCTAACGGCAATGGCTGTGCGGCCGCGTTGCATGTCACCACTAAGTACACGCTTAGCACTAAACGCCGACATAAACATCGCAGGATAAATCCCTGCAAGCAAACCAACCAATAAGGTAACAACGGCAATTGCTGCACCTAAGGCTGAGCTGTAATTAAGCGCTAGCTGACGATCAACTAATTGGTTAAAAGCTGGTGTTAATAATTCAACCAACATGCATGCTATCAGTGCTGCAATAACGGTTATAAGTAATGACTCAACTAAAAACTGGCAAACAATTTGTGTCTTACTCGCACCAAGGGCCTTACGAACACCGACTTCTTTTGCGCGCTTTGCAGATTGCGCAATACTCATATTGATAAAGTTAAAAGCCGCTAGCAGTACTAATAAAATACTCAAACCAATACAAATACGCAGCGTTGAAAGCGAGCCATTCATTTTCATTTCAAAATTAGAGCTTGCGGTTAAATGCAAAGCAGTTAAGGGGTGTAATGTAAGCTGGGCTGAATCATACTCAGAATCTTTATAAACAACTTCTCTATAGCGATGCTCAATAGCTTTAGCAAGCTTGCCAACATCAGCGTCAGGAGTAACCCGGATATATGTATAGCCATTGTTATTTTGAAAGTTATTATTTGCAGGTGGCTCTTTAATTAATGCTTGAAAAAAGAAGTGCGTATTATCAGGTAAATCAGAAAACACAGCACCGACTTGCCAACGCTTATTTCCCTGTATTAAAGTTTCACCAATAATAGCTGTGCTACCAAAAATCCGTATTGCATACTGCTCGCTGAGTGCAATCATATTTGGCGTTGCAAGTACTTTTGCCAGATCCCCAGCTGCAATATCGATATTGATAAAATCAGTCACGTTACTACGCGCCGCAAGCACATTTTCTAATTTGTAACCAACGCCATCACGAACAAACTCAGAGCCTGGCGGAACCAAATCAAGTGAGAGTATGTCTTCAATTTCAGCCATGTCTTTAAAAGACGCGATCACATCTTTATTGACAACTGGTGCTCCCATTCCAAGTGATGGGAAATATTGATATACACGATACACGCGATCAGCATTAGGTTGCTGTTCATCATAAGAAGCTTCATTAAAGGCAAACATGGCCACTAAAATAGCCGCAGCTAAACCAACACTTAAGCCAATGATGTTAAGTAAAAAATGTTGTTTTTGCTGTTTAAATGCCCGTAGGGCTGTCACTAAATAATTAATAAACATGTTAAGCAACCTCAGCAGCGCTTTGCTGCACAACATTCGCTTTGTCAAGCATCACTTGGCCGTCGAGTAAGCGTACTAAACGGTCAGCATATGCACCTTCTTTCTCTGAGTGGGTCACCATAATTACTGTGGTGCCTTCGCGGTTTAGCTCGCGCAACATAGCCATGACTTCATCACCATTTTTAGAATCGAGGTTACCGGTTGGCTCATCGGCTAAAATTAGTTTAGGATTAATCACTAATGCACGCGCCACGGCTACCCGTTGCTGCTGACCACCCGAAAGCTGCTGTGGTAAATGCTCGCCTCGGTGATCAATGCCTACGCGCTTTAAAATGGCTTCAACGCGTTGTTTGCGCTCACTTTTTGATATTTTTTGATACTGTAACGGCAACTCTACGTTCTCAAATACAGTTAGCTCGTCAATTAAGTTAAAGCTCTGAAATACAAAACCGATTGATGCTTTACGTAGCTCCGACAATTGCTTTTCGCTGTACCCTGCGATGTCTGTTCCAGCAAAATCAAAGCTACCTGCACTTGGTGAATCCAACATACCTAAAATAGACAGCAAAGTTGATTTACCACAGCCAGATGGCCCCATAATCGCTAAAAAGTCACCTTCGTTTACGGTTAAGTTAATGTTACTTAGCGCTGTTGTTTCAACATCTTGAGTACGAAATACGCGGCTTAAATTAGTTAGTTTGATCATTGTTATTTTCCTTAAAATTGTAGTTGCTGTGCTTTATCAAAGTTACTGTAGCTAGAAGTAATCACTTGCTCCCCAGCATTGAGCCCTTCAAGCACTTCAAAATAGTTTTGATTCTTTTTGCCTAAGCGAATATCACGACGCACTGCTTTATCACCGCCTTGCTCAATAACATAAACCCAGTTACCGCCCGAGTTGGTAAAAAAGGCGCCACGTTTAAGCAGTAGAGCATTGTTTTTGTCACCCCCCAGCATTAACTCAATATCAATGCTTTGCCCGCGCTTAATGCTTTTGGTATTACTTGGTAAATCCACTTCAATTTGAAATTGCGACTGCTGTACGCGGCTATCAATTTTGCTCACCTTGGCGTTCACAGTGCCGCTTTCAAGTTCAATCATCACGGTCATGTCACGCTGTACTTGGTTTAAATAAAACTCATCAAGGCGTACCACTAATTTATATTCATTTGGAATATCAATTTGGCCTAATCGCGCGCCACTGTTTTTAGATTCACCAATTTCCACATCAAGCTCGCTTAGGTAGCCTGAAACAGGCGCTTTGATTAATAAATTGTCGAGATTTCGACGCGCAAACTGCAGGTTTTTTTCAAGCATTTTAGCGCTGTCTGATAACTGTGCGACTTGCACCTCACGGATTGAGTTTTCTTGCTTTTGGCGCTCAAGCGTGAGCTCTTTACGAGCGTGGTAATAATTTAAATCTTCTTCTAACTCTGCAAGTTGCTCCTGCGCTAATACGCCACTTTTAACCAAAGGTTTAGTTTGCTGTAAACGACGGGTGAGGTGCGTAATTTTTAGCTCTATTTCTAATAAGTCACGGCGTAAATTTAACCGGCTGGTTTCCATAGTCATTTGCGTATTGCGTAAAAAATTTAGCTGCTCAGTTACTTGGGCTTCGCGACTCATTACATCTAGTTGTAAGTTGGTATTGCTCAAACGCACTAGTGGTTGGCCTTTCTCAACATATTCGCCTTGCTCCACTAAACGCTCCTCAACTTGCCCACCGGCGATGGTATCAAGGTAAATACTGGTTTTTGGTACCACTTGACCGCGTAAACTTAAGGCATCTTTAAATGCACCTTGTTTCACCGTGCTAACGGTTAAGCTACTGCGTTCAATATTCTGGCTACGACCTGTATTACCTGTTTGTGTAAACCCATACGCAGCGGCAGCAACACCCAATGCCAATGCTGCAAAGGTGAATTTCTTTAAATACTTTTGGGTAAATGAGCGTTCTATTTTCTTATCCATGTTGGCCACCTTGATACAGGTTTAATAAACTAATTACCGATAGTTATTACAAACGCTGTGCCAACTTTATTTAACATTAAAATTCAATACCTTATAATTAAATGAAATTATTATTATGTTTGTAGTGTCCGTTAATAGAACACTTTTTTATTTTATAAACGTCCATTTATGGACACTGTTCCTTTTTTGTTTTAGGCTAAATAAAACTCTATAAAAATAAAAATCATGAAACACACAGGCTCGCTTTTAATCGTTGATGACAACCCCGATATTCTAATCGCCGCACGGTTATTGCTAAAGCAGCATTATCAAAGCGTTAAAACCACTGACAACCCATTTGAAATTGCAGGCATCATTAACGAGCAACGCAAAGCTGATCAGCCAATTGATGTGATCTTACTCGACATGAACTTTACCCAAGACTCCATCAGCGGCAAAGAAGGTTTTTATTGGTTAAAAAAAATCATCGAGCAAGACGCTAATATCGTTGTTTTGTTAATGACCGCCTACGGCGACATTCAACTCGCGGTGGATGCTATTAAAGCAGGCGCATCTGATTTTATTGCTAAACCTTGGCAAAACGAGCAACTACTTGGGGCTGTGGCGGCGGCTTTTTCACATGCCAAAGACAAACAGCAAGTGGGTAAGCTTACCCGTCAAAAGGACGGCCTTAATCAAGTACTCAATAATCAGCCATTTGAGTTTTTAGGTCAAAGCGCCGCTATGCAGCAGGTATTCACCACCATTGAAAAAGCCGCACAAACTGATGCCAATATACTGATCACCGGCGAAAGCGGCACAGGTAAAGAACTCACCGCGCATGCCATTCATCAAGCAAGTATGCGCCATAATCAAACCTTTATGAGTTTAGACATGGGTGCTGTGGCACAGAACCTATTTGAAAGTGAGCTATTCGGCCATAAAAAAGGCGCATTTACCGATGCCAAAAGCGATCGAATTGGTAAATTTGAGCTCGCCCAAGGCGGAAGTTTATTTTTAGATGAACTAGGCAATTTGCCCCTTGAGCATCAAGCTAAACTGCTTGCCGCATTACAAAACCGCAAAATTACACCTGTTGGCGGCAGCAAAGCGATTGATATTGATATACGCCTTATTTGTGCCACTAATGATAACCTTGATCAAGCCGTCGTAGAGGGGCGTTTTCGTCAAGATTTATTGTATCGGATCAACACTGTTGAAATTCGCTTACCGGCTTTACGTGAACGCAGTGATGACATCCCACTGCTAGCAGATTATTACCTCAATCATTTCGCACAAAAGTACAAGCGCAACTTAACCATAAAAACACATGATATGAGCTTACTTTGTCAATATGCATGGCCAGGCAATGTCCGCGAGCTTGCTCATGCTATTGAGCGGGCTGTTATTTTAAGTGATGGCGATAATCTTGATGTTAGCTCAGTGATTGGTAGTGCTGGTGCTACTAATCATACAACCACCAATGACAACGAGGCATACGACACCTTTGATCTTGAGATGCTCGAGCAGCGCACTGTGCGTGCAGCGCTAACACATTACCAAGGTAATGTTAGCCATGCGGCCAAAGCCTTAGGGTTAACGCGTGGTGCTATGTATCGCCGTCTTGAAAAGTATGGGCTATAACAATGCGCCCTCATTTATTATTAACTATTAATATTGTGGCACTTATTAGCGCCAGCGCACTCGTTAGTTATCTATTACAAAATAATGGGCTTTCAGCAACTTCGCTGTTAATTATATTAGTCACTGCGGCCTTGATAACGCATATTTTTACGCTCTTTAAGCGCCAACAAAAACAAGCAGAAATGGTGATCCGCGCCTTAGCCAATGGCGACAGCACCTTAGGTCTTGGCCAACAACATCCAATGCGCCAACAATTTGAGCAAGTAAAAACGCAAATGCAAACAGCACGCTTTAATGCCGAACAACAAGCGCAGTTTTTGCAAGCACTGCTTATTCATGTTGATTTAGCGGTTATGGTATGTGACGACAACGGCAAAGTGATTGAATCAAACCCAGCAGTCAGCAAACTACTGGGTAAAAGCTTCCAGCATCTACGAGAATTAGGCGCTGTTGGTGAACTAATTTTGAACGCCAAGAACAATATGCGCAGCACCACCTATTGGCAAAATGGCGAGCAGCACGACACGCTTTCTATCCAACTCAGTATCGCCGAAATACAAGGCAAAGTGCGTCGCGTAGTAAGCCTACAATCAATTCATGACCAACTACAACTCAAAGAACAACAAGCGTATAAACGCCTAACTAAAGTACTTACGCACGAAATTGCCAACTCTATTACCCCGCTTTCATCGTTAGCTGATACGTGCAGCAATTTACTGCCACAAGAACTGTGTTTTATTGATATTGAAGATAAACAAGACTTACAGCTTGCACTAAGCACCTTAGCATCAAGAACGGCACATTTAGGCGACTTTATTGCTCGTTTTCGCCAAGTTAGCAGCTTACCTAAACCTAATTTAGCGCCTGAAAATTTAGCCGATATGCTAGCGCGTATTGTCACCTTGCATCAACAACAGTCGCGTGAGCTGCAAATCAATATAGAACTTACAATTAAAAGCCAGCAATTAGTGATGCTAGACAGTAGTCAAATAGAGCAAGTATTAGTAAATCTTATAAAGAACGCATTTGAAGTGCTAAGCAGCAACAAAAAATATAACGCGCAAAGCCCCGCTCAGCCAAACATCAAGCTCAGCTTGGCACAAAACGCCAGCCAACAACTCTATGTTGAAGTGAGCGATAATGGCCCAGGCATCAGCGAACATGTGGTGGATATGATCTTCGTACCATTTTTCACCACTAAACAACAAGGATCAGGTATTGGCTTGAGCCTATCAAGGCAAATTATGCTCAACCACGGCGGTGATTTAATTTATGTACCAAAACCACAAGGCGCATGCTTTAGATGCGTGTTTGGTTAAATTAACTTAAAGATCAGTGGGCTTACCAATATAAGTCCGTAGCAAAAGCCCGCTTTAACTTGCCATGCTTTATATTTACCTGTGACTTTAATCCCTATAAATGGGCTTAATAGATCGATACGACGCGCACTAATAAACACCAACCAACAAATAATGAAAGTGAGGCTGAGTATAAGTAATGGCTCTTCAAAGCCACCTAATTGCAGCTTCGACAAATAAAAGGCAAGGCCAATAATTACACTTTGATGTAATAGATAAAACGGAAATACGGCTGAGTTTAATAACGCTAATTTAGGGTGATCGTGATTCAAAAAGCGTTTTGCTAATGCCAGCATTAACATCACACCCACTAATCGTTGCGCGGTATACAGCATATCCATGCTGGTAATTTGCCATTGGCTCGTAGCTGGGTTTTGCCAAATCATGTGATAACCCAGCACGACAACTAAATAACCTAAAATGAATACCACTAATAACGCCTGCCAGTGACGTAGCAGTTGGCTGTAAAATGCAGGCTGCCAAGCAAGCAAGTAACCGTAAAGTAAAAACAACGCGCCCATGGGGTATCGGAATGTATCACTCGGCCAGCTCAGTTTTAAAATACACAGCGGCAATAGCAATACAATAAAAACAATAACTAACGATCGCTCACATAAACGCGTCATTATTGCTTGCACAGTAGCGTGATGAAGCAGCGGTATCATTAACACCAGCAATAAAGTAAATTGCCATAACGAACGCAAGTACCAAAGATGGTTTACATCAACATGTGGCCAAATACCTGCTTGGTAGTGATTAAATAAAGGGTTAGTTAAATCAAAGAACTGCTGGTAGAACTGCCAAAAGCTCATAGCTAAACCAACCTCTTGGCTCATTTGCGCATAAAGCTGAATCGGCACTATAAACCAAATGCCAAACAATAAAGGCAGTAATATTTTTACACTGCGCGTAATTAAAAACATATCTAAACTAAAGCGCGCAATAATAAAGCGCAGCGCTACTCCTGAAATAAACCAGATTAGTCCCATTCGCCACGGTGACAGTAACAACATGACATTTTCAACACTGCTAGACAAATACTGGCTTTTAAAATGAAATCCCCAGTTTTGGCTGTATAACATGCCGGTGTGATAAAAAATTAATAAACCAAACGCAATCACCCGTAGCCAATCAAGATCATAACGGCGCTTTGGCAGTTCATCATGCTGATTAAATACATTTAGCCATGGCTGTAATAGCGTACGTGTTGTGTTTTTAATTACTATTTTAAGTTTCATGGTAGATTTAGCTTACGACTAATTAATAACAAATATGAACAACAATCTGCGTTAAGCAATCAGAAAAGGCTGATAAAACAGTCAGTAGGGATAAACGGTGGATATCAGGGATGATAAGTTTGGTGATCTATCACTATCTTGCTAGTCTAATTATGGTCTTTTAAAGAGTAACAATAATAATGATCTCCTTAACGCATTTTCAGCGCTACCAGAGATGGTATGCGGCATTATTTTTATCTAGTTATATTTTTATCAACAATACTATAAATGCCAGCTCAAACATTATGGAAGCCCAGCGAGATGGCGAACTCCCATTTATGATCTGGGAGCCGTTTGTATGGGAATATTCCAGCGCTATTGGCACCTTGTTGTTGTTTCCCGCTTTAGTTAGGCTATTAAAAACCCAGCCTTTTAATTGGCAAAAAATCCCCCGCTCATTACTGCTTTATCTACTCGCTAGTATTGCTTTTTCGTTATTGCATATTGCTGTAATGGTCGCTATTCGCAAGCTCATTTACACCTTACAAGATATGCAATATGACTTTGGATTAGTGTGGTTTGAATTACTTTATGAATACCGCAAAGACTTGTGGGGGTTCTTATTTTTAATTGCTGTTATTAAAACCTATCAATATGTAGTGAGCCAATTAAGTGGTGAAGCAGCACCGATCAGACAAGGCGAAGATACGCCTGAAAATTTAAATTTCGATAGACTACTGGTAAAAAAACTGGGAAAAGAATTTATTGTCCGCGTAGCACAAATAGACTGGCTTGAATCTAGCGGTAATTATGTAAATCTACATATTGATGCAAGAATTTACCCGTTACGTGCAACTATGAGCCAACTTATAACTCAGTTAGAACCGCAAGGGTTTTGCCGTATTCATCGCTCCCATGGCGTTCGGTTAGATGCGATTGAATCAATCACGCCACTACCGAGCGGAGACAGTGAAGTAAAACTTACAACCGGCAAAGTACTTAACTTATCGCGTCGCTATAAAGAGCAATTTAAGGGACAGTTAAATTCAACTACAAGTCATTCTTAACTCACGCTATGTTAAGCTAGCCTGATTTAGGTTAACCGCATTTATATTTTCGGAGTAGTTTAGTACGTGTCTTTAAATCGATTTATCCGCATTCTGCCATTGGTTGTTATTTTATCCGGTTGTGAAACCACACCCGAACAACCATCTTCACAACCTGATATTAAGGCTAACCCAAATATTGTTGTTAAAGAACAAAACGAAAATATTGAGCAAATAGCTCCCTTAAGTCCTCAGGAACTCGATGATGTGTGGCAACGCATCCGAGCGCAGCTTACATTTTCCAATTCTAGCCACCCAGATGTGCAACAACGCATTGCATGGTATTTATCTCACCCAAACTATATGGATGAAATTAGTCGCCGTGCTGAGCCTTACCTTTATTATATTGTCACAGAGGTTGAAAAACGGAACTTACCCATAGAATTAGCGTTAATGCCGCTAATTGAAAGTGACTTTGATGCCAGTGCCTATTCGCACAAGCATGCATCTGGGCTTTGGCAATTAACGCCTGCCATTGCTAAGTACTTTAAGGTAAAAATTAGCCCTTGGTACGATGGCCGCCAAGATGTGATCGACAGTACCCGCGCTGCTCTGGATTTTATGGAGTACTTATACAAACGCTTTGATGGTGATTGGTATCACGCTATAGCAGCCTATAACTTAGGTGAAGGCCGTGTACTTAGAGCGATCAGCAACAATAAAAAGCAAGGTAAACCAACTGACTTTTTCAGTTTAAAACTCCCTCAGCAAACCAGTCAGTATGTACCTAAACTACTTGCTGCGGCACAATTATTAAAAAGCCAAAAAATGGCGTTCCCTGCAATAGCAAATAAAGATGCAATTGCCAAAATAGCCATTTCTGGCTCAGTTATTTTAGATAATAAAGCCCAATGGCAACAGTTAGAGCCCTTAAACTACGGGGTCATTCGCTTTCCGGCGATTATTGATGCACCGCATCTCGTCGTTCCTGCTAGTGAGCAAAAGCAATTTGAGACTATGATTGCTGATCAAGATTCTAACGACTACAGCCAATGGCAACATTATACAGTTAAGCGTGGCGATAGTTTGAGCGTGATCGCTAAGCGCTACAAAGTAACTTTAAGCCAACTAAAAGCATTTAATAATTTGAAAAATAGTACCATACGTATTGGTCAAAAATTAGTGCTACCGCAGTTAGCCGATACGCAAATAGAGCATAAGGTTAAATCTGGCGAAAGCTTGTGGAAAATAGCCAACCATTACAAAGTCAGCATCACTAAGCTAAAACAATGGAACAGCCTTTCAAGCGATCGCTTAAAAGTAGGCGATAAGCTAACCGTATTTTTATCAGCAAGTTAATAACATGAACGCTGGATAATAAGCCTATCTTCAGCGGCTATATGCAATGCTAACTGTGTTAGGCCTGAATAATTAAAGGGCTGCAATCATGCAGCCCTCTGCAAACAGTGATTAATCATCAGCTTGTGATTTAGTGTGGTACCAATTTACTGTGCGGGTCAGCATCATAATCAAACTCAGTACCACAAATACCAATCGTGTTAAGTTACTGACCATTTATAGCGACAGATAAATACAGTGATAACAAGGCGTAAATTTTGACATATAGTTGTTCTACTTGAAAAAATTATAACGCAGTTAGCGCTTTATTTAGCTCGCTAGAATGGTTAAATATTTAAGTCGATTGGTATAACACTGCGCTGCTGACAGCTCAAAGCCATTAGCTTTCCTACAGACGTAAAAAAGCCGCTTCATTTCTGAAGCGGCTTTCTCAATTTGGAGCTTGGTGATGTCATAGTGCCCACAGCGGTAGAGAGCCACATAGCAAATGTATAGGTCGGCATTAGGCGCTTATTCTTTTCCTTTTACCTGATGCCTTTTACCTTTCACCTCGAACCTGCATTTTCACTTTCCTGCAGACAACAAAAAACCCGTCACATCGCTGTAACGGGTTTCTCTTATTTGGAGCCTGGCAATGTCCTACTTTCACATAGCAAATGCTACACTATCATCGGCGCTGTTTCGTTTCACTACTGAGTTCGGCATGGGGTCAGGTGGGTC
>NZ_JACJFL010000050.1:0-30987 GCF_014164575.1 Pseudoalteromonas sp. SG41-1
ATCCTTTGAGTTTTTTAATACTTTCAGTCTAACTCTGTATCTAAATGTAAATCAAGGGATTTATATTTGTTGTTTTTTTGTTGTTGTAAAATACAAGAAATAATCCCGCGAGTTGTTGAAAAAAAACTAAACACAACCACTGTTTATATACACAGTAAAAACTGGAGCAGATCATGGCTTCTGTATTTTTAGAATCCATCCGTGACTTTATGACAACGCGTCGTTATGCCAAGCGTACTATAGACACTTATCAATATTGGATAAAATTTTATATTTTATACCATGCTAAAAAACATCCAGCGCAATTGGCAGAGTCAGAGGTTGAGCAATTCTTATCTTATTTAAGTAATCAGCGTAATGTTGCAATGAAAACTCAGGCAACGGCTTTAAATGCTTTGGTATTTTTATACCGTCATATTATTAATCGACCGTTATCACTTGAGATGAATTTTAATAAATCACTCGTGCCACCTAAATTACCTGTAGTACTGACCCGTGAAGAAATGCAGCGTTTATTATTGGCAATGGATCCAAAGTATAAACTTATCGCTCAGTTACTTTACGGTAGTGGTCTACGTTTAATGGAAGCTGTAAGGCTACGGGTACAAGATGTCGATTATGACTATGTCTCATTAATGATTTGGCAGGGCAAAGGCAATAAAAACCGCAGAGTAACATTAGCACTCGAACTACTGCCGTTGTTGCGCAGCCAAAGTCACTTGGTAAATGACTACTGGCAACGAGACAAACAAGCAACAGACTATGCCGGTGTCTGGCTTGCGAATGCACTAGCTAGAAAATACCCAGCGGCTCCTTATGAAATGAGCTGGCAATATTTGTTTCCTTCTGCCCAGTTAAGCATGGACCCAGAAAGTAAAAAGCTGCGACGCCACCATATTGATGAAACAACGGTTCGTAAAGCAATTAAGCTGGCAGCAAAGCTGGCAAAAATTCAAAAAAATGTTACCTGCCATACACTACGGCACTCGTTCGCTACCCATTTACTTGAATCCGGTGCAGATATACGCACCGTGCAAGAACAACTCGGCCATAGCGATGTTCGCACCACGCAAATTTATACGCATGTACTTAACAGTGGTGCCAGTGGCGTAAAAAGCCCGTTGTCGCAGCTACTTTAGGTTCTTATTATCTATTGGAGTATCGCGTTTGGGGAATACAAAAAACCCGATAATAATCTTATGTGGATTTGCTGCTGTTAGAAAGGCAAAAAAATAGACCGCAGAGCACTCCCTGATTGTTTAGCTAGGGATATATATCAGCTGCCTGATCAGTCTCACGAGCGAGTCACTCAACAGGACAATGCTTATTTGTAAGCTCCTTGCTTTATATGAATTTTTCTAAAACGCGGCGTCTCTTAACCCTTAATCTTTTTGTGAATCATTGTCTTAACTTTCTAATTTAAATTTTTACGCACACAAAAACGGCATTGCCAGAGCTTTCACCCCATGGGGTTATTTTTTCGTAGTCATGTTCAAACACATGTATTTCAAAATAAGGTTTTAGGGCTTCTTTTAACTGGGCAAAACTAACAGCGACCATTGGGTGCTCGTCGTGCCATACAAATGTTTCGTCTGCTGTTGCTTTATTTATACTGAGCTTTAATGACTGTTTTTCGCCACTGCCACTGTAATTCCAACCAGAGCGGAATGTGAATAAGCTGCCCGCGTTTTCAGCAGTATGCTCTACAAATGAATCGTTATCGATGTGATTTTTATCAACAACGTTAAAGCAAAATATACCACCGGCTTTTAGTGCATGGTGTACGCTTGTAATACAGTCTGTTAATTTATTAATGCCGTCGCAGTAGTGGATTGAATACAAGAAGCAGGTAATTAAATCCACTTGCTCAGGGATCACAAACTCACTCATATTCTGCAATGAAAATTGCGCTTCTGGGCAACGAATAGTTGCTCTATCTAGCATGGGTTGATTTATATCAAGCCCACTACTTTGATAACCGTAATCAATAAAATGACGAACATGTGGGCCCGTGCCGCATGCTAAATCAAGATGCGTATTTCCCTTATTACCAAAGATTTGCTGTAGCCTGTGAATAAAATAGCTTTGGGCTTGATAATCTATATCTGCGCACATTAAGTCATAGTAATCAGAAAGGTCTGTGTATAGAGCGTTCGCGGACATATCAGCCTAGTGGTTTGGAGTAGAGTATTTTAAGTCGCGCATAATAAACTAATTATCACCATTAACGAAGCAGATATGAAAGTAAGAGGTTTGTTGGGTTTTTTTTTACTCAACCCAACGTTCAATTTAAATGGCAAACTACTTAAAGCTAACCACTGGCAACTTTACTTTAGTTTATCCCTAAATACTTATGTACTTGCACTGATAAGCGCCAGTTTTTTTCAATACAGGTTTCAATTGCCAACTTAGTTGCAGAGACTTTTTGGCTAATTGGTTGCAGGTAAACAAGCTTGGGGGTAACGCCTGTTTTTGCAAATAACTCTTCAAGCTCTACAACGTGTTTTTGCATCGCGATTGGGTGTTTTATTTCATCGGCGCGTTGCATGGCTGAAGTAAGTACGTCGTAGCCGCCACGCATATTAATTTTCGGTGATACCGTCACCCATGTTTGTGCTGGGGCTAAAATCTCAAAAGTGCCGCTGGTTTCTATTTGTGTGCTGTAGCCGTTAGCATGAAGTAATTCGCACACCGGGTTTAAGTCGTACATGCATGGCTCACCGCCGGTGATCACTACATGCTTGGCACGATAAGCACGATCGACAAACAAGTTAAATATTTGCTCAGCTGATGCGTCCGCCCAGTGATCTGAATCAGCCTTTTTCTCAACCGTGTCGTCCAGTGATACTTTATACACATTATCAACTTCCCACGTTTGCTTAGTGTCACACCAAGCGCAACCTACGGGGCAGCCTTGTAAACGTAAAAATATTGAAGGCGTGCCGGTAAAGCTCGCTTCGCCTTGAATGGTTTCAAATATTTCATTAATTTTGTACAAAAGAGTCTCACTCACTACTTGGCATTAATTACGAGCATAAACATAGTTTAAAAAATCAAAAAACACGGTCGAAAATTGTTATTTATGCCCCAGCCGTGTAGTATATCGCGCCCTGATATAAACCTCTATTAAAACTAAGAGCAAAACAGTTATGACGCAAAAAGTAGTTGTGATTTACTCCGGCGGTATGGATTCATTTACCGTATTAAATAAAGCCCTGCAGCAAGGCCGCGAGGTATATGCCCTGTCATTTGACTATGGTCAGCGTCATGTAAAAGAGCTTAAAGTTGCAGCCAGTGTGTGTGAAAAGCTTGGCGTACCGCATAAGATAGTTGATATTTCTGCGATCAATCAGTTAATTGGTGGCTCATCGTTAACTGATGATATTGATGTCCCAGAAGGCCACTACGAAGCCGAAAACATGAAAAGCACCATAGTGCCTAATCGCAACATGATTTTGCTATCACTGGCTGTGGGTTACGCTGTATCACTCAAAGCAAGCCAAGTTTATTACGGTGCTCACTCTGGGGATCATGCTATTTACCCTGATTGCCGTCCTGAATTTGTGCAAAAGATGGATGATTTATGTCGTATTGCTAATTACGACGCGGTGGAAATTTTCAGCCCGTATTTAAATGACACCAAAATTGACATTCTTACTGATGGTTTAAAAATGGGCTTGGACTACAGCCAAACGTGGACTTGCTATAATGGCCGTGAAAAAGCCTGTGGTAAATGTGGTGCCTGCCAAGAGCGCTTAGAGGCATTTAGCCTTAATAACATTACCGATCCAATCGAGTACGAATAACCCACATTAAAAAAGGCTATCATCGCGATAGCCTTTTTATTATTAACTGAGATAAGTTTACAGCCAACGTTTTACCCGAGACTTGTAATCGGTGTACCCTTGACCAAATATTTTTAATAGAGCCCGCTCCTCTGGAATAATTTGAAACCAAGTTAAGTAACAAATAAAGCCCAGCACACACAATAACGCCCACAGTGATGTTAACCACACTCCCCAACCTGCCAGTATAAAAGCAAAACCAACATACATTGGATTACGTGAAATTTTGTACACACCCGTGGTAACCAGTGCTGACGCTTGATCTGGTTTATTTGGGTTTACAGTGGTTTTTGCTAAGCGAAAACTAACCACCCCAGCAATACAAAAAATACAGCCTGTGGTGAGTAAAATAACCGCAACATAAAAAATAAATGTGGTGAAATCAATCACACTGTAATGGGCAATTACCGCCATCAGCACAGCAAAAAAAAGCACTATAATAATCGGAGGGATTTTATTATTTAGCATAGTAACTCACTGTTGTTGTTAAAATTAGTTGATGCAATTAAACACTCATCACACTGTATCACTGATGAATATACCGCAGAGGGTCATGTTGATACAAATAAAGTTACAATTGTCAGCTTCATCATTTGCGCATTCTGGTTATACTTTACACACTATATAAAATAATAAGGAATACACCATGTCAGGAACTACTATGGTAGTCATGATCGTATTTATCTCTGTTGGGTTTGGGGTAATGTACGATATGTATAAAAAACATTTAGAGTTTAAACATCGCACACTCACCGATAATAAAGAGTCGAATAATCAAATTGCTGCTGTTAATGCTGAAATGCTTGCGTTAAAAGAGCGTGTACAAACATTAGAAGCTATCGTGACTGATCCAAGTTACAGCGTAAAACAGGAAATCAATAAACTGTAAATTTGCCGCGTTTAAAGCGCTTGCAAGTAATCTGGATATAAATGCGCGTTTTCTGGCTGCTCAATTCCATGAGCGGCTAAAAACCCACAGATCACTTGCCCGCACCCTTGTGGAGCACGAGAGCTGTCAATTTCAAAATTTAATTGATCGGCATGTTGTTTGCCAAGTTCGCATAATTGCAACGCATGCTGCGAACGCAACACAATACTCAATGCCCCGATTTGCTCTACATTAACGTTTTTACTAAAGCGCGCAAAACCTGCATATTTAAATTGTTCATTCACATAATCATTACTGATCGCTACCAACGCGGTCATCAAGCCATGCAAAAAAGCATTTGCAGATGTATCTGCGGCTAAAAAAATCACTGTTTTTGCGTTAAATTCGCTTAACTGACAGTCAGTACAATTGAGCCGCAGAGTGTAAAGTATGTGCTCATCGGCAATTTTTTGTTGTGTAATTAAAGTCAGTGCAGCTCCAGCAAATAAACATCTAGCAAGTAACTTTATGACACTTTGCGGTTGATGATCAGCAGCCATGGTTAATTGCGGGTTTTGTGCTAATAAAGGTAAATCATGATGGTTATTAAACGGCGTGCTGCTGCCCTGCTCACTATCGAGTTGAAATAGTTCTCTTACTTCGTGTTCACGGGCTATTTTTAACGCTAAAAAAGCGGTTTGGATCAATTCCGAGGTAGGTAAGTTTTCTTCCACAAACCAGCGCCGGCCAAATAATAACTTTTTTGCCTTGGTGCTGCGATAATTATCTGGACTAAGAATCGCCACTTGTAAATAAATTTGCTCATTCTGTTTTGCGGCGAGCACCCGAAAGTGAGTTGAAAACTCAATTTTATCAAGGGTTTCGTTCACGCTTTCGAGGGTATGTTGATAACGTAAAAAATGTTGCGGCACTACCCAGCTCGCGTTACTCAATTGCACGATGGGTGCATAAGCAATTGGCTGCTCACAATTATATAGCAGCTCATTATGAGTATATTTGACTGATGTAAAGTGGTTATTTTTATCTGACATAACTAAACCAAGTAAACTCGCTAACACAAAGCGCTGAAGATGAGTTATTTACGCTGTAACGCTAGTCGATAGATCACAGTGCTGCGTTTAATTTAGCGATATTTTTTGATAATCATCGAGCACATGTTGAAAATATGTACGGTCTTTGTTCAACATCCTAGTATAGTGCGCAACTAATTGTTGCAGATACAATTCGTGCATTTGCTCAGCATTGTCCCACATCTGACTGCCAGTAACACTCAACGCAGTATTACTGGTAAAACTTAGCTGTATCACTTCGTAAAAACGGTTGTTTTCTTGCACCAGTTGTTCTTTGATAAGTCCTAAACCTAACGCCTGTAAACCTTGTCGTAAGGTATAGGTATGATGCACCGGACAAACAATAAAACTGAGTTGTTCACGAAGCTTTTCAGGGCAATTAGCAACCATTTTTTGTACTAGCCTCAGCAGTAATTCTCCACCGACTCCGGCGATAATGATCAGCTGTTTGGCTGGTGGCTGCAGCTCAATTGTAGCTACATCCTGACATAATACTTGCCATTGGCAAGCTGCTTGCTGATCACTAAAACGCGTAAGCGTGTGTTCAAGCTCGTCCATTAACGTAGGCACTATATCAACAAAGTTTATTTGCTTGGCGGCTACCCGCTTTAAAAGCGCCATACCAAGCAAACCGTGGTCACAACAACAGTCCCAAATTACATCATACGGCGCGCAGATCAACGAATCGATTGCACTGAGGCGGCTACTTAGTTTCATTAAAAGCTAAACTTGAGCCGTTTTATAGATCAATGCTTTTAAGCTACGGTCGCTATCAACATCAACAAAACCATGGGTCGGCGCTAGGCGCTCTACAAATTCAATCGCACCTTGAGTGTGTTCGTCTATCAGCGCTTTAAATGACGCTTCACTTAGCTCTGGACTGTTAGCACATAACAGCAATTGAGTATGCTCATTGAGCAGTTCAGGTAAGCGGCGCAGCACTTTTTGATAATCTTTAGTTAAAATGAAACTGCCTTTTTGAAAGCTTGGCGGATCAACAATAATTAAATCAAAAGGGCCAGCCTTTTTAAGTTTACCAAACGACTTTAATATATCGTGCGGTAAAAAGCTCACACTGCGGTCAAAGCCATTAAGTTGATGATTTTGCTTACCGGTGCGCAGTACCCCTTTATTCATATCCATGTTGATCACACTATCGGCACCGCCACGCATTGCAGCAACCGAAAACCCACAGGTATATGAAAATAAATTCAATACCTTAGCGTGTTTACTATGGACTTGCACAAACTCCCGACCACGGCGCATATCAGGGAATATACCGGTATTTTGACGGCTCATTAAATCCACTAAAAACTCACTGTCACCTTCTTTAACACTATGCGGGCTCGGTAGTTGACCAAATAACAGTTTATTTTCAGTTTGTTGTCCGGCGCGTTGTTGAAATACCAACGAGGTGATTAATTCTTTAGCGTGTTGTTGTGCCCATTGCCAAAGCTGCTCACTTAATTGCATTAGCGTTTGTGCGTCAACTTCGTCGTAAGACACTAAAAATAAACACGGAGGGTAAAAGTCGATATTTAGATGACTCAAATGCTCGGTAGTGTGACCGCGGCCATGAAACACACGACAAAGTTCATTGTCTGCTAAGGGCGCACTTTCAAGTGCTGTAATAAGGGGCGTAAAATTATGCATTTTTAATTAACTGTTGTTGTAATTCATGGATTTCATCACGAACGGATGCGGCTTTTTCAAATTCTAAATCACTAGCGTATGCATGCATTTTGGTTTCGAGTTGCTTAATTTGCACTGCGATCTCTTTTGCACTGAGCACTTGCTTACTTTGTTTTCGGATCAGCTGTAAATTATCTTGTGGGCCGGCTCGCTCACCAACATCCATAATGTCAGTAATTTTCTTCAATAAGGCTTGTGGTTCAAGGCCATGCTTAATATTGTAAGCGTGTTGAATATCGCGGCGACGCTGAGTCTCATCAATAGCTTTGGCCATTGATTTAGTGACTCGATCACCGTATAAAATTGCCCGACCATTTAAGTGACGAGCCGCACGACCAATGGTTTGAATTAATGCGCGAGCTGAACGTAAAAAGCCCTCTTTATCAGCATCGAGTATTGCAACTAGCGATACTTCTGGCATATCTAAACCTTCACGCAGTAAGTTAATACCCACTAACACATCAAACACCCCAGCGCGAAAATCACGAATAATTTCGACCCGTTCAACGGTATCGATATCCGAATGCAAGTAACGCACTTTTACATCATGTTCAGATAAGTAATCCGTTAAATCTTCAGCCATGCGCTTAGTAAGTGTGGTCACTAGCACACGTTCATCAATTGCTACGCGTTTATATATCTCTGACAATAAGTCATCAACTTGAGTTGCCACTGGGCGTACTTCAATTTGTGGATCTAGTAATCCTGTGGGGCGAATAACCTGCTCGGCAATATCATCTCCACAACGTTCAAGTTCAAAATCACCCGGGGTTGCTGATACATAAATTGTTTGCGGTGCTATGGCTTCAAATTCTTCAAAGCGTAGTGGCCGGTTATCCATCGCCGACGGCATACGAAAACCGTATTCCACGAGATTTTCTTTACGGCTACGATCGCCTTTATACATAGCGCCGATTTGCGATACCGTAACGTGAGATTCGTCAATAATCATTAACGCATCTTCAGGAAGATAATCAAGCAAGGTTGGCGGTGGATCGCCCGGCGTGCGACCAGATAAATATCGGCTGTAGTTTTCGATGCCAGAGCAATAACCAAGCTCGGTCATCATTTCAATATCGTATTGTGTACGTTGTGCCACGCGTTGCTCTTCGACCAGTTTATTAGCACTGAGTAACTGCGCACGACGGTCTTTTAATTCAGCTTTAATATGCTCAACCGCATCAAGAATTTTATCTCTGGGTGTCACATAGTGCGTTTTAGGATAGATAGTTGCGCGGACTATGTGTTTTTCAACCGCGCCGGTAAGCGGGTCAAAAATACTTAGCCGTTCTATTTCGTCATCAAACATTTCTACACGCACTGCAAAAGTGTCTGACTCAGCAGGGAATATATCCACAACTTCACCGCGAACCCGATACGTACCGCGGCTAAAATCAATGTCATTTCGCGTATATTGAATTTCGGCTAGTCGGCGCAGCATATCGCGTTGATCAACTTTTTCGCCCACTTTTAACAACAGCATCATCTTCATGTATGATTTTGGATCGCCCAAACCATATATGGCTGATACTGATGCCACTATAATTGTATCCCTACGCTCTAATAGCGCTTTGGTAGCACTTAGGCGCATCTGCTCTATGTGTTCGTTTATCGAGGCATCTTTTTCAATAAAGGTATCGCTTGCAACAACATACGCTTCTGGCTGATAGTAATCATAATACGAAACAAAATATTCAACCGCGTTGTGCGGAAAAAACTCTTTCATTTCGCCATATAACTGCGCTGCTAAGGTTTTATTATGCGCCATAATAATCGTTGGGCGATTTAAATCATTGATAATATTAGCCATGGTAAATGTTTTACCAGTACCTGTTGCCCCTAATAATGTTTGATGAGCAAGTCCGGCTTCTAACCCTTCACATAACTGCGCAATCGCGGTGGGTTGATCCCCCGCAGGTTTAAATTTAGATACCAGTTGAAAATGGTCGCTCATGCTTGGCACTCCTGTACAGCTTGGTTACTGATCATATTCAGCTCTTTGATAAACCATTTATAAGCTATTATTGCAGTAAATAAATTACCCAGCGCTGCGCCGATCAGCAAGCCTGGTAAACCGGCATATAAATTACCGACATAAGCAAATGGAATATAAAAAATAAATAATCGGATCACACTTAGAATTAATGCATTCATTGGTTTGTGTAAGGCATTGAACGATGAATTAGACAAAATAATTATCCCTTGCAAACCGTAACTTAACGGCAAGGTAAAAATAAATAATTTGATCACATCGATAACCATCTGCTCTTTACCAAACAACTCACTGATCACTCCTGAAAATGCAATGAGCAGTAAATAAATAATAAACTGCCAAATCATCACAAATTTTAATGTTGTGGTGTACGCCTCTTTAACACGGTTAAGTTTACCAGCACCAAAGTTTTGACTAATAAACGGCGGTAACGTCATCGATAAAGCTAACACCACCAAACTGGCAATTGATTCAATACGACTGCCTACGCCAAAAGCAGCAACAGCCTCAGGTCCATGATGAGCAACCATGGCAATCATCACCGCCATTGCAACTGGTGTTAACATATTTGCACCTGCTGCTGGCAAACCAATTTTAAGAATTTTTCGAATAGAGCTTAATGGGGTTTGGTTATTTGCATTTAGGCTCAGCAAGCCTTTTTTTACTGCTAGCAAATATAAAATAATGACAACGGCTACCGACCATGCGATGACGCTGGCAATCGCAGCGCCTTTAATGCCAAATGCAGGAATTGGCCCAAAGCCAAAAATCAATACTGGGTCGAGTACGGCATTGATAAGCCCCGCTCCACCCATCACTATGCTAGGTGTTTTGGTGTCACCGCTGGCACGTAACACTGAGTTACCAACCATAGGGGTAATTAGAAATACACTGCCTAAAAACCACACACTCATATACTCATGGATCAGCGGCAACACTTGCTCCCCTGCTCCCAGCAATTTAAATATCGGGGAAATAAACAGATAACCAAATAGCGATAAACATACCACCATCACCACTGCAATTAATAATGCGATGCTGGCATCAAAGCGTGCTTCTTCAATATTATTACTACCCAATGCCTTGGCAATAACCGCTGACGTACCGATACCCAAACCAATAGCTAGGCTGATCACGGTAAAGGTTACCGGAAAAGTAAAACTGACAGCAGCTAATGGCTCAGTTCCCAATAAGCTAATAAAAAATGTATCGACAATATTGAACATCATTAACGTGATCATGCCGAAAATCATCGGCACAGTCATTTTCTTCAAGGTCGGTACTATTGGATCGTTTAATAAATCGGGAGCTGAGTTGCTCTGCAAAGTTGCGCGCATGGGAATAAATAAACCTCTTTTATTAAGCGTGGTATTTTAAAGCATCAGGGCTTTTCAAGCCACGCATTTATCAAGTGATTATAAATTGATTACAAAAACGCCTAAAAAACCATAGAAAAGTGTTCTTTTTACGTGTTTAGCGACGATTTCACTTCGAAGCTCTACTAAAAACAATAAAAATACATTTTTATAACCTTTATCACAAAAACATCGCGACTGGTGCTGCATTTTTACACAAAAATTGCGCTAATCGAATCGTTACGAATAAATTTACTCATCAACGAAGCTCTTTTCAGCTTATTTTTTCAAGTCATTGTTTTAAAATGAGATAAAAAAACTGTTTTAAATGCTTGATATCCTCACAGTGCCCTAAAAATATGGCTCTGCCAACGTTCTTAAAGTTTCATAAACAGAGTTATCCACAGAAACCGTGGATAACTCTTGCAAAGCCACGTTAATAAAGGCGTGCAAAGGGACGGCTTAAACACGCTAACGGCAATGTTGGCAAATACTAACTTTAGACAATTTGAGTTAAATAGCTCATAAAACATACTTAACCCCTGTACCAATGACCTGTCACATTTATTTAAACGCCCATTCAATATGAAAAAATAAATATAACCAATTGAAATAAAACCATATATATATATTTCCTTGCTATTCTCATGGGTATTAAGTCGCTAAACTAAGGGTTCAGATCTGTATGTCATTTTTTTCTCGGCATTTTTCGTTAACGACTAATTAAATGCATAAGTAAATTTAATTATTGCGAATTTGCGCTTTTATTAGCTAACGTTAAAAAAGTACATTTCATAAATTTATTCGTACAAAACTAGATAAATGATCACTTTTATAATTTGCTTGGCGGTTAACTTGTTTGTTTTTTAGTCGTTAAAAACCATAATTTTATGCCACATCTCGATCTACACGACTCAAATAGGGAAAAAAAAAGCCACAAAACAGCCAGATCGAACATAAAAACATCGAACAGACTGCTTTTTTTTGTTTATCCGGTTTTATGTGTTGACACTTTGCAGCGCGGTCATTAATATTTCGCCCCGTTGAAAGGCACATACGCTTCCCCCTTAGCTCAGTTGGTTAGAGCGACGGACTGTTAATCCGCAGGTCCCCCGTTCGAGTCGGGGAGGGGGAGCCAGTCTTTTCAGCCATAAACGATTCCCCCTTAGCTCAGTTGGTTAGAGCGACGGACTGTTAATCCGCAGGTCCCCCGTTCGAGTCGGGGAGGGGGAGCCAAGTTTATGTAATATGATTATTGTTCCCCCTTAGCTCAGTTGGTTAGAGCGACGGACTGTTAATCCGCAGGTCCCCCGTTCGAGTCGGGGAGGGGGAGCCAAATCATATAAAATTTAAGTATTGTAGTTCCCCCTTAGCTCAGTTGGTTAGAGCGACGGACTGTTAATCCGCAGGTCCCCCGTTCGAGTCGGGGAGGGGGAGCCAACTTAAAGAATCAATTAGACTTTCCTAAACAATTCCACTACTCTACTACAATCAAAATATTTCTTTTTAATACACATTTAATAAGTGTAAAATAATTTGATTAATCAAGGATCTGATTCCTTCCCTTTGATCTACTAAAAAGAATAAGACATGGCTGGTTTCAAAAAACTCATATTTATTCAATTAATATCTTGGCTGTTGTTTGCAAGTATTGGTGGCTATTTTGTTGCGTCAGCGTTTGACAACGCAGTAAGCGATGCACAACATAAAACGCAATCAGTGGTAAACAACTATATTAGTAAACATTCTATTGTCGATATAGCACCAGATAAACTTCAGCAAGTGCTTGCTGACGGTAATACTTTTTCTTCATTTATTTTGCGTGATCAGCAAGGTAAAGAACTTATAAATATTACATCCCCTACTTCATTACCAGCCATTGCGCAATTAGTTAACACCAGCTTTAACTCTATCCGTCCTCAATTTGCTGTTAATCAAGCGTCTGATATCAAAGTTGAATTTACTATTAATGCCAATAACCTTGGGTTGATACTCCAACAAGCGTTGTTTATTGTTATTTTAGTGTCAGGTTTAATGGCAATTATTCCCATTGTGTTTATGAAAACCATGTTTAGTAAGCTAAATAGAAATATAAGCATGACAGTGGCTGAGATAATTGATGTTTATATCAATCAAAATCAAGTCAACAACGGTCTTGAAACAGCAATTAATAGCAGCAAAATAAAACAACTGGGCGTTGACCTAGTGCCGAGCTTTAATCGCCTGTCGCACTTTTTACAAAGTAAGCATGATGATATTCAAAATGCCGCACATTCTATCAAGCAAGAAGCTTATAAAGATGTAGTTACTGAACTTGGCAACCGTAATATGTTTGTTGAATATTATGAGAAGTACATTGAAAGCAGTGAAAAAAGCACCTTTGGCTCTTTGGCGATGGTTCGTTGTAGTGAATTACAAGCAATCAACCAAACTCGTGGTTACCAAAAAGGTGACGAGTATGTCAAAGCTGTGGCTGATATTATTAAACATATCAGCGGCACATATACAGGCAGTAAAGTTTTTCGTTTGAATAGCTCAGATTTCGCGATTGTGCTGCCTAACACTCCTCTCAAGGAATCTGAACGTTTTGGTGATAACTTACAATCTCGATTTACTCAATATCAGCAAAACCAAGAATTAAGCTCAGTAGCAAATACTGGGATCGTCGCTTATGAAAAAGGCAAACCCTTAGGTGAGCTACTTTCGATAGTAGACAATGCTATGAGCATGGCCCAATCAAAACAAGCTAACGCCTGGCATATACAACGCGAAACTGATTTAGTTAATAATGTAAGTGCAGGATTTGGCAATCAAAACTGGCGTAAAGTGATTAATGAAGTCATTGAAGCTGAGCGTGTACATCTGGTAATGCAAAACATTATGCCAATTGGTAAAAGCATGAAGGCCTACGCTGAAATTCAAGTGCGCTTTAAAACAACAGAAAACCAAGTATTGCCTACCGCTTCATTTTTAGCTATGGCTGAAAAGCTTGATATGGCGATGGAAATTGATCAGTTAATCATTAATTCATCACTGGAAAAAATTAAGAGCCGTAATTTCTCTGAAAAATTCTTTGGTTTGAATGTTACCGCCTCAAGCGCACACAATGATCAGTTTGTAATTTGGCTAGAGCGACGTTTATTAAAAGACACAAATATTGCCTCAAAACTGGTATTCGAAGTGAGTGAATTTGGCTTACAGCAAAATATTAAAGCCAGTAAACGCTTTATAGATATGATCCACCGTGTTGGTGCTCGGATCACGGTAGAACGATTTGGTGTTGGTTTAACCTCGTTTAAGTTTTTCCGCGATTTAAAACCTGACTTTATCAAGATGGATGCAAGCTATACTCGCGGCCTTGAAGAAGATAAAAATAACCAATACTTTATGCGTTTAATGGTCGACCTCGCGCATCGAATTGGTGTTAGTGTTTTTGCTGAGGGTGTTGAAAGCCAAGAAGAAAAACACATTATTGAAACTTTATGCCTTGATGGTGTGCAAGGTTATTACATCGAAAAGCCAAAAGATATTTAATCAATCTAAAGGGTGCTTTGAGCACCTTTTTAGTTTTCTAGTAGTTTATTTCCCCCTCCCCTGATCTGCTTTATCATTCCAAATGTCAGTAACTAGGTTAATGAACAGTTAATCTTTATTTATCATGCTATAAATTTCTAAATGCAATTCACTATCATTATTAAATGAGCCGTTTATTTACCTTCTACGTGTTGTTAAACAGCCAATAAAAAAGGATAATGTCGGCGTTTATTATAGCTTGAGGCGAACATGACAGAATATGTATTGCTGTTGATCGGCACAGTACTGGTTAATAACTTTGTGTTAGTACAATTTTTAGGTCTATGCCCGTTTATGGGTGTATCAGGCAAACTGGATACAGCTATAGGCATGTCACTTGCGACCACTTTTGTGTTAACACTTGCCTCTGTAACAAGCTATCTAGTTAATCAATATATTTTGATCCCACTTGATATCACGTATTTACGTACTCTAAGCTTTATTTTAGTGATTGCGGTGGTGGTTCAGTTTACCGAAATGGTAGTCAGAAAAACCAGCCCAACGCTGTATCGCTTACTCGGTATATTTTTACCTTTGATCACCACAAACTGTGCGGTCTTAGGTGTTGCGTTACTAAATGTCAAAGAGGATCATACGTTTTTACAATCTGCAGTATATGGCTTTGGCGCTGCTGTTGGTTTTTCTATGGTACTGGTTTTATTTGCAGCTCTTCGTGAACGCTTAACCGCTGCTGACGTACCTACCCCCTTTAAAGGCGCATCGATTGCGATGATCACCGCAGGCTTAATGTCGATGGCCTTTATGGGCTTTACAGGATTAGTGAAGTTTTAACATGACCTTGTTTTATGCCTTGATTGCGCTGGGAACCCTAGCACTCATTTTTGGTTTGATCTTAGGATTTGCTGCTGTGCGCTATCGAGTGCAAAGTAATCCGATTGTTGAACAGATCGATACTATATTACCGCAAACACAGTGCGGCCAGTGTGGCTATCCGGGTTGTCGCCCTTATGCAGAAGCCATCGCCAATGGCGATGAAATTAATAAATGTCCACCAGGTGGCGATGCGACAGTAAAAAAATTAGCTGACTTAATGGGTGTTGAAGCTAAACCGCTTGCCGGTGGCGAACAAGCCGAGCCGATAAAAACCGTTGCCTATATACGTGAAGATGAATGTATTGGTTGTACCAAATGTATTCAAGCTTGTCCTGTCGATGCCATTGTTGGTGCCACGCGCCAAATGCATACTGTTTTAATTGATGAATGTACGGGTTGTGACTTATGTGTTGAACCTTGTCCTGTTGACTGTATTGATATGCTGCCTGTAGAAACCACTAAGCAAACGTGGAAATGGCAACTAGATGCAATCCCAGTAACACAGATTGATTAAGGGCTCCCTATGGAAAAGCTAATCGCACAGATAAAACAAGGTAAAGTGTGGCCGTTTCCAGGTGGCATTCATCCACCGGGACAAAAAACAATTTCCAACAGTCAAGCAATCGCCCGTTTACCTTTGCCTGACAAACTCGTTGTGCCATTAAAACAACATATTGGTGCTAACGGTCAACTGATCGTCGAAAAAGGCCAACAGGTACTTAAAGGGCAAGCACTTACAAAGCCTGTTGCGAATTGGTCGGTGCCAATACACGCCCCGACTTCTGGTACTATTACTGATATTTGCCAAATGCCGTCTGCGCATCCATCGGCATTGCCTGAATTGTGTGTAATTATTGAGCCCGATGGCCAAGATAGCTGGTGTGCGTTAGCACCGGTGACAACACCAAGCCAGCTTTCTCACGAGCAACTTATCGATATTATTCATGACCGTGGTATTGCCGGTATGGGCGGTGCAGGATTCCCAACTTATATTAAAGCAGATAGTCGCAAAGCAATTGAGTATTTTATTGTTAATGCAGTGGAATGTGAGCCCTATATTACTGCTGATGATGTACTAATGCGTGAGCATGCTGCAGGCATTATTGCTGGCATAGAGATCATGCAGCAATTGCTTACACCAACACTCACTATCGTTGGCATTGAAGATAACAAACCAGAGGCCATCGCAGCCATGCAGGCAGCGGCTGAGTATAATGACAAAATAATCATTCAAACAGTTCCTACTGTTTATCCTTCTGGTGGTGAAAAGCAATTAATTAAGCTACTTACCAATAAAGAAGTCCCTAGTGGGGGAATTCCAGCAGATATCGGTGTGTTAGTACAAAACGTCGGCACTTTATTTGCTGTTCATCAAGCTGTCTATGAAGGTAAGCCACTAATTGAACGTGTTATTACGGTAACAGGTAATACAATTCATAATCCGGGTAATGTATGGGCTTTATTAGGTACGGAAATAAAGCATCTACTTGATTGCCAAGGCTTTTCACCAGTGCCACAGCAACGCGTTGTAATGGGCGGCCCTATGATGGGCTTTACTTTGCCAACGGTGCGTATCGGCGTGGTAAAAACCACTAACTGTATTTTAGCCCCAGATCATGATGAGCTGGCAGAGCCCGGCCCTGAAAAAGCCTGTATTCGTTGTAGTGCTTGTGCTGATGCCTGCCCTGCTTCACTGTTGCCTCAGCAATTACAATGGTTTGCTAAATCAAAAGAATACGACAAACTGAAAGAGCATAACCTGTTTGATTGTATTGAATGCGGTGCTTGCGCATATGTGTGCCCAAGTGAAATTCCGCTGGTGCAGTATTACCGTGTGGCTAAAGTTGAAATAAAAGAACAGCAAGCTGAGCAAGTTAAAGCTGAACGTGCGAAAGAGCGCTTTGAACTTCGAAAACAACGCCTAGAACGGGAGCAAGAAGCACGACAAAATCGCCATAAACGCAAACCAGCTGCTGAAAAATCGGCTGACGAAAAACAAAAAATTGCCGATGCTCTAGCACGCGTTAAAAACAAACCAGCAAAAGATGACGACAAATCAGCTGTGGCCGCTGCAATTGCTCGCGCCAAAGCTAAAAAACAAAATCAAGAAGCAACGCTTGAACCAGATAACAGTGACGTAGCATTAGAGCGCGCAGCGCGCAAAGAGCAAGCTCGCAAATACAAAGAGCAAAAAGCCGCAAGCATTACAGCTGCTGATCCGGATGATAAAAAGTCAGCCGTGGCCGCTGCGATTGCCCGCGCTAAAGCGAAAAAAGCGGCGGCATCAGAAGATGAAAGCGATAACACGACTGCTGCACCTACCGATGATAAAAAAGCAGCTGTCGCTGCTGCTATTGCTCGTGCAAAAGCGAAAAAGGCAGCACAGGCTGAACCAGCAGCAAGCGTAGAAAACGACAACTCTAAAAGTGAAGTCGCTACAGCCTCACCTGCCGATGATAAAAAAGCCGCTGTCGCTGCTGCTATTGCTCGTGCAAAAGCGAAAAAGGCAGCACAAGCAGCAAGCGTAGAAAACGACAACTCTAAAAGTGAAGTCGCTACAGCCTCACCTGCCGATGATAAAAAAGCCGCTGTCGCTGCCGCCATTGCCCGCGCTAAAGCGAAAAAGGCTGCAAAAGCTGAACAAGCGGCTAGCGTAGAAAACGACAATTCTGAAAGTGAAATCACTACAGCCTCACCTGCCGATGATAAAAAAGCCGCTGTCGCTGCTGCTATTGCTCGTGCAAAAGCGAAAAAGGCAGCACAAGCAGCAAGCGTAGAAAACGACAACTCTGAAAGTGAAGTCACTACAGCCTTACCTGCCGATGATAAAAAAGCCGCTGTCGCTGCAGCCATTGCCCGCGCGAAAGCGAAAAAGGCTGCACAAGCTGAACAAGCGGCTAGCGAAGAAAACGACGATGCTGAAAATGAAACTTCGGCTACAGCGATAAACGAAGCTGAAATCGCTGAAGATAAACCAGAACAGACCGCACAAGATAAGAAAAAGGCCGCTGTTGCCGCTGCGATTGCCCGTGCAAAGGCTAAAAAATTACAACAAGAAGGAAGTGATAAGTAATGAAGCTAACGATGGCCAGTTCGCCGCATAGCCACAGTCATAAATCACTTAGCAGGTTGATGCAAACAGTGATCTTAGCCTGTATTCCTGGACTTATCGCACAACTGTATTTTTTTGGTACGGGTGTATTGATCCAGCTAATTTTAGCGTTAGTCACGGTTAGTATCAGTGAAGCCATTATTATGCTTATTCGCAAGCGCCCTGTATGGCCTGCGCTTGGAGATGGCAGTGCATGGCTTACTGCGGTCTTATTAGCATTAAGTATTCCGCCACTCGCCCCATGGTGGGTTATTGTGATCGGTAGCTTTTTTGCCATCGTCATTGTTAAACAGCTCTATGGTGGCCTTGGTTTCAATTTATTTAACCCTGCCATGGCTGCATACGTGTTATTGCTTATTTCGTTCCCTGTGCAAATGACCACTTGGATGCCAGTTAGTGACTTACTGGCAAACCCAATTAGTCTTACTCAACAGCTTAGCGTTATTTTTAATGGCTTTACCAGTGCAGGTTTTAGTGTTGATCAACTTAGAGTTGGGGTTGATGGCGTAACAATGGCCACACCTTTGGATACCATCAAGACTGATATCGCTCATGGTTTAACCGTATCTGAAAGCATGCAAGCCGCTATTTTTAATAGTTGGTTAGGACAAGGTTGGGGCTGGGTAAATCTTGGCTTTTTAATCGGTGGCTTATACCTTATTAAAGCCAAAGTTATAAATTGGCATATCCCAGTTGGTGTAATTGCATCAATTGCTGTGTGCAGCGCAATTGGTTATATCGCAGCACCTGGTACTGAGCCTGGTATGGTATTTCATTTATTTAGTGGCGCAACAATGTTAGGGGCTTTTTTCATAGCCACGGATCCGGTTTCGGCAGCTACCACTAATCGCGGCCGGTTAATTTACGGCGCATTGATTGGTTTATTAGTTTATTTGATCCGTACTTTTGGCGGTTACCCAGATGCCATGGCGTTTGCTGTGTTACTACTCAATATGGCCGTGCCACTGATAGACTATTACACTCAACCACGTACTTATGGCCATGGGGTGAATAAATGATTATTTCATCAATGACAAAAAATGGCGCTATTTTAGCCCTGTTTGCCCTGCTCACTACCGGCGCTGTTGGTATTATCCATAACCTCACGGCTGACAGTATTGCAGAGCAAGAGCGCAAACAACTTTCATTACAGCTGCAAGATGTACTCGCCCCTAATTTTTACGATAATACTCTTTATCAAGATTGTGCCATCATTGATGATCCACTACTTGGTAATAAACCACAAACCGTTTATCGTGCTCGCAAGGGTGGCCAACCTGTTGCTTTAGTAATGCGCCACGTGACGCCAAAAGGTTATAGCGGCGATATAAGTTTATTAACTGCCGTATTTGCAAACGGGGACGTTGCCGGAGTACGTGTTACTAAACACGAAGAAACGCCTGGTCTTGGTGATAAAGTAGAAATGAAAAAATCTCTTTGGATCACTTCATTTAAAGATAAAACTGTACTTGATGACGACGATACTCGCTGGGCAGTAAAAAAAGATGGCGGAGACTTTGATCAATTCACTGGCGCTACCATTACACCACGTGCCGTGGTTGGCTCAGTAAAACACGCTGTGTTATTCTCAAAAAACAATTTCGATGCGGTATTTAGTGCTGATAACGCATGCCAAGTAGGTGAGCCATGAGCCAATTAAAAGAACTGTTTAACGAAGGAATGTGGAAAAACAACCCTGCCCTCGTGCAATTACTCGGTTTGTGCCCACTACTGGCCGTCACATCAACGATAACCAATGCGATGGGCCTCGGTTTAGCCACTCTGCTGGTATTAGTTGGCTCGAACGTCACAATTTCTGCGGTGCGTAATTTCGTGCCAAAAGATATCCGCATTCCTGTATTTGTGATGTTTATCGCAGGCTTTGTAACCATAGTGCAGCTATTAATGAATGCCTATACGTTTGGCTTATATCAATCGCTAGGAATATTTATTCCACTGATAGTTACTAACTGCGCTATTATCGGCCGCGCTGAAGCGTATGCCTCTAAGAACCCGATTCATTTATCAGCGTTTGACGGTTTAATGATGGGCTCTGGCTTTATGGTAGTACTGGTTGTGCTTGGCGCAATGCGTGAGCTTATTGGCCAAGGTACCTTATTTGATGGCGCCGATTTACTACTGGGCCCATGGGCATCGGTTTTACGCATTGAAGTATTTAGTTTTGATAATCAATTTTTGCTCGCTATTTTACCACCCGGTGCATTTTTAGGTTTGGGCTTACTGATTGCTGCCAAAAATGTCATTGATGCGCAAATAAAAGCAAAACAAGTAGCACCACCAGTGGCCGAAAAAGGCCCACGAGCAAGGGTCACCAGTTTAACTTAAGGGGAAGCGCACAGTATTTACTGTGCGTTTAAGTTGCATGAATAAAGAAAAACGATACGAAATACTCTCTCGCTTGCGCGAGCAAAACCCACATCCAGAAACCGAGCTTGAATATTCAAGCCCGTTTGAACTGTTAGTTGCGGTAACGCTATCAGCACAAGCAACTGACGTTGGGGTAAATAAAGCCACCCGTAAGCTCTTTCCCGTCGCCAATACGCCGCAAGCAATTTTAGATTTAGGCCACGATAAACTTCGCGATTACATTAAAACCATCGGTTTGTTTAATTCTAAAGCTGCCAATGTGTACAAAATGTGCCAAATTTTAGTTGATAAGCACAACAGCGAAGTGCCTGAGAATCGTGAAGCCCTAGAAGCCCTGCCTGGCGTTGGTCGTAAAACTGCTAATGTAGTACTGAACACTGCTTTTGGCTGGCCGACAATCGCTGTAGACACCCACATATTTCGCGTTTCCAACCGTACCAAATTTGCTATGGGTAAAGATGTGGTTGAGGTCGAAAAGAAGTTAGATAAAGTAGTGCCAGCCGAATTTAAGGTTGACGTACACCACTGGCTCATTTTACATGGACGTTATACCTGTGTGGCGCGTAAGCCAAAATGCGGCAGCTGTATAATTGAAGATTTATGTGAGTTTAAAGAAAAGACTGAGTAACTAATTTTTAATTGAAATATTAAGATAATCATACGATATGTGCCCTACGTATGATTATCTTAATTTGAAAACCTCAAATAAACGCTTAACCTTTAAACATTACCGGACATAAACTCTATACTCCCAAGGCGCCAACTTAAGGCTTGCGTCTTCAGTAAGCGTTGCCTTTTGTTTGCTAAATAGCTCTGTATATACTCCAGCTGTTTGTGGACCCATAAATTGAATATCTTGCTCTTTATCAGAAAAATTAATCACAACAAACACTTTATCTTTGGTATTTTCGCGGATAAAACTAAACACCTCTGTCGGATTAGTATTATAAATACGCTCCATTGTCGCGCCATATTTACCATGCCACAACGCACTATTTTGTTTCTGCAAAGCTAAGAGCTTCTGAATCAATGGCTTAAATTTATGTTCTTTCCATTCGATAGGATCTTTTTCAAAAAACTCAAGCCGCTTAATATTCCCAGCTTCAAGTCCATTATAAATTAATGGCATACCTTCACCGACAATAGACAATACGATTGCTGTCGCTACTTTTTCTTCGCTACCATAACGCTCAAACACGGTTCCTTCCCATGAATTAGCATCGTGATTTGAAACATACGTCATCCGATAGCTATTTTTCGGATACGCTCCCTCATTCCATGAATAGTATACAAACAATCTATTTAAATCAGCGTGACCACTTAAAATATCATGAATAGCTTCCTGCCAAGACCATGCATAAGTAGCATCAAAAGCTTTAGCATGTAAATCACGCATTTCCCATTCAGCTAACATAAAAACGGGCTTGATCGCGTCTAGCTCCGCCCTAACGTTTTCCCAAAAATCGAGAGGAACAAAACCAGCTACATCACATCGATAACCATCAATATTTACTTCTTTGACCCAATACTTCATTGCATCAGTCATGTATTCACGCATTTCTGGTACGTTATAATCAAAGTCGATTATGTCTGACCAATCCCACCACGGCGTAGGTTGAAAATTACCTTGCGAATTTTTTGTATACCAATTTGGATGCTTATGTCTTAATTCATTATCCCAAGCACTATGATTTGCTACCCAATCTAGAATAACGTACATACCTAATTCGTGAGCAGCGTTAACAAAGCTTTTTAAGTCATCTAAGGTACCAAACTCAGGATTAACACCGTAGTAATCTTTTACTGAATAAGGGCTACCCAGCGACCCTTTTCTGTTTTCTTCGCCAATCGGATGAATCGGCATTAACCAAAGAATATCGACGCCAAGTTCTTTTAATCGTGGTAGTTGATGCTCAGCGGCTGCAAATGTTCCTTCAGGTGTGAACTGTCGCGTATTAATTTGATAAAAACTTGCGTTCTTACTCCACTGAGGATGCGTTAACTTCACATATTCTTGTGGAACATAATTAGAGGAAATATTTGTTGTCTTAGTTTTTTTACTTATATTAGTGCAGGCACACAGCCCTAAAAATAGTAATATTATTGAAAGGTTTTTCATTTATAAAGCCCCTTAAACGATTAAGTTTTAACAATATGCGATGTAGTGAAATTATTTTCAATAAACTATTAACATGAATACGTATGTAAGTCTTAATGCCTATCTACGATAATTATCATTCGGTTGGCCTACCATCGCTGTAGATACGCATATATTCCGTGTATCAAACCGTACTAAGCTTGCCATGGGTAAAGACGTGGTAGCCGTTGAGCAAAAACTCGAAAAAGTGATCCCCAAAGAATTTAAAGTAGACGTACACCATTGGCTCATACTGCACGGGCGTTATACCTGTGTTGCCCGTAAACCAAAATGTGGCAGTTGTATTATTGAAGATTTATGTGAGTTTAAAGACAAGACTGAATAATGTTTATTCTTTTTTGAGCCAATAAGTAAACTTTAAATTTTTATCTTTGCTGTTGGTTTTTTGCATGCATTATTTAACTGCTAATGGCTAACAAATTACATTAAAATGACGGTATTCTTATTCAATTTTTAGTACTTCGATTTTAAGTAAAGAAAACAATAAATTTCCTAAAAAATGCTTGTACATAGCTTCTATTTCTTCTTTAGATATAGTTCCACCACGTATAAGGACTTCTTGCCGCTCAGCTGGCTCTTTTATGATAAACCCGGTAGAACTGAACCCATTTTTTTCATAAAACGCTTTGCGCTTAACTCTTTGTTGATAGTTTTCTGTCTTTTCATCAAGCTCCTCAATAGTGAGTACTATTCTTTTATTTGAATGCTTTTCATTCATAGAATCCATTACTTTGCTTCCGTAACCACTTGAGCGGAGCAATTCAGCTATCGCAAAAAACTTTACAGAGATAATTTGTTTATATTCTTTAGTGTAGAGAAAACCAACCCATTTATTATTATCATAAATAACATCAAAGCCATTTTTTCCATTCCTCATTCTGTATTTAACAAGCCATTTTGGTAGTCTGTGAACTTGTGGAAAAGCTTCGAAAAAAAGGTCTATAACTTTTGAATAGTTAAAATCATGTTTGTTAAGTGGGCGAAAAGTGATCGTCATATTAACCCTGCAAGCCAATCAACAGTGAACATAGTAGTAAAAACCTTTAATCCAATCAAACCGAAAAATATGAATATAAATGTAACTTTAGTTTTTTTACTTTTTATATTATTCCAAGATAGAAGTTTTGCTTGAAATTCACTTTTTAGCTCATCAATATCCTCTTTCATACATAATTCCCTATCTCGTGCTGTAATTATATCAACTACAACACAGTTAATATGAGTTACCAAATTAACTTTGTAACTAAAAGTTCCGATGATGCCTAATGCAAACACATGATCTTTGCTCTTTAGGATTTCAACTACCAACATTTTGAAAGCTAGTTACATCTTCCTTCCTTATATTTAAGTTGGCCAACCATTGCTGTAGATACACACATAGACCGTGTATCAAACCGTACTAAGCTTGCCATGGGTAAAGGTGTTGTTGCGGTTGAACAAAAACTTTTAAAAGTTGTACCAGCAGAATTTAAACTTGATATACACCATTGGCTCATTCTTCACGGGCGTTATACTTGCGTAGCACGTAAACCAAAATGTGGCAGTTGTATTATTGAAGACTTGTGTGAGTTTAAAGATAAAACAGATTAGATCCTGTAGATAAAACACCTTCATTTTAAACGATTATTAATTTTAAACCTCAATTATCAGGCTTATAAGAATAAGCTCAGTGATTAATTCGCATTCCAGTCTTTTTTTCTGTTTATTAAAGTAGGTGCCTAACTTTGGCACCTTTCATTTTCCATACCTTATAAATCAATTTAAATAAAATCTGTTTATTCGTGATTTGGCGTAATTTTTAGAACATTTTCAAAGTATTAATTTCACAAGCGTCAATCCTTTAGTTATGCTGTTGAGCATTATGAAATTTTATTGCGAGAATTCTTATGTTACCTATACTTCGTATCTTGTTAATTGAGCAAGACCCCGCCACCTTGCAAGAGCTTTCTACTAATCTGTCGAAAACCATCCCAAATTTTGAGCGAGATGATATTCATATCGATATTATTGAGCGTCTTGAGCTAAAACAAGCATTGGACATTGTAGAGGAAGATGGCGATATTCAGGCCGTAGTGCTTAGCTGGGATTTGCAAAATAAGGTTGGCGAACGCACTTATAGTCGCTTTATCGAGCAGTTAAAGGGGATCCGCCTTGAGTTGCCTGTTTATGTTATTGGTGATGATACGAAAGGGCTAGAAATAGTTAATGAGTCGGAGGAGATTGAGTCTTTCTTCTTTAAAGATGAGGTGATTTCTGATCCTGAAGCAATTTTAGGCTATATGATCAACGATTTCGATGACCGCTCAGAAACCCCATTTTGGACGGCGTATCGCCGTTATGTTGGCGAAGCGAACGACTCTTGGCATACACCGGGACACAGCGGTGGCTCTAGCTTTAGAAATTCCCCTTATATCAAAGATTTTTATCAGTTTTATGGTCGTAATGTGTTCGTTGGCGATCTGTCGGTTTCAGTGGACTCTTTAGGTTCATTGTCAGATAGCACCAATACAATTGGCCGTGCGCAAGAGTCAGCAGCGGCGACGTTTGAGGTTAAGCATACCTATTTCGTTACCAATGGATCGTCTACCTCAAATAAAATCATCTTGCAGACATTGCTGCGCAAGGGCGATAAAGTGATTATCGACCGCAATTGTCATAAATCTGTGCACTATGGCATTTTACAATCAGCGAGTTTACCTGTTTATTTGTCGAGTATTTTAAATCCAAAATATGGCATCTTCGCGCCGCCGTCGTTGGCCGACATTAAACAGGCGATAGAACAAAATACCGATGCGAAATTGCTAGTCCTCACGGGTTGTACTTACGATGGCCTACTGAGCGATCTGAAACAGGTGGTAGAGTTTGCCCATCAACATGGTATTAAAGTATTTATTGACGAAGCGTGGTTTGCTTACTCCCTGTTTCATCCAAGCCTACGATACTATTCCGCCATTCATGCTGGCGCTGACTACGTCACCCATTCAGCACATAAAGTGGTATCGGCGTTTTCTCAGGCGTCTTATATTCATGTTAACGATCCCGATTTCGATGCTGATTTCTTTCGCGAGATTTACAGTATTTACGCCAGTACATCGCCAAAATATCAGCTTATCGCATCGCTTGACGTGTGCCAAAAGCAGTTAGAGATGGAAGGCTATAAGTTACTCAATGCTTTGTTGAACCATGTGGAAGAATTTAAACAACAGATGGCTTCACTCAAGCAAATTAAAGTGCTAGGTAAACAAGACTTTATGGAAATATTTCCGCACTTTAGTGGTGATAACATGGGTCACGATCCGCTAAAAATTCTCATCGATATTAGCGAATTACCTTATTCATTAAAGGATATTCATAAATACCTGCTGGATGAAATTGGCCTAGAAATAGAGAAGTACACTCACAGCACCATCTTAGTATTACTGACGCTTGGCGGCACACGCTCAAAAATAATTCGTCTTTACAATGCGCTCAAAAAACTCGACAGCGGTAAAGTGAAGTTGTCAAAATCGACGCGACGATCTCGCTTGCCTGAGAATCTACCAGCCATAGACTTAGCGTGTATTCCAAGCGATGCCTTTTATGGCGAGCGCGAATCTGTGCCTATCGGTAAAAGTAACAACCGTATTTGTGCCGGTTTAGTCACCCCCTATCCGCCAGGCATTCCTCTTTTGGTGCCGGGACAGCATATTACAGAGGAACATATAGAGTACCTTAAAGAGTTAGCAGGACAAGGTTTGACGATTCAAGGGAGTTTTGATGGTGAAATCTATGTTCTTAAGGGCAAAGTTCAAAAGTAAAAATATACTTTAATACAGTCGAACTCCTTATAACTAAACAGCAATGTCACACGATATTGCTGTTTAGTGCGTTATAATTCTAGGCCACTTTAATAGAACTTGGTGTGCTAAGCTCATGTTAGTATTAGGTAATATCACGTCAGAATTTAAAGATAAGACAGAGTAAATAATACGAAGTATAGTAGATTAAAGAACTGACCCTGACACTACAAAAATAAATGAAGCGGATGCGTAATAATGCTAGTTAAGAACAAAAAAACGCTTACTTTAATGCGCATTGCTGCATTTATTGTCACCATCATGAGCATATACTTTTTTGCCCCTTGGAAATTTGCTTTATATTACTTGCAACCGCTACCGGCGACGATCAAAGAACAAACACAAGAGGCTATTGAACAAGGAGTCGATGGCATTATTGTGTATATTCATAGACAAGGACAGCAACCTGAATATTTTGCAAACGGTTGGCATAATCGAGATCAAAAAATCCCCGCTTATGCTACTGCTTTGTTTAAGATTGGCAGTATCCGTAAGCTGTATGATGCATCAGCCTTAACAAAACTTTCAGCCGCTGGACTAATTGATGTGGATAAAACACTGGCTGATTATCTTCCATCGTTAATTGGACGCATTGAAAATGCAGATAAGATAACACTACGAATGATGGTAAAGCACAGAAGTGGCATACCCAATTACACAGACACTGATCATTTCGATTGGTCAATCACCTACCCTGACCCACTTGCATTAGTACTCGATAAACCCGCTGATTTTAGCCCTGATGCTGACTATGGCTATTCTAATACCAATTATTTGTTGCTGCGAAAAATTATGTCTAACGTGCTGGGTTATGATCATAACCAATATATTAAAGATGTAATTTTAACGCCACTGGGCCTAACGCATACGTTTTCATCTGTACATGAAATCAATTTAGTAGATTTGATGAGTGGTTACTACGTAGGTTATGAGAATGACTTTAAAGCACTCGATCAAGGGTATGTGGCAACAGCACAAGATGTGGGCGACTTTATTGTGGCATTAAATAATGGCACATTTTTTAGTGAACAAGAGCAGGCTTTGTACGCATCACTCTATAAATATGAGCACACAGGTTGGGTATTAGGGTATTCAAGCATTGCTCGTTATTATAAAGATATCGATACAGTCGTTGTGCAGTTTATAAATACTAATGGCAATGATACTGTGTTGCTCACAGAAATAATTTATAATCGGATTATTGATATTTTAACAGCGCAGCAGTAGTTACAGAGTAGCTGCGTTATCAAAAATTTATGTGAATTTTAAAGAGGATTTAAATGCGTTTATTACACACCATGTTACGGGTTGCTGATCTAGATAAATCAATTGCGTTTTATACTCAAGTACTCGGCATGAAAGAGTTACGCCGTGCTGATAACGAAGAGTATCGCTATACCCTAGCCTTCGTAGGCTATGGCGATGAAAAAGACACAGCAGTACTTGAGCTGACCTATAACTGGGATACCGACAGCTATGATTTAGGCAATGCCTATGGTCATATCGCCATTGAATTTGATGATATCTATAAAGCCTGTGCTGATATCAAGGCCGCTGGCGGTAATGTTAGCCGTGAGCCAGGACCTGTTAAAGGCGGCACAACAGAAATTGCTTTTGTAAAAGATCCAGATGGCTACTCAATTGAATTAATTCAGAAGAAAGAAAATATGAGTAAATTTTAGCAAATATATGTAATAGGTTTGCTAATCCGCTTTTTATTTATTTAAGCTCAACTCTGATACGATATTAAAAAAGGTGCTGTATGCACCTTTTTATCGTAATTGACTGTCTTTACTGCCACGTCGGTTAAACCCTTTAGAAAGCGTGCCTTTACCTTCTAGTTCAGCTTGGCAACTTACACAATACTTCACACCAGGTAACGCGAGCCTTCGTGCTTGTAGTATTGGTTCATCACATTCTTCACATAGCTCGGCACTAGCTCCAGAAACTAAATTACTTCTAGCATATTGCACAGCATCATTAACGCTGGCATCAATTTGATCTTGAATTGCACCCTCTCGTGCCCATCCACTTGCCATATAACCTCCTATTTATTTGGACGTTTATATGTACGCTAACATAGATGAAGTTTATTTAAGCTGAATAAAAGAAAGGGAAAGATACTAATAAAATTTAGGAATTATTATATAAAATATTTAATTTTTAGATTTTAGATTTTAGATTTTAACTTGGATGAATAATTCTGAAGTAACTATAGAAATGCAGTTAAATTGATGTTACTGGCTTTTTAATAAAAGCCATCTTACTAATAAATAGTAAGTTTCGTCCCAAGAGATTAGTACTCTTGTTAACGTTGTGTATAGAGAGTGCGGTGTCACACTTCCTTGCACATTACTTAAAAAAAGTAAATGGCGTCCCCAAGGGGATTCGAACCCCTGTTACCGCCGTGAAAGGGCGGTGTCCTAGGCCTCTAGACGATGGGGACGCAGAAATTGGTTTGCAAATCACTGATTTGCTATTTCTGCGTAAGATGAGCCGAGCCTGCGAGGCGAATGGCATTATCTTCTCAGAAACATTTTCTGTGTCACTAGGACAACTGAATGGTTTAACTCGTTTCAGGCGAGCTGCTTAATAACACTGCACTTCCCTATTTAAAATAAGTAAGTGGCGCCCCAAGAGATTAGTACTCTTGTTAACGTCGTGCATAGAGAGTGCGGTGTCACACTGCTTTATACATTACTTAAAATAAGTAAGTGGCGTCCCCAAGGGGATTCGAACCCCTGTTACCGCCGTGAAAGGGCGGTGTCCTAGGCCTCTAGACGATGGGGACACATAAATGTGTCACTAGGACAACTGAATGGTTTAACTCGTTTCAGGCGAGCTATCTTAATAACACTACACCTACTATAGAAATAGTAAGTGGCGTCCCCAAGGGGATTCGAACCCCTGTTACCGCCGTGAAAGGGCGGTGTCCTAGGCCTCTAGACGATGGGGACACATAAATGTATCACTAGGACAATTGATTAGTTAGACTCACATCATGAGTTTTTAAGGTAATTGCGATTAATACAAATTAAGACTCGAGCTTAATTTGTTCGCTATTTTCTCGGTTAACCCGCCTTTAACTTATAAAAGTTAAGTGGCGTCCCCAAGGGGATTCGAACCCCTGTTACCGCCGTGAAAGGGCGGTGTCCTAGGCCTCTAGACGATGGGGACACAGAAAACTGCTACCCTAGGACAAACACTTTAATAAATTGGTGGAGCTATGCGGGATCGAACCGCAGACCTCTTCACTGCCAGCGAAGCGCTCTCCCAGCTGAGCTATAGCCCCAATTTATTTTGCTAAACACTTGCGCAGTTAAACCGTGCTGTGTATCGCTGAGTGCGGGGCGCATTCTATGCAGCCACCAAAATAATGTCAACATTTTTTTCAGTAACTTTCTTTAAACGGTTTAATTTTCAACAAACTGAATAATGAATAAACCGCGGCGCTCAAAATACATGCAAGGGAGCTGTTTCAAAACAAAAATTAGGACTGAAAGGCGCACAATCTAGATTAACTGAGGTGAAATATATTCTAAAACATCAAAACAATAAGGTATACATTTATATGCAAAATAAAGTCGGAGTCTTTTCTTGTTTTTCACAACAACGTTTTCATCACCAAGTAAAACGAATTTAAGATGAACATACTAGCAATTAACTGCAACGCCCCTACTCTATTGTCAGTTATTTATATGATCACAGAGGCTCCATTAGTTACAGTCGGTGTTTTATATCAATCGTATTTAACTAACGGTATTTGGATTTTTCAATGCGATTGACTATAACCTTCCTCCCTCATGATTAAAAAACAAATCCGCTTTTGACTAACAGGCACCACTAGCTATTAAAGTATTGCATTAAATAATGAGTAAATTGATTGCACATATAGATTGAATGTAAGTAAATTGGCTATAAAACAATCTCAATCTTACTTCATTGATTATAAAACCTGCATCTAAAACATTTTTCCTCATTCAAGTGTTGACACATTTACAACTCTATCTATAATAGCGCCCCACAACAACGCAGCAATGAGTTGTTGTTTAGATGTGGGTGATTAGCTCAGTTCTAAGAAAAGAGAGCATCACCGCTATTTACAAGTAACGGCGAGGTTCACTGGTTAAAGTCCAGTACTATTTATTTTAATAGTAGCGTTTTAATTTATATGTGGGTGATTAGCTCAGTTGGGAGAGCATCGCCCTTACAAGGCGAGGGTCACTGGTTCAAGTCCAGTAT
>NZ_JACJFL010000051.1:0-29543 GCF_014164575.1 Pseudoalteromonas sp. SG41-1
TGCTAAGTGCTAAGTGCTAAGTGCTAAGTGCTAAGTGCTAAAAATATTAACCTTGTGGGTTTTTCCTGCAAGGTTTTTTTATACCTAAAACTTATCAGTTAATATTTGTGCTACACAGGACTCTGCAAATAAGTAATACTTAACATCATAAATAATTAGGCAATATTCATTTATGTTAGGGTTTTGGTACAGTAAGTCTCCGCAATTTGCAAAGGATCACAAAGATTTTTGGCGAGCACGTTTAATCGCCCATTTTTTACTATTTTCAACGGCTTACTTTTTCATTTTAACAGTACTCAATGTTTTCTATTTCGAGCAATTAGACCTTGCCTTAATTGACTGTTTAGGACTTGTTATCTCATTAACTATTTATTTCTGGTTTTACAAATCTGGCAACGTCAATGTAACCGCATGGGCTGTTACATTAATGGCTAGCAGCTTAGCTATATTATTTATAATTTCGGTAGGCGGAAATCCATTCTCAATATTATGGGCTACGCTTATCCCCCCTTTTGCATTTTTTTTAATAGGCAGAAAACGGGGAAGCATCATCAGCGCAATTGCATTCTCTATTTGTGCATACTTAATTTATACACAGCAACAACAAACAATAACCATAGGGTTAGGATCATTATTTAACACTATCGAAGTCAGTATCGCTCATATTCTAATTTTTAGATTTTACGAAAAAACACGTTCGTTAGCGTATCAAAACTTATCTAACCTTAATGACGAAATTAAAAAGTTAGCAGAAACAGATAAGTTGACTGAGTTATATAACAGACAAAAATTTGATGCAGAGTTATCGGCATTAATAACTAAAAGCGAGCATTCTCAAGCATCTCATTGTTTACTTATGTGTGATATAGACTATTTCAAAAAAATTAATGATACCCACGGGCATTTAGTTGGCGATAAAGTACTAAAAGAGTTTGCTCATCTGTTGCAGCAAAAAATAGGTGAGCAAGCGTTAATCGCCCGTTGGGGTGGTGAAGAGTTTGTAATAATATTACTCAACACTGCTTTGTTGGATGCAGCAAAGCAAGCGAATGAATTAAGGAGTTTAATTAGCTCAAATACAGTTGCCAATATGCCTATCACTATCAGCCTTGGGGTAACCGCTATACAAAAGAGTAATGATAGCGTTTTAAAAGTATTAGAGCGAGCTGATAAGGCACTCTACTTTGCTAAACATCACGGCCGAAATTTAGTTTGCATCAACGATAACAACGCACATGTTACCTGTTATGACACATTTTTAAAATTAGTCGACGATGATATAAACGAATAATCTGTGATTCGAGAACGGAAAAACTACACATTTGAAAAACAAAAAACCCAGCCTAAGCTGGGTTTTTGATATTCATAGAAAACTAAAATTACTTGATTTTAGCTTCTTTGAAAAGAACATGTTTACGGATTTTTGGATCAAACTTTTTGATTTCCATTTTTTCCGGCATGTTACGCTTGTTCTTGTCGGTAGTGTAGAAAAAACCAGTACCAGCTGTAGAAACTAAACGGATCTTATCACGCATGACTCAGGTCCTTAAACTTTTACGCCGCGAGCACGGATTTCAGTAAGAACCGTGTCGATGCCTTTTTTATCGATAATACGCATACCTTTAGTAGTAGTGCGTAATGTTACAAAACGTTTTTCACTTTCAACCCAAAAACGGTGTGTTTGTAGGTTAGGTAGGAAACGACGTCTAGTCGCGTTTCTCGCGTGTGAACGGTGATTACCAACCGCAGGACGCTTACCTGTAACTTGACATACTTTAGACATGTCTATATATCTCCAATAACTTCGCTCGAGCTTAATTTGTCCCCTAGGCTATGTATTTTGTGCCCCAGGGATAAATCGAAGGGCGCTCTTTATACAGCTTATACAGGCAAAGATCAAGTGATTGATCTAATCCAACCAGCTCATGTGTAAATTTGATAGCGGCTAATTATAAAGATCGAATGCCCTTAGGGAAAGTAAAAACTGCATTTAAATTAAACTAATTTGCAAATAAGCACTAAACCGCTCATTTTTAACACGCTTAGTGATTTGAATACGCTTAAATCAAGCCTCGTTCTGCAAACGAAACACAATTATCTCCCCCAACAACGATGTGATCTAAAATATTTATATCGACTAATTGCAAAGCTTGCTGCAATTTAGCGGTAATTAATTTATCAGCTTGGCTTGGTTCAGCAATACCTGATGGATGATTATGAGCCAAAATAAGTGCCGCAGCGTTATTTTTTAAAGCCGCTTTGACGACTTCTCTTGGGTAAACAGATGCCGCATTAATAGTGCCATAAAAAAGTGTTTCTTCTTTAATTAAGCGATTCTGACTATCTAAATACAACACCATAAACACTTCTTGCTGCAAGCCTCGCAGCTCAATCGTTAAATAGTCATATACTGATTGCGGTGAATTAAATACCGCTTCGCGCTGACATTGCTCCATCATATAACGACGACTCAATTCCAGTACTGCTTGAAGTTGCACAAATTTTGCTGTGCCCAGTCCTTTTTGTGCACAAAAATCATCGATTGATGCATTAAATAAGTTATGCAGTGTTTGATTTTGTGTCATTAAATGTTGTGCTAACTCAACTACATTCATGCCCGGTAAACCCGTTCGCAAAAATATCGCTAATAACTCGGCATCACTTAACGACTTAGCCCCTTTCGCCAATAACTTTTCGCGTGGTCGCTGGCTACTTGGTAAAGAGGTGAGCTGCATTATTTCGTCCCTGAAAAATGATTTATAATTTAACTGTAATGCAAAAATAAAATTTCGCCTGTAAAACTGCGAATAAATTCCATATTAAAACTTCGTCCCCAAGGCAAAGATTTGCTATCGTTAGCGCATATCGACAAACAGTTTTATCAGAGTATGACAAAGTTAATGACCAATTTAACGACAGAATTAGTAAATAAAAAAATTGTACTTGGTATCAGCGGTGGTATTGCCGCCTACAAATGCGCCGAACTTGTTAGACGTTTAAAAGATCATGGTTGTGATGTAAAAGTGGTGATGACTGAGTCAGCTAAGCACTTTATTACTCCGCTTACCATGCAGGCCGTAAGTGGTGAAATGGTCTCAGACTCTTTGCTCGATCCATCTGCTGAAGCCGCTATGGGCCATATTGAATTTGCTAAATGGGCTGATTTAATATTAGTCGCTCCTGCCACATCTAATATCATCGCAAAAATGGCAGTCGGCATTGCAGATGATTTACTCACCACTCTATTGCTGGCAACCCCCGCAAAAGTAGCAGTGGCGCCTGCAATGAATCAACAAATGTATGCCCACCCAGCAACTCAAGCTAACCTAGCAACTTTAAAACAGCGTGGCATTGCAATTTGGGGCCCAGGTAAGGGTGAACAAGCATGTGGTGATGTAGGTGCAGGGCGAATGCTTGAACCACATCAGTTAGTGGCACTTTGCACGCAACCTTCGCAACCGCAACTACTAGCTGGTAAAACAATTACAATCACCGCAGGGCCAACTCGTGAGCCACTTGATCCGGTGCGTTTTATATCAAATCACAGCTCTGGGAAAATGGGCTTTGGGCTTGCACATGCGGCAGTTAGTTTAGGAGCAACGGTTAACCTGATTTCAGGTCCGGTAACAATTGCGCCACCACCAGGTGTTAACCTAATTAACATTGAGACCGCTGAGCAACTACTTGAACAATCGCTTATTTTTGCTCCAAAGTCGGATGCTTTTATTGGTTGCGCCGCGGTTGCCGATTATCGCGCCGCAGCGATTGCCGAGCAAAAAATGAAAAAACAAGGCGATGAACTGACACTCACTTTAGTTAAAAATCCTGATGTAATTGCCGCAGTTGCTAGCCTTACAGAGGGTCGCCCATATACAGTTGGCTTTGCCGCAGAAACTCAAGATGTCGCAAGCTATGCGAAAGGCAAACTCAGCAATAAAAACCTCGATATGATCTGCGCTAACGATGTATCACAAACCGGCCTTGGTTTTAATTCAGATCATAATGCTTTAACACTGTTCTGGCATAATGAACAAAAAGAACTGCCCGTCGATACCAAAAGCGCATTAGCACTGAGTGTAATGAGTGAGCTTGCTAAACGATTGTAAAAAGGCTGGAAAGAAACTGAATAAAACATTAACATAGCCCTTATCGCTTGCTCAAAAAGTGAGTGATAAGTAGCCGCCAAAAGCTAAGTAAATAATTATAAAGAAAGGAATGTTCATGCCTGCGACAAAAAGAAGTAATCGCAAAGAGCAAATACTACAAGCACTCGCACAAATGTTAGAAACCAGCCCAGGTCAACGTATCACCACAGCAAAATTAGCTGCTGAGGTAGGCGTTTCTGAAGCTGCGCTTTATCGTCATTTCCCGAGTAAAGCACGGATGTTTGAAGGCTTAATAGAGTTTATTGAAGACACTTTGTTGTCGCGCATAAATCTCATTCTTGAAAACGAAAAAGAAACTCAAAGCCGTATCTATAATATTTTATTGCTACTACTGGCATTTGCTGAGAAAAATCCGGGGATCACTCGTATTTTGACCGGCGACGCCTTGCAAGGTGAGCAAGAACGCTTGCGTGAGCGTGTACAAAGCTTGTTTGAAAAGCTTGAAACACAACTAAAACAAGTACTACGCGAGCGCAAACTTCGCGAAGGTAAAACCTTTCAAAGTGATGAGTTAACCATTGCCAACTTTTTACTTGCCTACATTGAAGGCAAGATGAACCAATTTGTCCGCAGTGACTTTAAAGCAAAACCTAGCGCGCAATTTGAAAAACAGTGGTTAGAATTACAAAAAATATGGCTTTAACTCCTAGCTCCTAGCTCCTAGCTCCTAAAATCATCAACCTTGTCGGTTTTCCTACAAGGTTTTTTTATAAATGTTACTTTCAACCTTTATTTTCGACCGCTTATCGTTTCTACTCGAATTGTTGAACAAACTCGTTATGATGATACAGATGAAACAAAACGAGAAGTAACAATGAAAGCACAACTTTCCCTACTCAGCGTAGCACTGGTTGCAAGCCTTGGCAGTGCCACGGCATCAGCAAAAGAGCCGCTACAATTTAAAGATGTATTCGATTTCAAAGCAGCTAAAACAACGCAATTATCTGAAAATGGTGAAGTACTGAGCTTTAGTGCAACCCCATACCGTGGCGATGCAACAGGCCAAGTCTATACCTTAAACAATAATAAATTACTTGCAGAAATTGAGCGCGGCACTAAACCTCAGATCAACAAAGCAGCTAACTGGGTAGCATTCACCCAAGTCCCTACTTTGCTTGAAAAAGAAACCACAAAAAAGAAAGACACCTTAAAAAACAATCTAGTACTCGTTAATACAATAACGGGGGAACAACACGTTTTTGAGAACGTAAAAGATTACCAGCTCTCTGATGATGGTAACTGGTTAGCTTATCGCTTTGATGAAAAAGCAGATAAAGACGCTGATAATAAAGATATTGATGACACAAAAAACACCGCTAAAACCAGTGAAATCAAACCAGATAAGAAAGACAAAGCATTTGAGCTCATTGTTGTAAATTTAAAAGATAAAACAACTCATACAGTAAATAGCGTATTTAGTTACGCAATCAATACATTTGGCAGCGAGCTGCTGGTCAGCCAAAGCTATCCTGACGGTAACGATAACCAAGTAGCATTAATTACATTAAACCAAACATTTGATACGAGTGTATTAATTGATGAACCAGGCGTGGTGGCAAACAAAATAGTATGGCATCCAACTAAGAATATTGCCGCATTTACACTGGGTAATTATGTAAATGACGATATGCGCCGTCGCGATCATCAGCTAAAACTGTGGCAAAACGAACAGCTTACAAATATTGCTTCCCCTGAAAAAGATTGGACTATTGGTAAAACAGCAAAATTGAGCTGGTCTGAAGACGGTGAACGCCTGTACTTTGAAAATCACCCTAAGTTAGCGGAAAAAATTAAAGAAAAGAAATACACAGATAAAGCCTCGTTATTTGATTACGATACGATACGCGACCAAAAAGGCCTTCACGTTTGGCATAACAACGATGCCGAAATTAAACCCCGCGAAGAGCTGCAATGGAACGAGAGCAATAAAAATCGTCATTATCAAGCCGTTTACCATCTTAATGGCAAACAAGTTGCGCAACTAAGTAACACTGACATGCCAGATGTGGCACTCAATACCAATAATCGCACTGCGTTACTTGGTTCTTCAAATTTACCCTATCTTAAACGTATTATGTATGGCGGTTTTTTTGCTGACTACTATGCAGTCAATGTGCAAAATGGTGAGCGTAAAGCAATTATCAGTGATTACCCGTTTAGGCCTAGCCTATCACCCAGTGGACAATTTGCAGCTTACTTTGAAAATAGCCAAGTGCAACTCAAAGACTTAGGTAACAATAAAGTCAGTATCTTAACAACAGCGATTAAAGCAACGTTCGCTGATGATCAGCACGATTACCCTTCAACTCAACCGGGTTATGGTTTTGCCGGTTGGTTAACTGATAGTAGCCAAGTGCTGGTATATAGCAAATACGATATCTGGGCATTTGACGTTAAAACCCTCAAAGCCACACGCCTTACACAAGGCAAAGAAAACAACACGCAATATCGAGTCATCAAACTTGATAAAGACCAAGTTGGCTTTAAAAAAGAAGATACATTGTTGCTAAGTGCTACAAACTTACAGCAAAAGCAAACTGAAATAGCAAAATTCAATCTTGCTGATAACTCGATCAGCAAAGTATTAAGCGGTAAAAAACGTTTTGACGTGGTAAAAAAAGCTAAAAATGCCGATAAATACCTATTCACTGAGCAAACTTATCAGCAGTTCCCTGATTTTTATCAAACTGATTTTAGCTTTAAAAAGCCACAACGCGTTACTAACTTAAACCCACAAGTTAACGACTTTGCGTGGGGGCAAAAACCGGAGCTAATTAGCTATAAAGGCTTCGATGGCGAAGACTTGCAAGGCGTATTGATAAAGCCTGCAGGCTATAAAAAGGGCGATAAAGTGCCAGTGGTGGTGTATTTTTACCGTTATATGAGTCAACGCATGTTTGATTTCCCTAAAATGGAATTAAACCACCGCCCTAACTTCCCAATGTTTACTTCGAACGGTTACGCGATTTTCTTACCTGATATTCGCTTTGAAATTGGTCACCCTGGTAAATCATCAACGCAAACCATGATCAACGCCACCCAAAAGCTGATTGATTTAGGTATCGCTGACCCTGATAAAATTGGCTTACAAGGGCATTCATGGGCGGGCTATCAAAGTGCCTTTATGATCACCCAAACTGATATGTTCAAAGCGGTAGTATCGGGTGCGCCCGTATCAAACATGACCAGCGCTTACAGCGGTATTCGCTTAAAATCAGGATTAGCGCGTCAGTTCCAATATGAAACTGGGCAAAGCCGTATTGGTAAAACCTTGTTTGAAGCGCCAGAGCTTTACATCGAAAACTCACCGGTATTCTTCGCTGATAAAGTAAATACACCAATCTTAATTATGTTTGGCGATAAAGATGATGCTGTACCATGGCACGAAGGCGTACAGTATTATTTAGCGCTGCGCCGTGCAGGCAAAGATGCGACGTTTTTGCAGTATGAAGGTGAACCACACCACTTAAAGAAATTCCCTAACCAAGTGGATTTTTCAATTCGGATGATGCAGTACTTTGATCACTACTTAAAAGGCAAGCCTGCCGCTAAGTGGATGACCGAAGGCGAAGCTTTCATTGAAGAATAAGCTGAAGAATAAACAACTATAAATTAAAACGCCCAGCAAATGCTGGGCGTTTTTTATTTACCGAAAATTACCTAGCCCGCTGACGATTACCGCCAACCTTAGGTTTGGTATTGGCTTTTTTAAACTGGCTAAAGCCGGTGTGGCGGCTAAGCGCTGGACGCCCGCCTTTACCTGCTTTAAGCGATTTTTCGTCACGGGTTTCTTCTGGCACTAAGCAGTTTGGACCTTTACCAATCAACTTGGCTTTGCCCATACTACGCAGTGCTTCACGGATCATCGGCCAACCTGCTGGGTCGTGATAACGCAATATCGCTTTATGTAAACGACGTTGACGCGCGCCTTTTGGCACCGGTACTTGCTCAGTATTATTTTTAATATTACGCAGCGAGTTCATCCCAGTGTGATAAATCGTGGTGGCATTAGCCATTGGTGACGGATAAAAATTTTGCACTTGATCTAGTTTAAAATCATTCGACTTTAACCACAACGCCATGTTCACCATGTCTTCGTCTTTAGTGCCAGGATGCGCAGAAATAAAATAAGGGATCAGGTACTGCTTTTTCCCTGCTTCTTTTGAGTATTTATCAAAAAGCTCTTTAAACTGATCATATGCGCCCATGCCTGGTTTCATCATCTTAGATAATGGCCCGTCTTCGGTATGCTCAGGCGCTATCTTTAAATAACCACCAACATGATGGGTTACGAGTTCTTTGACGTAACGAGGGTCTTGCACAGCTAAATCGTAGCGAACACCAGAGGCTATTAGGATTTTTTTAATCCCCTTAACTTCACGGGCCTTTTTATACAACTCGATAGTCGGTGTATGGTCGGTATCCATATGCTTACAAATATCAGGATATACACATGATAAACGTCGGCAGGTACTCTCAGCTTTTTTGCTCTTACAACGCAGTTTATACATGTTAGCAGTTGGCCCACCAAGGTCCGAAATAACCCCAGTAAACCCTGGTACTTTGTCACGAATTTGTTCGATTTCTTCAATAATCGATTCTTGTGAACGACTTTGAATTATCCGTCCTTCATGCTCAGTAATTGAACAGAAACTACAGCCACCAAAACAACCTCGCATAATATTAACTGAGGTTTTGATCATGTCGTAAGCGGGGATTTTTGCAGTACCATAACTTGGATGCGGAACTCGCTGATAAGGCAATCCAAACACCGCATCCATTTCATGTGTTTCAAGCGGATACGCAGGTGGGTTAACCCAAATAGAGCGATCGCCATGGCGTTGGAATAACGCTCGAGCACAACCTGGGTTCGTTTCTTGATGTAAAATACGTGATGCATGAGCGTACAGTGGTTTATTAACACTCACTTGCTCAAACGCAGGTAGCTTAACGTAGGTTTTTTCCCAAGGTTTAGGACGCGCTGGCTGAATGGTAATTGGTTTTGCCGCTTCAGCTTGTAAATCAATACCCGCTTTTTTAAATTCGCTTTTGCTACAACCCACATCATCTGCACCATATGGGTTTGGAATTGGGTCAATTTTACCAATTTTATCAATCGCGGTAGAATCACTACCACGCCAGCCCGGTAATGGCTCTTTACGAATAACCGCCGTACCACGGATATCTTGAATGGTATCCATCGTTTCGCCGGCGGCAATACGATGAGCAACTTCTATTAATGGTCGCTCAGCATTACCGTAAATAAGAATATCGGCTTTGGCATCAAATAAAATACTACGGCGAACTTTTTCTTGCCAGTAATCATAATGGGCAATTCGACGTAAGCTGGCTTCGATACCACCTATTACAATTGGCACACCTTTGTAGGCTTCGCGGCATCGTTGTGAGTAAATCATCACCGCACGATCAGGACGCTTGCCACCCACATTACCGGGCGTGTAGGCATCATCATGGCGCATACGCTTTTCAGCCGTATAGCGGTTGATCATCGAGTCCATGTTACCGGCAGTCACACCAAAAAATAAGTTAGGCTTACCAAGTGCCATAAAGGCATCTTTCGAATCCCATTCTGGCTGAGCGATAATACCGACCCTAAAACCTTGTGCTTCAAGTACACGACCAATTACCGCCATACCAAAGCTAGGGTGATCTACATAAGCATCACCACTGATAATGATGATATCGCAGCTATCCCAGCCAAGGGCATCCATCTCTTCGCGTGTAGTTGGTAAAAATGGTGCTGTGCCGTAACACTCAGCCCAATATTTAGGGTATGAGAATAACGCTCGCTTGGCTTTAAGTGCGCTCATATAAAGTAACCAATTGCTTTAAAAAAGGTCGCAAAGTATACCCGAATTAATCACCAAGCGATATTAGCTATTTACACTGGCATCAAACATAATATTATTTTTTACTTTCAATATATTGAATAAGCTCAACTTCAGGCATCGGTTTAGCGTACATAAAACCTTGCACTTCATCACAACCCAATTGCTTAAGAAAATCAGCTTGTGCTTGTGTTTCAACACCTTCTGCAATCGTTTTTAATCCGAGCTGCGCGCCAAGAGCTATAACCAGCTTGGCAATTGCGCCGCTGTCTTTTTCGGGTAAGTCTTTGACAAATGCACGATCTATTTTCAACCTATCCAACGGTAACTTTTGCAAATAACTCAGTGATGAAAAACCAGTGCCAAAATCATCTATCGCCACTTCAATACCAAACTCTTTTAGATCTTGCAGTGTTTCAATCACCATCGAGAGATCATCCATCACCACACTTTCGGTAACTTCTAATTCAATATTTTTTGGGTTGACCTGATATTTTCGCAAAGTATCTTTGACTTGTTGTGCGTAGCCTTTAACCTTAAATTGCGGTACCGACACATTGACCGCAATACAAATTTCAACACCTTGAGCCTCAAGACGTTTTTGCTGCTGACAAGCCTGATCCAATACCCATTGACCAATCTCAACAATTAGCCCTGCATCTTCAGCAAGTGGCACAAAAACCGCGGGGGAAATATAGTTACCTTGTCCCGACGGCCAACGTAGTAATGCTTCGCAGCCTTTTAATGACAAATCACTAAACGCCAATTGCGGTTGATACCAGACTTCCAATTTATTATTTTCAAAGTCTTGGCGAAGCTGGCGAATAATCCCTAATCGCCAAGCCATTTGCTCTTCCATATCGGGAGTGTAACAAACAGCATTCCCCTGATTACCTTTTTTAGCGTGATTGAGTGCGATATACGCAAGCTTAAGTGTTTCAATACCTGTGGTTTGAAAGTCCTGTTGCTCGCACAAACCAATTTTAAAATTAACCGGTAACAAATGCTCTGCTGCTGCAAACGGCAAACTTAAATTTTCACTTAATTCGTTTAAATCAAATCCATCGCGCTCAATTAAAAAACCAAATACATCTGCACCAATCCGTGACAGTAATTTAGCGTTTGGGTATTCTTGCTTGAGCCGTTCAACGATTGAAGTAAGCAAGTGATTACCCACCTCTTGACCCAGGCCATTGTTGATGTCTGAGAAATGTGCGACATCAATTAGAATAAATATATACTCGTTACTATTTAACCGATGATACTTTTCAATTTGTTCAATAAAATCAGTTCTATTGGCAAGACCTGTTAACACATCTTTGTAGGCTGCATCTCTGAGTTTATTAAAAAGTCTGACGTTATCTAAGCCTACACTGACGTTTGTTAAGAAAATTTCAGCAAATTGCAATTGTGTTAAGCTTGGTTGGCTAACGTACTCTAAGTAAATAGCAGCCTGACGATTTTTACTTTTCAATAAAAACGTAGTGTCGTGCTCAGTGTGCTGATGTTCGCCAAACTCAAAACAATTTTGCACTTGCAAAATAATCCGCCCATCATCAAGTTGTTCTACACCTTGGCCAATAAAAGCACTAAACTCAGCACAACCACCCAACACTTGAACCTGATAGCTATCATCCAGACTGCCACACACAACCCCCCTTGGCGCACAATCTAAAATTACCGAGAGCTGCTTAATCACCGCCATAGTAAATGCTTTAATGTCGGTAAAACCTAAAATAGCCTTTGAGGCTAACAGAATATTATTTAACGCTTTGCTTTGATATTCAAGTTGGCAAACTTGTTCGTATGAGCGAATAGCTGTAACTAACGAGGTAACTAGCTTACTGCGGGTAAGTTCGGTTTTAGTTTTATAATCATTGATATCATATTCTCGGATCACTCGCTCTTCAGGCGCATATCCGGGCTGACCCGTTCGTAAGATAATTCGTACGTTATGGTTTTTCAGCGTATCGCGTACCTCTTTAACTACTTTTAAGCCTGCATCATCGGATTCCATGACTACATCTAACAGTAATACCGACACATTATTAGTATTAGCTAACACTTCAACTGCTTCAGCGCCAGAATAAGCATGATGAAAACGCAGTGTTCTTCCCCAAAACTCAACGCCTGAGAGCGCTAGTTCTGTTACAGTGTGAATTTCAGGATCATCATCAACAATCAGAACATCCCAGTAATCTTTGGGCGCAACTTCTTCATGAGGCTCGTCTTCATGGTTGAAAAACAAAAAATCATTGTGTTCTGACGTCATTCCAAATCCTTTAAATTCAAATATTGCGCGCCATCATTTAATATTAAGACAATTCATTATTGACTAATAAGTTATCACTATTTAACTTATGATACAGTATTAATGTCGATGATTAATGAATATTGGTTTACAGATTATAGTCGATATTCAGCACCTTGCTGTGCGATAGTAGAATTTATAATTTAAGGAACAGCCATTAATATTTTACCCAGAATTACTAAATTTATTTTTCTGATTACTTTGATTTTACTGGTAATTGGACTGCTATTACCACAACAATACCAAGTCCAAAAGAGCATTAAAATTCATGCTCCGCAAACAGGTATCACCCCGTTGCTTAGTGATTTTACCAAGTGGACTAGCTGGTCACCTTGGCAAAAAGTAGATCCAAGTATTGTTTTCACTATTGGAGAGCCTAGTTCTGGCGTGGGTGCTCATCAGTTTTGGCAAAGTAGCTGGGGAGTAGGTGAAATGACGATTACCAATATAAGCAGCACTAAAATCAATTTTAATATTCTCTTTAATGAAGAACATATTATTAAAGGTGTGATCTCTTTTTCACCTCTAGCTAATGGAAATCAAGTAACATGCTCACTAGATGGCGAAGTTACTACTTCGATTCTAGGTGGCTATTTGGCGCTATTTAGCCAATATATTTTGGCAAATACGGTGAAACTTGGACTTAATAATTTAAAAACTACTGCGCAGCTGCAAACAGCAACACACAGCGAGAAGATCGATGACGATTCAAACAGCCCAAGCAAAAATTAACCTTGCTCATATAATTGAAATTAAACTAGGTTACTCGATGAGTAAAACCAGTTCGACTCGCCTTACCAGTGCCAGTGATGATAGTTATGGTCCACAAGGGCAAAGTAAACTGCCCTATCAAGTCAATAGTGATAACTCAACGCTCAATAGAGCCCAACATCGCCAACAATTACTACTTATCAAACAACAACAAAATATTGAAGCGATTATGGCTATGGCTATGGATTTTTGCCCCGACGTAACTAGTAAAGGGCAACCTGACAGTGATTGGGTCGAACGCTTTATTGCACTATGTGAAGATACTTCAAACGAATCAATGCAAAAACTGTGGGCAAAAATTTTAGCGGGAGAAACTGTATCACCGGGAACATTTTCAATTAAAAGCTTACAAACACTTAAGCAGATGACCCAGCGCGAAGCGGATGCACTACAAAAATGTACCGCAATTTGTGGCTATAATGAAAAAGATAATAGCCATTTAATTTTATTAGGCTTTTATAAAAAACCTTCGCTATTTGATTTGCTACGCAAAGGCAATAAAGTATCGTTTAACTTAGGTAAAGCTGGGATCAGTTTTCCTGATGTATTAACTTTGATGGATATTGGCCTAATCTACCGTAAAGAAATTGAATCTGCAGCGCTTAAGGCTGGCCAAGAAATGAATCTGACATTTTTAACCCAACGGGTCGTACTCAAACCAAAAAATAACGATTTAGTGCTCAGTTACTATAAATTTACGCAAACGGGTGATGAACTTAGAAAATTGATTAACACGCCAGTTAATAAGGCTTATAAGCAATTGTTAAGCAGTGCACTTGAGGAAGAGTTTGAAGTAGCGTGGCACGCAATTAAATAACGGTACCACGCCAAAGCAAACAAATTAGAAGTGAATTTGTATGCCTGCAAATGGACCTGATGCATCAATATTAGTATATAGATTATCAATATCATCAAGCTCTAGCGTCATTTGACGGTAACCCGCTTTGATATCTAAATCTACCGCTAAGTTATCAAGTAAAGCCCATGCAATACCCGCTTGGTAGTCTTGTACTTTACTATCATCGATAGCAAGTAAGCTACCTTCAAAGAAAACACTTAAACCCGTTAACGGTAAGCCTACTTCAGCACGACCATAAACTAATGGCACAAAACCTGAAAAATCCACAGTTTCTGTTGTTGCTTTACCATTTGCTGTACCAGTAACAACAATATCGCCATCAAACTGCTTAGCATTTACACCTAAATCGATAGATAATAAGTCATTATCAAATATCTCATAGTATAAAATATAATCAACGTGTGATAAGTCGCTGATCGTAGTTGCTGTGGTATTGGTTGTAAATGAAGTACCACCAAACTCAAACGTCTCATTAAGCAAGGTTGAGCCATTTAACTCAAGCTCGGTATACTTTAACTTTATATTTGGCACTAATGGAATTGGATGCTCAAGCGCTGCGTAGTAGCTGATGAAGGTTTCATCTTCAAAATTAAAGTCTTGCATATTACCGCTATCTGAAAAGCTACCTGAATTATCAGATTGCCAGCCATCAACACCAACATATAAACCTAAAAGGGTGTCAGCGTGAGCCGCTGGAGCCAAAAATGCCATCGAAAGGGCAGCGGCTAAACAGTACTTTTTCATGTGTTATCCTTGCGCTAAAAGTTCGCTAAGTTCAATAAGAGCCGCATTGGCTCGTGAAATATAATTTGCCATTACTAATGAATGATTAGCAACAAAACCAAAACCATTACCATTTAAAATCACCGGACTCCAAACAGTCTCTTGGGTTGCTTCAAGCTCACGTATAATTTGTTGTAAGCTCACACGTGCATTCTTTTTCTCTAATACATCAGCAAAGTCATATTCTACCGCTTGCAAAAAATGTAATAAAGCCCAAGTTGCACCGCGTGACTCATAAAACACGTCATCTATTTCCCACCAAGAGGTTTTTATCTGATTTTGTAATGGTGCATAAGTCGCTTGATGTGCTTCTTTGTCACCGGCTAAATCAGTATTTAACCGATCTTGACCAACACTGGCACTTAACCGCTGACTTAAACTACCAAGGCGTTTTTCGGCTTCTTTTAACCAGCCTCGTAGGTTATCTGCCCGCGCATAAAACTGACTGTCACGGCTGTTTTGGTCAGCGATTTGAGTACGATACACAATTAATAAATCAATGCCTTTTTGGTATTCACTCTCGGCACTTGGCCACGCCCATGCTTCTGAACTAATATTAAATTGGGGCTGGGCTTTTTTTAGAGCTTCATGTTCGGTCGATTGCGACTGAGAACGGCTAAAGTCTTTACGCATTGATAGCGCCAAATCGCGCGTCATTTCTAATGCGCCATATTCCCAAGCAGGCATATTATCCATAAGAATACTCGGAGGTATTACATCATTTGATAAATAGCCACCAGGTTTATTCAATAATGTGCTGGCAACATTAATCAAAGCCGTAGTTGTTGTGTAACCTGTTACTAGTTTTTCGCCACGCTGCTGCGCATCCTGTTTAGCTTGCGTGATCACATTTACGCGGCTTGGCTCAACACTCCAATACACAGATACGGCATAAAATAAAATAAAAACTAATATTAGCCCTGCTATAATTTTCCCTTTATGTTGTGACATTTAATCTCCTAGTGATGTGTATGGTGCTGTTCAGATTGTGATACTTGCTCAACTTGGCTTTCTAATGAAACCACGGTAGCTTGAGTAAATACACGATCTCCATTGCTAAAATATAGCGTGAGTTTGAGCTCTTGCCCTATTTTTAACGGCTCTTTTGGTTCAAAAACCATTAAATGATAACTGCCTGGTTTAAAATCTAGCTGTTGATGTGCTTTGATCTCTAACGCATCTACTTTTTGCATTTTCATCATACCATTAACATGCTGATGTTCATGTACTTCAACTCGTCCTAAGCTCTCAAGGCTAGCCTTAGTTAATGTCACTGCTGCATCACCATGATTAACAAGCTTTAAATAACCAACACTAGATTGACTGCCAGGTAAAAAAATCCTTACTTGGGCATTGCTAACTACAATATCACTTGCTGTATCATGTTGATGCTCTGCATGGGCAAATAGCACTGGAGAGTATAGGCCTACAGCTAAAAAAGCCGCTGTGAAGATAGTTAGTAATGGCTTAAGAGTCATTTCGATCCTTGTTATAATAATCACTTTAAGTGCTAAATTTAGCATATTTGCGAAAAAATAGTCAGCTAAATTAGCATTTAAGGTAACCTCTGTGTGGCAAGCTATGCGACCTTTTTATTATCCGCGACTAACCAACACAGAAAAACAATCAGCAGTAGCGGCCATGCGATCATCACAGAACCAAACAACAAAGCCAGCATCACGCCGACTCCTATTATTAGACCTGCGCCAATCAAACCAACACTAACCAGCGCAATAATGGCAATAACGACCACCACAGCGACTAATGCACCAAATAATTCAATGCCAACCCAACTCAAGTCAGCAATCCACAAAGGGAGCTGCCATGAGTCAAACTGCATTATCTCAAATGGACTAGAAGCGATAAACAATGCTGCTAGCAGACACAGTGCAATAATTTTCATGGCGCTCTCCTAATAAACCTTGTTGTCTAAACAACAATGTGCAATTAAATAACCCGCACCTATAAATAGTGGGAACTGAATAAACAGTACAATAGTTGCTAATCGAGTTGCCCAAATCGGAAAGTCAAACCGACGCGCTAAGCCACTACATACTCCCGATATTTTTTTATTTAATGGATCTTTACTCCATTGAGTATTGTTATTAAATGTATTCATTTTTATAACTCCTAAGCCGACTGTTTTACTTTAGCTTTAAGTGCTGCAAGCTCTTTATCCAAGGCTTCGTCTTTAACAAGCGCATCAATTTGCATTGCCGTGTCTGATTGATTAGCTGCAGCCATTTCGTATGCTTCCACTTGTGATTCAATTGACTCAACTCGGCGCTCAATCACATCAAAACGCGACAGTGCATGTGCCACTTTATCGCTATGTAACTGTTGATTAACTCGTACTCGTGCATTTAAAACACTATGCACCTGAGTTAAGCTCTGCCGCTTTGCTTTGGCAGCACTAAGTTTGTCTTGTAAACGCTGTGCATCGTCAGCTAACTTGGCCATTGAATCGGTTAATTTAACGAGCTCAGGTTCAACAGCTGCCATATCAGCGGCTACACGCTGCTTTTCTTTTAATGCGGCTGTGGCTAAATCATCTCGACCTTTACTGACGGCTATTTCGGCTTTTTCTTGCCATTGTGCTATGGATGTTAACTTATCGCTTTGCTGGCGTTTCAATGCTTTTTCTTCACACAAAATCGCTGCAGCGGTAGTACGGCACTCATTCAGAGCTTGTTGCATCTCGATAATAAGTAAATTAAGTAGTTTTGCTGGATCCTCTGCCTTATCAAGCACAGCGACCAAGTTTGATTGAATTAGATCATTAACACGATTCATTAGGCCCATGATTTTCTCCTGTTGATTATGGGTGATTACACCAAGGAGATTCCAAGACTTATGCCATGTCGTTAGAAAAACAACTAAAACAATAAATAACAATAGGATAGAAAGATAACATCAATTTAAAAGTGACGTTTAGCTGAATTAAAATACGTTAAATTAACTAAAAAAGTGATATTTTGACTAAATTTTAGGATCAAAAAAAGCCACTAAAAAGTGGCTTTCAAGATTAAAATTTCAGCTATTCAGGCACAAAACTTAATGCTTTATCCATCACTGATAAATCGGCTTGCTTACCATGGCCGTTTTCAGATAAATGACGTCTAAATCCTCGCGCCCCTGGTTGGCCTTGGAAAATACCCAACATATGGCGAGCTATATGCCAAAAGTTAGCGCCTTGGCGCATTTCATCTTCAATATAACCATACATTGAACGCACCACGTCATGACGGGATAATGTACACGCAGTATCACCGTAAATTTTCTCGTCCACTTCACTTAATATAAATGGATTACTATACGCTTCACGACCGATCATAACGCCATCAAGATGCGCTAAATGAACAAGACTATCAGCGATGGTATTAACCCCACCATTTAAGCTTAAATCAAGTTGTGGGTAATCTTTTTTCAGTTGATAAACACGCGGATAATCAAGCGGTGGAACTTCACGGTTTTCTTTCGGACTTAATCCCTTTAGCCATGCTTTACGAGCGTGAATAATAAAGTCATCACAGCCAACCTTATGACTCGCTTCGATCAGCGCACATAAAAACTCATATGAATCCTGCTCATCAATACCAATGCGTGTTTTCACCGTAACAGGAATAGTAACCTCCGCCTTCATTGCTGCAATACAATCAGCAACAAGCTGCGGCTCGCCCATTAAACACGCACCAAAGCGGCCATTTTGCACTCGATCCGAAGGGCAACCAACATTCAGGTTTACTTCATCATAACCACGTTCAGCAGCCAGTTTTGCACACTTTGCCAAAGCTTCAGGATCAGAGCCACCTAATTGCAAAGCAACGGGGTTTTCATGTGTATTAAAGTGTAGATAATCACCTCGCCCAAATAAAATCGCACCGGTTGTTACCATTTCGGTGTAAAGCACCGCATGCTTGGTCATTTTACGATGAAAAGTACGGCAATGGCGGTCTGTCCAATCGAGCATCGGGGCCACAGAAAAACGTCTATTCAAAGTAAAATCCTCAGATGATATATAAGTATAAGGGTTATTCCCTCATTGGAAGGCACTATATTTTACACAAATCAAAGCCGAGCTTCAATCGTAAGCAAGTTGTTGTTTGTCGGTAGCAGAGATTGAGTTGTTTAACGCAGCAACAAAAATGTATGCTGCGCTTTAGATAATATACTTAAAACGATTTTGTTAGATTATCAAATTGCTGGCCTTGCACTGTAATGGTGGTTTTTTCTAAGCTTATATAATCATTTTTTTGCTTGGGGTTAACCAAACGTGCTGCGACTTCAAATTTAGCAACTTTAGCTTCGCTATTTAGCTCAAGTATTTTTAAAGATGAATGAGTATCATGCTTAGCTGACTGCACATAATATTCACCAGCCCAACTGGCATCAAACACTAAATTAGGCGCATTTTTAGCGGAAGATTCAATAAACACTCCCTCTTTAATTTCGTCTCGTAATAAAGTAACGGTGTAATGATCTCCTCCCGTATGACCGAAATATACGGTAACAGCATGATTGTCATTATGGCTAAAATCATAGTCAGTAACTTGAATAACCTTCATTTCGCTTTGAGGCGGTTCAACGCAAGCCGTTAATCCCAAAACAAGAAAACCGCATAAAATAATCTTTTTTAATAACATTTTTCATTCCTTAAATTTTATTACGTTATATTTAATCTAGATAATTCTAAGCAACAATTCAAAATTTTATATGACAATAGCTATTTAACAGCAATACACAGCCTTTATGTAAATACTTGTAAGCCAAAATAGTGGGCTATCCCGTCGAGTATATTTGTCACGGCAACTGATGAAAGGATCAAACCCATGATCCGGCTGATGATACTCGCACCGCTGTCACCAATTAATTTGTGAACATGGGTTGCCAACAGTAACAGCACAAGTACCACAACAAGAACAGCTAACATCATTGATGAAGTAATTAACTGCTCAACCCACGTGTATTCAGTGTTACGAGTCATCAAAACAGCGCCAAGCATCGCACCTGGACTGGCGATTGATGGAATAGCTAAAGGGAAAATGGCCGTTTCAGTGCTATCACGTACACTTTTAATTTCCATTTCTGGTTTACTTTCACCAAAGATCATAGACAAAGCGAACAGCAATAACACGATACCACCTGCGATTTGAAACGCTGACAAGGGGATATTGATAGCATTTAAAAGCAGCTCCCCAGCGACAACAAAAAACAATAGTACCCCAGCAGACACCAGAACAGCTTTCAACGCGACTTTACGTTTGAATTTGTCACTATCACCGCGTGTTAAGGCTATAAAAACAGGCACAGTACCGATTGGATCAATAACCGCAAAAAAGAAAATAAATACCGCTAATAATTCATTCATTGTTGGCCTTCCTAGAATAAAACTGTCTAATAAAAACGCTGCAACTACAATACAGTATGTTAGTATATCACGGTAGCGTAAGGATAAGAGAAGATGAAAATAGAATCACTCGTTAGTAAAGCCAAACAAGTGTGTGACAATCGCGGTGCGCGATTCACTCCAATTCGTGAAAAAGTATTTCGCCTATTAGCAAGTGCGCAAGGCGGAGTGGGCGCTTATGATTTATTAGAGCAACTAAAACTCACTGAATCAGGAGCAAAACCAGCCACAATTTACCGTGCCTTAGACTTTTTAGCTGAATTAGGTTTTATTCACAAAATTGAAAGTACTAACGCATTTATGTTGTGTCATCATTTTGATCATATCCACCCTGTACAACTGTTGATATGCGATAGTTGTGGTTTTGTCAAAGAGCTACACTCTAGCGTGATTTCGCATGAACTTAATAGTCTTGCTGCTGAGAGTGGTTTCGTCGTATCAGGGCAAACTATTGAAGCCCATGGTAGATGTGGAAATTGTAAAGAATAATTAAGTGCAGAGCTAAAATAACTCACTACACTTTAACGTATAACCGCAGTTAAACTGCTAAATTCGAGGGATAAACAATAATGAATGTAGAGTTCATCAATCCTTTTTTATCATCTTTATTAAATGTGCTCAGCACAATGGCGCAAACCGAACTAAAACCGGGTAAGCCGAAAATAAAAAAAGATGAAGTTGCCTGTGGCGACGTTTCGGGATTAATTGGCATGGTAGGACCGCAAACTAAAGGTTCATTTTCGATCACTTTTGATGAGAGCCTTGCCCTGACTATTATGGAAAGAATGCTAGGTGAACGCCCTGATTCGATCAATGAAGAAGTAACCGATATGGTTGGTGAAATTACCAATATGGTCACTGGTGGGGCAAAAAATTTACTTGGTGAAAAAGGCTATGACTTTAATATGGCTACACCAATCGTTGTGTCTGGTAAAGGTCATACCATAACTCATAAAAGTGAAGGGGCAAAAATATTGATCCCATTTACCTCTGATGCCGGTAATGCCAATATTGAAGTTAGTTTCGATAAAATATGAGCTGGTTGCAAAAACAACTACTTTTAAAGCCTCGCTCTCGAGGCTTTCATATTATTGATAGCGAAATACTCAGCCAACTCCCTGAGATTTCCGATTACCAAATTGGCTTATTACACCTTTTTATACAGCATACCTCAGCCAGCTTAACGATTAATGAAAATGCTGATCCGACAGTACGTATGGATATGGAAAGTCACTTCAATAAATTTGTTCCCGAGCGCCAACCTTATTATCGTCATGATTACGAAGGTGATGATGATATGCCTGCGCATATAAAAACGAGTACCTTAGGCTGCGAGCTAACGATTCCAATTAGCCAAGGACGTTTACAGCTTGGTACATGGCAAGGGATCTATTTAGGCGAACATCGTGATCATGGCGGCGCAAGACGTATTATTGCAACGCTGCAAGGGCAAGTTTAAATAAAACTATTTAAATTGAAATACTAAATAAATTGGATATGTGCTTTAAGCAATAACTGCTTGTCAATCAAACTTGGGTGGGTATTCATTTTTAAGAGATTGGAGCGGTACACGAGGCTCGAACTGCTTATGACTTAGTTCGACCTTGGCATATTTTATTTTAGATTGCTTAAAGAGATTGGAGCGGTACACGAGGCTCGAACTCGTGACCTCGACCTTGGCAAGGTCGCGCTCTACCAACTGAGCTAGTACCGCATAATATTTTCACTTTAAACTTACTCTAATTTCTTTGGTTAGAAATTGGAGCGGCACACGAGGCTCGAACTCGTGACCTCGACCTTGGCAAGGTCGCGCTCTACCAACTGAGCTAGTGCCGCATTTTAAAATAGTCAGTAATTTGTCCGTTGGTGCGCGACAAGTCGCGGTAAAACGTTCTGGCAACTGAGCTAGTGCCGCATTATAATTTTTAGGTTATAGGTTCTAAAAAAGTTTATAGCTTTTATTTGAAACTTGCTGCAATTTCTTTGGTGAGAAATTGGAGCGGCACACGAGGCTCGAACTCGTGACCTCGACCTTGGCAAGGTCGCGCTCTACCAACTGAGCTAGTGCCGCATTTCAAAATTGTCAGTAATTTGTCCGTTGGTGCGCGACAAGTCGCGGTAAACGTTCTGGCAACTGAGCTAGTGCCGCATTCAAAATAGTCAGTAATTTTTCCGTTGGTCCGCGACAGCTCGCGGTGAACGTTCCGGCAACTGAACTAGTGCCGCATTCAAATTGCTCAAGCACACTAACCCCGCGGGGGTTATCGTCTTAAGCGGGGCAGGATTCTACAATAATCCGATGTGTTTGCAAGTGTTTTTTACAAATTAAAGAATTTTTCTTGGTAGACTTTTAATTCCATGATGGAATCTTTGATATCATCAAGAGCAAGGTGTGAACCTTTTTTGTGCACTTGTGCTAAAACTTCTGGTTTCCAGCGTCTTGCTAGTTCTTTGATAGTGCTTACGTCTAAATTACGATAGTGGAAGTAATCTTCCAGTTCACGCATATATTTATTCATAAAGCGTCTATCTTGGCCTATTGAATTACCACACATAGGCGAAGCGCCTGCAGGAACCCACTGCTTTAAAAATGCCAAAGTTTGTTCAACAGCATCTTGCTCTGTGAATGTGCTCGCTTTACAGCGTGCAGTTAACCCTGACTGACCATGTTGCTTAGTACACCATTCATCCATACCATCAAGCAATTCATCACTTTGATGAATAGCAATAGTTGGCCCTTCAGCCAAGATGTTTAACGCACTGTCGGTGACAACCGTGGCGATTTCGAGTATTTTGTCTGTACTTGGTTCAAGACCTGTCATTTCGAGGTCGAGCCAAATCAGATTTGATTTATGAAAAGACATAATTACCTTGCGGTGCTTTCCTTTAGATCTAACGCATTTAGATATATCATATTAGTATCATCAGTCGACCTAAAGCTTTTTTTTCAAAAAGCACGACATTTAACTAAGTTATGGGCCAAAAGTGGCAAAACAGAAGAAATTAAGTAAAGGTCAATCCCGTAGGATTAAGGCCAATCACCAAAAACGCTTGTCTAATGCAGATTCTGCGCCAACCACTAACAAGGTTGAGCAATGGCAAACTGACAATTTAGGTGCGCCTGAAAATGCCGTGGTGATCAGTCGGTTTGGTCAACATGCCGATATTGAAACTGATAACGGAGATGTTTTGCGCTGCAATATTCGCCGTACCGTTAAAGGTATTGTTTGCGGAGACGAAGTGCAATTTCGCCGCGCAAAAGTCAGCGAAGGTGATTTAGCTGGCGTTATAGAAGCGATGCATGAACGGCGCTCGCAACTTACTCGCCCTGATTTTTACGACGGTGTAAAAGTCATAGCCGCCAACATTGACCAGATTTTGATGGTCTCTGCGGTACTACCAGAGTTTACCCCCAGTATTATCGACCGCTATTTAATTGCCTGCGAAGATATGGGCATTGAGCCTATTTTAGTGCTCAATAAAATAGATTTAATTGATGAGCCTGGGCTTGCTAACATCAACAAAATTTTGGATATTTATAGGTCACTTGATTATCAAGTATTACTAGTAAGTAATAAAACCGGTTACGGTATTGATGCACTCAAAGAAACCTTAATTGATAAAAATAGTATTTTTGTTGGTCAAAGTGGTGTGGGGAAATCAACTTTAGTTAACACTGTTTTACCTGATGCCGAAATACTGACCAAAGAGGTCTCTGAAAATAGTGGCCTTGGCCAACACACAACAACCGTGTCACGACTTCATCACTTACCTTCAGGCGGTAACTTAATTGATTCCCCTGGTATTCGTGAATTTGGCTTGTGGCACTTAGATGTAGAGCGTGTTACTTGGTGCTTTAAAGAGTTTCGCAAGTTTATTGGCGGTTGCCGCTTTAGAGACTGTAAACATTTAAATGATCCAGGCTGTATAATTCGCCAAGCAATCGATGATGGTGATATTTCACAGCTACGTTTTGATAGCTACCATAGAATTTTAGAAACAATGGCCGATGGCCGAGCGGGTGCTCGTGCTCCACGCGTATAATTTTTTAGGAAAAAACTTGTGAGTTTAGACAAATTCAAAATCGCAATGCAGTACGCAATGCCAAAACATTTTGTATCCCGTATGGTAGGCAAGTTAGCTGCAGCTAAAGCAGGTGCACTAACAACTACTTTAATTAAATTGTTTATTAAACAATATAAAATTGATATGAATGAAGCGCAATATAGCGACCCAGCTCACTATAAAACGTTTAATGAGTTTTTTACTCGTCCTTTAAAAGAAGGCGTTCGGCCATTAAACACTGAAGATGACATCATTACTCACCCTGTAGATGGTGCCATCAGTCAATTAGGCCCAATTGTTGAAGGCCAGCTTATTCAAGCTAAAAATCACAACTATAGCTTACAAGCTTTACTTGGCGGCTCAGAGCAAGATACAGCGCCATTTTTAGGCGGCGACTTTGCAACGATTTACTTAGCGCCAAAAGATTATCATCGTATTCATATGCCGATTGATGGCACCTTGAGTAAAATGATTTACGTCCCCGGTGATTTATTTTCAGTAAACCCACTTACCGCGCAAAATGTACCTAATCTATTCGCTCGTAACGAACGCGTAGTAGCCATTTTTGAGACTGAAATTGGCCCGCTTGCTATGGTATTAGTGGGTGCAACAATTGTTGCCAGTATCGAAACTATTTGGGCCGGTACAGTTACACCACCAGCAGGTAAAGATGTATTTAGCTGGAACTACAAAACCTCAGGTGAAAATGCAATTACCTTGAAAAAGGGTGAAGAGATGGGTCGCTTTAAATTAGGCTCCACGGTTATTTTAGCCTGGGGTGCTAATAAAGCAGATATCTTTGATGATCAAAAACCAGGCACAGTGACTCGCATGGGCACACCGTTTGCTAAAGTTGATGATTGATGATTAATACCTAATTAATAATTAAGTTATAACTCATTTTAATTAAAAACGCGGACCGACTAATGCAGTCATGCCGCGTTTTTTATTTAAGCTCTTTCCCCTGCACACTCAGTACATTCGGGCGCTTTAGTTAATTTAAACTGCTGCTGCGCTAAACTTAGCCCATCAAAACGAATAAACTGACTGCCTTGATGATGGCCCAGCAAGATATTAACTGCCAACAGTGCTTGCATCGAGCCAATAACACCTAACAACGGACTAAGCACGCCCGCGTTACTGCAATTAAGCGCCTGCTGTTGCGGTTGTGCTCCAAATATACACCCGTAACAAGGGCTCTGTGGCTGGCGAAAATCAAAACACATCAGCTGCCCTTCACTCGCTATTGCCGCCCCCGACACCAGTGGAATACCCAGTGCCAAGCATTGCTGGTTTACTACATAGCGAGTGCTGAAGTTATCGCTGCAATCAAGTACTAAGGTTGCGCCAGTAAAAACTTGCTCAGCATTTTCAGTGGTTAATTTTGCACTTACTGTGTTGATCTTGATTTGATTATTTAAGCTGCTTAATACTTTGCCCGCAGCGCTGACCTTATCTTGCCCTAAATGATTTACTTTATAGAGCACTTGGCGCTGTAAATTTGAAAGCTCAACCTTATCATCATCTAACAAGCTTAATTCGCCAATGCCAGCCGCAGCTAAATACAGTAATGCGGGGCTGCCTAACCCCCCCGCTCCAATTACCACAACGTGAGCGGCTTTGAGCTTTAACTGCCCTTCAAAGCCGACTTCTTTAAGCATTAAATGACGACTGTAACGTAACTGCTCTTTGTCAGATAAAGATCCTTTTATTGCCTCACTCATTGCTATTAATAGCCACTTGTAAATCGGCAATCGCCTGTTGATAGTCACTTGCTTCACTAATAGCCCTAACAACAGCTACACTGCCAACACCGGTTGCAGCAACCTCGCCCGCTCGTGATAAATCAATGCCACCAATAGCTACCGTTGGGTAATCACTCATTAACGGCACAAAACGCTTTAACTTTTCAAGCCCTTGAATTTGCCCTGTCATATCTTTGGTCGTGGTTGGGTAAATAGCGCCAAACGCCATATAACTCGGGCGGTAATTATGAGCGCGCAGCATTTCATAAAAACCATGGGTCGAAATCCCCAAACGCATGCCCGACTCTTTAATGGCCACCAGATTAGCCTCAAGTAAATCTTCTTGACCTAAATGCACACCATAAGCGCCATGTTTGATCGCCAGCTGCCAATGATCGTTGATATACACATTGCCATCGTACTTTTTACCAAGTGTGACCGCCGCAGCAATAGCGTGTTCAAGCTCTTCTTCGCTGGCGTTTTTCATTCTAAGTTGTACAGTTTTAACGCCTTGCGCTAAACACTTTTCTAACCAATCGAGACTATCAACCACTGCATATAAACCAAGCTGTTTGTTTTCACACTCAGTAAAACCTGCCGCCATAGTAAATTCGTTTGGTTGTTCAAAATCCAGCTCATCACCCAGCCAACTACCCGCTTCAATGACTTGTGGGTAATCATCAAGATTATCGGGAAAGCTCGTTTGTGCCACAGGGCCAATTCCTTCACCATAACGAACCGCAGCTTTTAAGCCTTGATTTATATAGGCTTTGGCTAAAATAAAGGCATCTTTAAGCGGGTAACCTTTCGCTAAACACGCTGCAATCACTGACGCCATACTACAACCGGTACCATGGCTGTGCGGCGTTTGAATTTTTTCGTTACCAAGCCAATATTCATTACTGCCATAAGAGCTGGCATCACTGCAGTAATCAATGCAATATCCGCTTGGATAATCCCAATGGCCACCTTTGATCAGCACCGCTTTTGCGCCCCAGCTTTGCAGCTTTTGCGCAGCCTCGATCACAGCACTGGGACCAATTAAATATATCCCAGTGAGCAACTGCGTTTCATGGGTATTCGGAGTGATCACATCCACCAGCGGCAATAAGCATTCTTTAATTGCGCTAACGGTATCTTCTTCTGTCAGTAAGTCACCACTGCTAGCAATGGCCACCGGATCATATACAACCAAAGGCGCAACCGGCCAAGTGGCTTTATAATGTTTTAGATGCTCACTGATCAATTGAATTTGCTGCACATTGGCAAGCATACCAATTTTAATAACACGGGCTTTCATGTCGCTTTCAAGGGCGAGTAATTGCGACTCAATAACATCGGTTGAAATCGGGTTAAGTGCTTCAACGCCTAGGCTGTTTTGCGCAGTCAATGCGGTGATCGCTGTACAACCATGGACGCCAAAACTTTGCATCGCTTTAATATCCGCCTGAATACCTGCACCACCACCAGAGTCAGAGCCAGCAATTGTCCAAACAACATGATTCATAGTTACGTATTTCCTAATTTTTTACTTCATTTATTACTGTTGATGCCAAAATGGCATACCCATAGTGGGCGTAGATGGCGCAGCGACGTCTTTTTCTGGCATCGCCTTTGCTCGGTAAGCAAAACGACCCGCATCAACGGCTGCTTTAAATGCATGACTCATGGTAACAGGGCAGCCCGCCCCTGCAATAGCCGAATTCAATAACACCGCATCATAACCTAATTCAAGCGCTTGGCAGGCGTGTGATGGTAAGCCAAGGCCAGCATCAACAATCAATGTGGTATCGGGTAAGCGCTCCCGAATAGTTTTTAAGTTATATTTATTTAACAAGCCCTTACCTGTGCCAATAGGCGCTCCCCACGGCATCAGTACTTCACACCCTGCATCAGCTAAACGCTGACATAACACTAAGTCGTCAGTACAATAAGGTAATACTTTAAAGCCTTCGGCTAATAAAATCTGTGTCGCTTCCAGTAATGCAAATGGATCTGGTTGCAGGTTATAATCATCACCAATCAACTCAAGTTTTATCCAATCGGTAGCAAACACTTCGCGGCACATTTGTGCCAGTGTAATTGCTTCATTGACACTGTGACAGCCTGCAGTATTGGGTAGAATTTTTAAGCCCGTATCTTTGATCAATTGCCAAAAGTCATCTCCTGCGGCGGCACTTTGTTGACGTCGTAATGACACAGTAACAATCTGCGCGCCAGAGGCAACAATCGAATCGGCCATAACCGCAGGTGATGGATAAAGTGCTGAGCCAATTAATAACCGACTAGTGATCTGCTCACCATAAATACTGAAACTATCTGATATTACGCTACTCATATTAGCCACCTTGGATCGGTGACAGTAATTCAATGCTATCGCCTTCGTTAAGTAAGGTAGTATCACATTGACTACGCGGTATAAATTGACCATTAAGCGCCACTGCAAAAGGCTCTTTTGCTGCAAACTGCGTCAAACCTTGGGCTATATTGGCGTTATCTGCTAACTCAAAATGTTGACCATTAATTGTTATTTTCATACTTACTTTCATAATAAGCCTTATTTTATCCGTGCAATGGCATCGGCCACTAAACTCGGTGCGAGTAAATAACCATGACGATATAAGCCATTAATGCTGATCACATTTTGCTGCTGGGAAATCTGCGGGCGATTATCACTAAATGCAGGACGCAGGCCGGTTTGAATATTCAACACTCGCGCCTCAGCAAAACCACTGTGTACTGTGTACGCTGCTGACAACAACTCAAGAGTCGAACGCACAGTGGCAGCCCCCTTATCTTGTGATTCAATTTCTGTCGCGCCAATTACGTATTGATGATTTGGCTTCGGAGCAATATAAATAGGATAACGCGGGTGCATTAACCGCACTGGCCGCGTTAAATTAACCTCAGGGGCGTACAAACGCACTACTTCACCACGCACTCCGCGTAGCTTACACGCTGCGCTTTTAGCGCCAAGGCCACGGCAATCAATAATATAATCAAACGATTGCTGTAGATTTAGCGATGTTACATCAACCTGTTGTGCAAACTTAAAGCTCACATTACGCTGCTTTAGAGTGTTAAAACTAGCTTGATAAAAAGCCTGATTATCAATTTGCCCTTCGCAAGGTAAATACACACCTTGGTTAAAACGCCCTGTAAGCTCTGGCTCTAATTCAGCAATATGTGCCCCTGTTAACTGATGTCCTTGATGTTCAGCTAAAGGCTTTAAACGCAGTATAAAACTTTGTAAGTCACCTTTATCTTGCTGGTGTGCAACCACAAGTGTGCCTTGCTGTTGGAAAAACACCGCTTCATCAAGTTGCGCTAAAATTCTCGGCCAACGCTTTATTGAATCCAGCCCCATCAAGGCCAAGTCTTGCTCGCAGAATACAGATTCAGCCAGTGGTGCAAGCATCGCCGCTGCCACTCTTCCTGCACTATCAAGCGCTTGTTCGTCACCCGCTTCATAAACAGTTACCCGATGCTGTAAACTCAACTCAAGCGCCGTTAAACGCCCCGTTAAACCAAACCCCACCACCGCAATATTGTAAGACATGAGAGTTCCTCAGGTTCTAGGTTCTAGG
>NZ_JACJFL010000052.1:0-29030 GCF_014164575.1 Pseudoalteromonas sp. SG41-1
GACCCACCTGACCCCATGCCGAACTCAGTAGTGAAACGAAACAGCGCCGATGATAGTGTAGCATTTGCTATGTGAAAGTAGGACATTGCCAGGCTCCAAATAAGAGAAACCCGTTACAGCGATGTAACGGGTTTTTTGTTGTCTGGAATAAATTAAAAAGAAGGTTCGAGGTGAAAGGTAATAGGTTAAAGGAAAAGAATAAGATTGCTATGTGACTTTTTACCGCCGTGGGCACTACGACATCCTAAAGCGCAGCACACCATGGCTTCAAATTTAGAAAGCCCGACTAGTAATAGTCGGGCTTTTTACATCAGCAGTAAAGTGAATGAGTGAGTTGGTGAGGAAGACAGCTTTAACCTTTTGAGATGCGTGCACTGCTATTTTTAATCATGAGAAACTAGTCAACTCGCACTCTTTATAAATAGAAGGCAAACTAGTGTTTTTTATAAGTAACAGGCAAACCTGTAACCTCTATAAGTGATAGATAAATTAGCGAAAGCTTTGGAATAAAAACGCGTAGTCTTGCTGCTACGCGTTTTAGTATTTAGCTTCTAGAAAGTTGCTCGAACGCTAAGTGCAAAGCGTCGATCTGTCGTGAAGTTCAACGCCTGAGTTTTAGTGCCCGCTTGATCCATTTGATATTTAGTTTTGGTTTCAGTCTCGAGTAAATTACTCGCTTCAACACCTACTTTCCAATGATCATTAATGGTGTAGTATAAGCTGGCATCCATCATACCTGAAGCCTCAGCATAAGCTGGTACATATTCTTCAGATTCGCGTAGGGTTAATAAATATTCAGAGCGCCACGTATAGGCTAGACGAAAAGAAACCTTTTCGTATTCATACATACCGATAATATTTAAGTTTTGGTCTGAATACCCTTGCAGAGGTAGCCCACTGAACACACGGAAAGTGTTACGGTTATCAGCGATAGGGTTACCATTTTCATCGAATCCTAATGTTCCATTTGAGATTTCGTTAGGATCTTCTAAACCACTCTGGTCTATGAAGGTATAGTTTAATTGTAAACCTAAACCACCCCAAGCGCCTGGCAGCATATCGTAGAATTGAGAGTATGAAAATTCAGCACCGCGCAGTGTACCAGAGCCAGTATTGGCAGGACCATATGCAGATAAGTTGTATTCTTCAGTTCCGTATGTCACGTCAAGGTCAAATGTTCTATTGCGAATAATGTTATCTAGTTTTTTATGGAATAGCCCCAAAGTAACGTAGCCTGCTGGCGCGAAATACCATTCGGTTGTTAGATCGGTATTTATTGCTGTTTCAGGTTTAAGGTAAGGATTACCCGATAATGCGGTCAGTTCTATATCATCGATTCCTACAACAGGGTTACTCGTTTCATCATAGTCTGCGCCAGGTGTTTGGAGGCGACGATTATAGTCTAGATTGATAATACTGATGTTCCGTGCATCAACTAGGCTTGGGTAAAATAAGGCTTTTGAGATGCCAAATCTTACCACTACGTCTTCGCTAATACCCATGCTTAGGTTTAGGCTTGGTAATATTGTGCTGTAATCAGTACCATCCACTGTGCTCAGTGTTGATTCACCCCCAGCAAGATCATAATAGCGCTTGTATTCTGGCTGCTGCATTACTGTATTTAAAGATGTTCCAGGTTCACCGCGCTTACTTACCGGCGGTTGCACTAATGCGCCAGTGGAGGCTAATTTGTAGTTTACATAGCGTAAACCTACATTACCGACTATTGGAATATCTTGCGCGACAAAATCAAAGTCGCCACGTACATAAAACTCGGTGCGTTTTTCGTTTGTTGCACTGATATTATGAGCTGCATAAGGGCCTTCAACACGGTTTGGCTTATCTGTATAAGGGACGTAAGTACCCGTACAAATACCGTTGTTTGCTGCGCTGTTTGTTGCATTATGCCAACCGTCTTTGCAGCCCTGGCGGAGCGAATCAGCATAATTTTTGACTAATTCCATGCGTGGAAAAAGGAAGTTATTTACATTACCTTGCAGTACTTGACCGTTGTAATAATCAGAGAAATCAACACGCTCAAATAATTCAGGTCGATTAACTGCAGAAGCTGCATTACGGTCATCTTGTACCCATGGTGTACCGATTGCAGACCAACCTTCATAAGCGGTGTCGCGAACAGTCAAGTCTTTGTCTGAGTGATAAATACCAGATTTAATGTTAGTAAATGTACCATCGAGTTCGTAATTAACATCTAATTTAAAACTATTGGCTTTGGCTGTATTATGCTCTATTTGTTCCATGCCACTACCAAGAAATAGATTTGGTACAGGACCATTCCAATCTTCATTAGGAGACCAACCTGCGGTTAAAATATTGTCACTGAGAAATTCAACAGAAGGTCTAGAGCCGCGCATATCTAGGAAGTAAGGCGAAACTACATGGACATGATTACCTCGTGTTTGACCTGACATACTGTAATTTTGTAGTGATTTTTCAGAGTCTATGTGTTGGTAATCGAAATCAACCGTCAGGCGATCAATTGGTTTTAGTGTTAGTTTGAATGAAGTATCTTTAACGGTATTTTCGTTATAGTTCCAGCGACTTCGATAGAAAAAAGGAGTTTCAGGACTTACACCTAAAGCAATACCTGATGTGACGAATCCATTCTCAGTGGTTAATGGGTAACCATTTTCAGCATCATCCATCCAATTCTGAGATGAGCCCATAAACCCTTTAAAGCCTTGAGCTGCTTGTCCAATTTGGCGTTCGTTCCACTCCAATGAGGCTCTTGAATTAATATGTTCCAAGGTGGCCACTATAGTTTCGTCGTTGTTAGCCCATTGCAATGATGATGTAAAGCCAGTGCGTTTACGATCATTAGTAGCTGTACTCATATGAATAGCAACCGGAACATGCCAAACACTCGCTGCAGGTTGACCGGGTAAAGCAGGGCCATCAACCGGCGAGCTTGGATCAACACCTATGATGCCACCCCATTGATCAGTAGTGGGAATAAATGAATCGCCACGGGAGTGGAAATTACCTAAACCAATACCATCACCTCGTGTTTTATATTCAGATTGTGATCCGGCAATAAGAAAGCCAAATTTACCTGCATCAGTTTCCCAGTTATCAGAGAACAGAGCGGAGAAAGAAGGAGTTGTCTCATCTCGAAAGTCACTGTAATTAGCTTTTGCGTTAAAAGAGATAATACGGTCTGTGGAATCAAATGGTTTGCGAGTAATTAGGTTGACTGTACCAGCAATACCTCCTGATATAAGATCCGCGGTTTGGTTCTTAACTACTTCTACAGCTCCTAGTAGCTCCGCGGGGAAGTCCTCATAGCTTAGGCCACCCGATGGATTTGCGCTAAATGCATCACGGCCATTTACTTCAGAGCGGACCCGGTCCAAGCCTCGAATAAGAACACCAGTCCCCTCATCTGCATAATGCTTCGGATCACTAGAAGATGCAAAGCGTTCAATTGTGACCCCAGGAACACGTTGGAGAGCCTCAGTCACTGATTTGTCAGGCAGTGCACCAATATCTGATGCCGTGATAACATCCTTTACGGTATCAGCATAGCGCTTTAAGTTTTGTGCGCTATAGATACTGCCACGGATGCCCGTGACCTCTATAACCTCAATTGATTCATCTTTATTAATAGGTTTGACATCGCTGTCATTTTGTTGCGAAGTTTGAGCTGTAAGTAACAGTGGACAAAGACCTAGTAATGCATATGAAATCGCAAGGCTAAGCCGAGTTTTCGTTCGTCCAGTGTTGTATTTATTGCTATCGATGACTAATTTTGACATGGTTTAATCTCTTTTACTTATTTTTATAACCAGTTGTAACCTTGCATTTTAACGAGGGCAAAGTTACTCCTTTCGATCGGCATTGCTACTTAATATGCCAAGTTTTAGTTACTACTTTAAATTAATGCAATACTTTTTTAACATATTAAAAGAAATAAAGTAACATTTATTTTGTTTTTTAAGGTTACTTTTTAACAGGAGCTAAGGATTAGTCGTTCTTTTAAATGTAAGGGGGTAGTTATTCCATAATAATTGTTATATGAAAATAGCGACAGGAGATAGGGTTATTACCCCGAACTCAGGTTTAGTAGTAAGAGTGATGGATTTAATTTTCTGGTTAAAATCAAAAACGCCAACTCGAGGTTGGCGTTTTAATTATGAGGCTAAAGTAGCTTATTAAGCTTTAGGTCCTGCATTTTTGATTTCATCTGATACATCGTATTTAGCGAAGTTTTCAGTGAAGTCTGCTGCAAGTTTGGCCGCATATTCAGCGTATTTAGCTTTATCTTCCCAAGTATTGATTGGGTTAAGTAGCTCGCTGTTAACGCCTGGTACTGCAACTGGTACGTCTAGGTTTAAAACATCAATATGTTGAGTTTCAACGCCAGCCAGTTTACCTGATACGATTGCATCAACAACAGCGCGGGTAGTTGGAATATCAAAACGCTTACCAGTGCCGTAAGGACCGCCAGTCCAACCAGTGTTAACTAGGTATACCTTAGCGCCAAATTCACGTACACGCTTCATTAGAAGCTCCGCGTATACACCCGCTGGACGTGGGAAGAATGGTGCACCAAAACAGGTTGAGAATGTTGATTCGATATCGCTGGTAGAACCAATTTCAGTTGAGCCAACTTTTGCAGTGTAACCGCTTAGGAAATGAAACGCTGCAGCTTCTTCGCTAAGGATTGATACTGGTGGTAATACGCCGCTTACATCACAGGTTAAGAATACCACTGCTTTTGGCTCGCCTGCGCGGTTCTCTACTTTACGTTTTTCAACGTGTTCAAGCGGATAAGCTGCGCGGCTATTTTGCGTTAGGCTAGTATCATGAAAATCAGGAATACCTTTTTCATCAAGGACAACGTTCTCTAGGATAGTTCCAAAGCGGATTGCATCCCAGATAACAGGCTCATTCTTTTGTGAAAGGTCGATACACTTAGCATAACAACCACCTTCGATGTTGAATACACTACCAGGTGCCCAGCCGTGCTCGTCATCACCAATTAAAAAGCGAGTTGGATCTGCTGATAAAGTTGTTTTACCGGTACCAGATAGACCAAAGAATAATGCTGTATCGCCAGCTTCACCTACGTTAGCTGAGCAGTGCATTGGTAGCACGCCTTTCGCTGGTAGTAGAAAGTTTTGCACTGAGAACATTGATTTTTTCATTTCACCGGCATAACGCATACCTGCAAGCAATACTTTACGTTGTGCAAAGTTGATAATTACTGTGCCATCACTGTTAGTGCCATCACGTTCTGGGTCACAAACAAATGAAGGTACATTCATTACCTGCCATTGGGGTAAATCAGATGCATTATAAGATTTAGGTTCGATAAACATATTTTTGGCAAAGATATGATGCCATGCAGTTTCTGTTGTAACAACAACAGGTAAATAATGCTCAGGATCAGCGCCTACTTCAAGGTGAGAGATGAAGTGGTCGTTGCTCTGCACATGTGCTTCTACACGTGCCCATAAAGCGTCAAATTTATCTGCATCGAAAGGGCGATTTACATTACCCCATTGGATTTCATTTTCAGTACTTGATTCTTGAACAATAAAGCGATCTTGTGGTGAACGACCAGTACGACGACCAGTGTTAGCAACAAAAGCTCCATTGGCGGCTAAAGTCCCTTCGCCACGACGGATCGCGTGTTCGACAAGTTCAGCTGCAGTTAGATCGACAAAACGAGTAGCGCTTGAAGTCATGTTTATACCTAAATTGTGTGAGATTGAACGGGATAGCTCTGGGGTTCTTGTTTCCCTTTAAGCTGTAATTATAGTAACAGATGGATTAGGGATATTCGAGCTTATCAAAGGCCTAAAAACACATATATTTAGTAAAAAACATGAATAATTTCAATGATACCGGTGTCATAAAAGTAATACAATTCATGACACCGGTATCAATTTTTGGCATAAAAAAACCGCAATAAATGCGGTTTGAATTTTGTTGGTTTTTTGAACGATTAGATTAGTTGAAAATACTTTTCACATCTTGTTCATTAAAAACGTAATCTTTTAAGCAATAATGGCAGCTAATTTTTACCTCACCATTTTCAATAACGTCATCTAATAAAGCTTGTTGACCTATATTAACGAGCGCAGTGATGGTTTTTTCTCTACTACAACCACATTTAAACTGGATTGCTTGCGGCTCGTAAACACGCGGATTGTCTTCATGATAAAGTCGAGTAAGCACAGTGGCAGCATCAAGCTCTAACAACTCTTCAGCTTTAATCGTATTGCTGAGTGCTTCAAGGTGAGTAAAGTCAGTAATCGACTTTTCTTTATTTACAGGTAACACCTGTAGTAGTAAACCAGCAGCTTTAGCATGACCTTGTGTTGTATCAGTTGCAAACCATAGACGTGTTTGTAGTTGCTCTGATTGTGCAAAGTAGGCTTCAAGACATGCTGCTAACGTGTCATGCTCAAGCGGAACTATACCTTGATAACGCTCACCTTTAGTTGGTGTGATTGTCAGTACCATCACACCGTTACCGATTAGTTCCTGGATGGTTGAGCCTGTTACTTCACCTTGCAGGCGGGCAATACCACGCATATTTTGTTGATGATCACCGTTGATAACCGCATATTTTACCGGGCCATCACCTTGCAGTTGTACTGCTATATCACCTTCAAACTTTAATGTAGCTGTAAGTAGGCAGGTTGCGACCAGTAACTCACCCAATAAAGCTTGCACTTGCACGGGGTAATTATGATCGGCAATCATTTCATTATAAGCTTGCTCTATTTGTACGAGTTCGCCGCGGACGTCTAGTTGATCAAATGTATAACGATGAAGTAGATCTTGTTGCATGAGTGGCTTTACCTAACTTGATTTCATTTTTAAAAGTTCGCGTCTTTGCTTTTTATCTGGTTTACGGTCCGGATGAGGAGCAAAAAAGCTATTATTCTTGCGCGCGATGCTATTGGCTTCGCGTTTTTCGATACTTGCATCAGACTCCTGATACAAAGTTTGAGCAATGGGGGCACTTAAACGTTTATCAAGCAATTTAAGTACAGTGATAACTTTTTCGTCAACTCCTTGAGCAAGTTTGATCACGGCATCTAGTTCGACTACCTTACTAGGCTTAGTGCGCTGGCCATTATAATGTACTTTGCCACCTTGCACCATGTCCCGTGCGATGGCGCGGGTTTTATAAAAGCGTGCAGCCCACAACCACTTGTCTAAACGGATACTAATAGTTTCATCTTTTGATGTGGTATTACGGGTGTTACTTTTTGACACGATTATACTCGATTAAAAGCGTGACTCTGTAAGGCAAAACTTAGCATGAAACTTACTGACAAAGAAATAGTCGAAGCTTTTTACATTCAGCGTAAGTGTTAATTTACCTTGTTTACAAAGTTTAATATTAGTGCGCTTGTTGAATGAAAAATGAAAAGGTACTATAGGCCAGCGATGAAGCAGCAAATTAAAATAAGAAACGTCATTTATGGAACAGCGATTACAACAGCTAAAACATCTAGTAAGTAAATTACCCCACGCTAAATTGGGTTGGGCAATAACGCTTTTAGCCGTTGTTTATATTGCCTTTTTGGCTGCAAAACTATTTTGGTTAATATGGCCTACCCCGGTTAATTCTAGCCTTTCTCCAAGCTATATTAATAGCGTTACAGGTAAGCCTGAACGGGTTAATACGCAATTAATTTTAGCACAAAACTTGTTTGGTAAAGCCGACGCAGTGCCTAAAAAACAAGCAAGCCAACAAGCTCAAGTCATTAACAATGCGCCAGAAACTCGATTAAGCATTAATTTAACTGGTATTGTTGCAGTCAGTGGCAATGATCAAACAGGCTTGGCAATTATTGAGTCTCAAGGTCAACAATCAACCTATTTGGTGGATGACGTTGTGCAAGGCACTCGCGCTAAACTTGCGCAAGTATTACCTGATCGAGTAATTTTAGATGTTAGTGGCCGTTTTGAAACGTTAATGCTTGATGGCGTAGATTTTACCAAAACAGTGTCAATGCCAGTACTTGCCGAACGTGATAGTGATGAACCTGAACTCGATGACGGTCCGCAAATGGAAAGTGACCGTCAGATTGATGTAACAGCAAATCAAGAAGTAAAAGAAGCACTTATAGATACCCGGGAAGAACTGTTAAAAGACCCCGGTAAACTATTTGACTATATTCGAGTATCTCAGGCTATGAAGGATGGTGAGCTTATTGGCTATCGTTTAAGCCCAGGTAAAGACCCTGCATTATTTACGCAGATGGGGTTACAAAATAACGATTTGGCTGTATCGATTAACGGCTATCAATTAACAGATTTAAAACAGGCCATGTCAGCCATTAATGAGCTGCGTAATAGTACCGATGCGAACATTACAATTGACCGTGATGGCGAGCAGATTGATGTGCAATTTAGCCTGCAATAACTTAGCTTTGGAGTTTTAATATAATGGTTCACGCGCTACACCTCAAAAAAATCAGAAAAGGGTTAGCTAAGTACGCAACACTTTTTTTTGTGGCTAGCTTATCTCTATCGGTGTCTGCCGTTGAGTATGCTGCAAACTTTAAAGGGACCGATATCAACGAGTTTATTAATATCGTTGGTAAAAATCTAAATAAGACCGTCATTATCGACCCGAACGTACGTGGTAAAGTAAACGTACGCAGCTATGAATTGATGGATGAAGCACTTTATTATCAATTCTTCTTAAATGTACTAGAAGTTTACGGTTATTCAGCTGTTGAAATGGATAACGGTATATTAAAAATTGAAAAAAGCTCTGATGCTAAAAAATCAAACGTACCGTTAGTTACTGAAGACGACCAAGCGCGCGGTGATATGATGATCACTCGTGTCGTACGTGTAAAAAATGTTAGCGTACAAGAACTAGGTCCATTAGTGCGTCAGTTTAGCGACCAAAAAGATGGCGGTCATGTTGCCAACTTCAACGCTGCAAACGTCATGATGTTGACCGGTCATGCTGCCTCAGTAAACCGACTTGTTGAAATTATTCGCTCAGTTGACCAAGCCGGTGATAAGCGGGTTGATATTGTAAAGCTAAACTTTGCCACCGCTGATGATGTGGTATCTGTGGTTGATAATATTTACAAAGATAGCGGTAAAGGCAGTATCCCAGAATTTTTGATCCCTAAAGTCGTTGCAGATGGCCGTACTAATAGCGTTATTGTCAGTGGCGAAGGCCAAGCAAGAACGCGTGCTATTGAATTAATTAAACGCCTCGACGGTGAGTTACAAAGCCAAGGCAACACTAAAGTAATTTACCTTAATTACGCTAGCGCTGAAGATTTAGTGAAAGTGTTGCAAGGGGTTAGCAAAACGCTTGGTGAAGAAGGTCAAGGTGGGGCAACTAAAACCCGTAGCCGCAACCAAAACGAAACCAGTATTGAAGCTCACCCAGATTCAAACTCATTGGTCATTACTGCTCAACCTGACACCATGCGTTCATTGGAGTCAGTGATTGAACGGCTTGATATTCGTCGTGCTCAAGTACTCGTTGAAGCAATCATTGTTGAAGTAATGGAAGCTGATGGTATTAACTTTGGTCTGCAATGGATTTCAGAGCAAGGCGGTATGATGCAGTTTAATAACGGCACAACCGTTCCTGTTGGTTCTTTAGCTGTAGCTGCTGAACAAGCCCGTGATAAGACAGTGACTAAAACTCTCACTGGTGATAATACTGAGCTTAAGGAATACGATGAAACGCAAAAAGGTGATCTTGGCCCGTTAGGTGCTTTGTTAGGGGGCATCAATGGATTGGCTATGGGGATTGTTAAAAACGATTGGGGCGCGATCATTCAAGCAGTCTCTACTGATACTAACTCAAATATTCTTGCTACGCCTTCGGTTACCACCATGGATAACGAAGAGGCATCGATGATTGTCGGTCAAGAAGTGCCGATCATTACTGGCTCGCAAACGGGTTCTAATAATTCTAATCCATTTCAAACAGTAGAGCGTCAAGAGGTAGGTGTAAAACTTAAAGTAACGCCACAAATAAATGATGGTTCAGCTGTACAGTTAACCATTGAGCAAGAAGTATCTGGCGTGAGTGGTACTACTTCGGTGGATATATCTATTAATAAACGTGCCATTAAAACCACGGTTATGGCTGATGATGGCGGCATGGTTGTGCTTGGTGGTCTAATTGATGAAGACGTGCAAGAAAGTGTCTCAAAGGTACCAATATTAGGTGATATTCCTATCCTTGGTCACTTATTCCGCTCAACCAGCACCAGCAAGCGTAAACGTAATTTAATCGTGTTTATTCGCCCAACCATTATTCGTGATGGTATTAAAATGAATAAATTAAGCCACAGTAAATATAACTTTATCCGTGGTGAGCAGTATAAACAAAAAGAAGATGGTATTGATTTAATGCCTCTAACCGATGCACCAATCCTACCTGAGTGGAATGATGCATTAGTATTACCGCCAACTTATGAAGAATACTTAAGACAGCAAAATACAGATGAGCGCAATAATGACTGATGCAATCACTGAGATCACCGCAGAGCCCTCACAGCCGCTAAATAATAGCGAGCTGATGACCAGTAACGATTTAGTTGAACTGCCTAATAAGCGGCTACCATTTTCATATGCACGACGTACAGGCATGTTATTAAGTAAAAATAATGATGACCGGGTGGTTTTCTATCGTGGTGAGCTTAATATTGATGCATTGTTAGAAGTGCGCCGCATTGCTGGGCATGGCTTTACGCTTGAACATTTAGCTGATGACAAGTTTGAGTTGTTATTAGAGGCATCGTATCAACGCGATAGTTCTGAAACCCAGCAAATGATGGAAGACATAGGTAACGAAGTTGATTTATTTTCACTGGCTGAAGATATGCCGCAAACGGAAGATTTGCTTGCCGGAGATGATGATGCACCAATCATTAAATTGATCAATGCGATGCTCAGTGAAGCGATTAAAGAAGGCGCGTCAGATATTCACATCGAAACCTTTGAGCAAGAGCTGGTGATCCGCTTTCGGGTTGATGGCGTGCTTAAAGAAGTGTTAAAGCCGAATCGTAAACTCGCTTCATTGCTAGTTTCGCGTATTAAAGTAATGGCGAAACTCGATATTGCAGAAAAGCGTATCCCGCAGGATGGTCGTATTAGTTTGCGTATCGCAGGACGTGCCGTTGATGTTCGGGTATCAACCATGCCATCAAGTTTTGGTGAGCGGGTTGTACTGCGTTTACTTGATAAAAATAACGCGCGTTTAAATCTTGAAGATTTAGGTATGACGCTGCGCAATCGTGAATTGTTCTCTGATTTGATCAGTAAACCGCACGGAATTATTTTGGTGACCGGTCCAACTGGTTCTGGTAAAAGTACCACGCTTTATGCGGGCATGAGCCAAATTAACTCTCGCGATCGTAATATTTTAACGGTTGAAGATCCAATCGAGTATGAAATCCCAGGTATTGGTCAAACTCAGGTAAATACTAAAGTTGATATGACCTTTGCCCGTGGCTTACGGGCAATCTTACGTCAAGATCCTGATGTAGTAATGGTTGGTGAAATACGTGACCTTGAAACCGCACAAATTGGCGTGCAAGCCTCACTTACAGGTCACTTAGTGATGTCGACATTGCATACCAATACCGCAGCAGGTGCTATCTCTCGTATGGAAGATATGGGGGTTGAACCCTTCTTGCTATCATCTTCTTTGTTAGGGGTGTTATCGCAGCGTCTAGTGCGAACTTTATGTAAGAGCTGTAAAGAAGGTCATGTTGCAGATGAGCGCGAGTGTGAATTGCTCGGCGTACCATTTGTAAATCCGCCGACTATTTACCGAGCCGTTGGCTGTGAAGAGTGTAACTTTAATGGTTACCGTGGTCGTACCGGTATTCATGAATTACTGGTAGTTGATGAAACTGTTCGCGAACTTGTTCACAGTGGTAAAGGTGAGCAAAGTGTTGAAAAGTACATTCGCAAACATACCCCAAGTATTCGCCAAGATGGCTGTAGTCGCGTATTAGCCGGTAAAACCACCCTTGAAGAAGTATTACGTGTAACGCGTGAGGAAGGTTAACAATGGCAGCATTTGAATATCGCGCGCTCGATGCTCGCGGCAAAGAGAAAAAAGGTATTCAAGAAGCGGATACCGCGAAACAAATTCGCCAATCTTTACGTGAACAAGGTCTTACGCCGCTCGAAGTTGTGCCCGCCGCAGAGGGTGATAAACAAGTTAAAGGTGAAAAAAGCTCGCCATTTGGCAGCTTTTTTAAAGCGAAAATATCTACCTCAGATCTCGCTTTGATCACTCGCCAACTCGCTACACTCATTCAATCGGCGTTACCGGTTGAAGGGGCGGTAATGGCGGTGGCTGAGCAGTGTGAAAAGCCGCGTATGAAGCGTATGTTAATGTCGGTGCGTTCAAAAGTTGTTGAAGGTTATACCTTGGCTGATGGCATGTCTGAGTTTCCACATGTATTTGATAATTTATACCGCGCTATGGTAGCTGCAGGTGAAAAATCAGGTCACTTAGATGCTGTATTGAACCGTTTAGCCGATTACACGGAACAACGTCAACACATGCGTAGTCAAATCACACAAGCGATGGTGTATCCGGTGATATTAGTAATATTTGCCATTGGTATCGTTTCAATATTACTAGGTACTGTAGTGCCTAAAATATTGAAGACATTTGAAAAGTCAAAGCAGGTTTTACCTTGGACGACGGAATGGGTAATGGCTGCTAGTAACTATGTGCAAAATTATTGGTTCATTACTTTGGTGTTATTTACCGCGACAGTGATTGGTGTTAAACATGCGCTAAAACAGCCTAAGATCCGCTTTTGGTATGATTCGAAAATTTTGATGATGCCGGGCATTGGCAAAGTTGCTCGTAGTATTAATACCGCCAGATTTGCTCGTACACTGAGTATCTTGTCATCAAGTTCAGTGCCGTTACTCGAGGGAATGCGTATTTCTGGTGGCGTATTGATCAACGAGAAAATTAAAAAAGCAGTGGCGGATGCCGCAACCCGCGTTAGTGAAGGGGCAAGTTTAAGAGCGTCCTTACAACAAACAAAATTATTCCCACCGATGATGCTGCATATGATCGCCAGTGGGGAGAAATCAGGTGAGCTCGAGCAAATGCTAGAGCGTGCTGCAAACAATCAAGACCGTGAATTTGAAACCATGGTAAATGTCTCGCTAAAACTCTTAGAGCCTGCGATGATAGCGTCCATGGCGGTTATTGTATTGTTTATCGTAATGGCCATATTACAACCTATTATGGCAATGAATAAAGCGATTGGACTTTAACTATTTTAGGGATTTCGTAATGCATTTTTACCGTGTTACGATAGTTAATTATTAAGAACAACAGAGGTATGTACGTGAATAAACAAGCAGGTTTCTCATTACTCGAAGTTATGGTGGTACTGGTTATCATTGGCATGATCATGTCAATCGTGGCACCCAATATTATGGGCCAGCAAGAAGAAGCGGCACTTGATAAAGCGCATCTTGATATTCAGCAGCTTGAAGATGCTATGAGTCTTTATAAATTAAAGAACAAAGCGTACTTAACCACTGAGCAAGGCCTTGAAGGGTTAGTGACTAAAACTAGCGTAGAGCCAGTACCAAAGCGTTTTCCTGAAGGTGGCTTTATTTCTAAATTACCAGAAGATCCATGGGGAAATCCGTACCAGTTAATCAGCCCAGGTGAAGTTGGTAAATTTGATTTGTTTTCAATGGGACCCGATGGCGAAGTGGGTACTGATGACGACATTGGTAACTGGGATGAAGAAAAATAATAATGCATCTTAGTATAAAGGCGTTTTTACACCCAGCACCGAGCTTAGCATGATGTTAAGTCGGGCTAAGTTGCGCCTTGCAAAGCTAAAGTCACCGATGCGTGGCTTTAGTTTAATTGAAATTTTGGTTGTGCTGGTGGTGATCGCCTTCGCCACTAAAATGGTGGTATATAGTCTTGATGGCGGTGTTGAAGATGAATTGGATAAACAAGCACTGAGACTGCATACCACCATTAATATGGCTTCTGAATTTGCAATCTTAAATCAGGTTGAATTAGGTTTTCAGCTTGATAAAGATACCTTAGAGTTTTTAGTGTTTGATGGTGAAAAATGGATCACCTTCGACCGAGAAAAGCTGTTTGCGCCGATGACTGTTGATGAACGTCTTAAGTTGACACTTAATCTAGAAGATCTCGCATGGGCTCAAGATAATCTACTCGAGCAATCCAATTGGCGCGAGTTAATGAGTGGCGGTGATGATGATAGCTTACTCGAATTGCAAAAAATGAAAATCCCGCAAGTGCTAATTTTATCTTCTGGTGAGGTGAGCGCATTTCAACTTATCTATGAATTAAAAGATGAAAAAGAACCTGTGTATTTCATCGAAGGGGAATTTTCCGCACCGGTTAACTTACGCAGAGAGCCAGAATAATGTATCGCAGGTCTAAAGGTTTTACTTTACTTGAGGTTATGGTGGCGCTGAGTATTTGCGCCATGGCTGGGATTGCCGCCATGCAAGCTACAGCCGAGCATATTAATCATTTATCAAGCCTTGAAGAGCAAACCTATGCCTCTTGGGTGGCTGAGAATGTAATGATTGAACAGCGTACCTTAGGCGATAAGTGGCAAGGCAAAAATGGCGCAAAAGGCACTGAAACAATGGCTGGTATAGAATGGTATTGGCGTCAAGATACCGAAGCGACAGCAGATAAAAGTTTTGTAAAAGTGACTATTAATGTATTTAGCGATGAAAAGTTAGAGCACTCGGTTTATGAGCTCATCAGCTATTTAAATAAAGGTAGCAAATAAGTGAAGCAGCGCGGTTTTACACTATTAGAAGTGATGGTAGCGCTGGGGATTTTAGCATTCGTCGTGTTAGCTACTCACCAAATTCTTGATTCGACCACGAAAGCGAAAGATGCATCAGACGAAAAAATTGCAGAATTGAATGGTTTGCAAACGACCTTTAGGTTAATGGATCAAGATTTCAGCCAAATGACTAAACGTGCCGTGCGCAATGAAGCCGGTGATGTGCAAGAACAATATCTACTTGCTGGGCGTTACACCATTAATAGCCAGTATGATGGTATTGCCTTTGTGCGAGATGGCTGGGTTAACCCAATTAATTTATTACCGCGCTCAGAGCTACAAGCGGTGGGTTATCGTGTTATTGATGACAACCTTGAGCGTATATATAGGGTCTATGTTGATCAACTCGATAATCTTGAGCCGCGAGTGCAAGTTATTCTTAAAGATATCGAAGATCTTAAATTTGAATTTTTAGATGAAAAAAATGAATGGCAAGAGCAGTGGCAGGGCAAGTCATTGCCAAAAGCTGTGGCGGTCACATTGCAACAAATTGATGAAGAACCAATAAGACGCGTTTTTTTAGTACCGGGTAATGGAAAGATGGGAGGTTTAAATGAACCATAAATCCCAACATGGCGCCGCGCTTATAATTGTCTTATTTATTGTTGCCTTGGCATCAATTTTAGCCGTAGAGATGAGTGCTAACTTGCTTGTTCAAGTTCAAAAAAGTACCAACATACAAGGCCATCAGCAAGCCAAGTGGTATGCCTATGCAGCAGAAGAGCTGGCTATTAAAGCGTTATTACAAAGCAAAAAAGATGACCCTGAAAAAACCACTTTAAAACAAATTTGGGCGCAACAAGGCGATATTCCTTATCCGGTCGATAATGGTACCTTGCAAGGCAAGATCACGGACTTACAGGCTTGTTTAAATCTCAATGCATTACGTGTTAAAGCGCCACAAGCGGGTAGTACTGATAAAACCAATCCTGCGCACACCGCGTTATTAGCGCTATTAGAAAATATTGAGGACTTGCCAGCAGAAGAGTCGGAAGAAGCCATGGCTGACAGTGTTTACGACTGGCTCGATGAAGATAGTATTACTTATCGTTCTGGTGCTGAAGAAGATGAGTATTTATCGCGTAAATCACCATATATGACAGCGAATAGTTTTTTTGCATCAAGCTCAGAGCTGCGTTTGGTTAAAGGGTTTAATCCATTAGTGATGGAAAAAATCTTGCCATACGTATGCGTGATCCCAGGTAGCGAATTGTTAGCAATTAATGTCAATACAATCGCTCCTGAACAGGCATTATTATTGAGTGCATTGATTGATGGTTTGAGTGAGTCAGGTGCGCAAAGTGTGCTATCAGTCCGGCCAGAAGAAGGCTTTAATAATATTGAAGAATTTTTTGAACAAGTGAATCAACAAGGGGCTCAAAATGTTAAGTCTGTTGAAAAACTGTTCACCATAAATAGCGAATATTTTAAACTACAAGCGCAGGCTAAATTTGTCGATCTGCGTTTTTCGATGACCACATTACTGCATGCCAAAGATGGCGAAGTAACTATACTGGCGCGAAAATTTGGAGGCGTACAGTGACAGAAATACTGTTGATCCGCACGGGTCAAACTCAACAAGAAAGTATTAATTGGCTGATTTACTCACCATTAGAACAAGAAATAATTGCCAGTGGCGGATTGCCGAACGCTGAGCAACTGAGTGAGTTAGTTGAAAAAGCACAGAATCGTGAAGTTGTGGTATTACTGCCATGTGATCAGGTGCAACTAAAAACCGTAATCCTGCCGACCAAATGGAATCGTAAGCTTGAGCAAGCGCTCCCATATATGCTCGAAGAAGAGATTGCATGTGACGTAGATGACTTATTTATCGCGATTGCTGAGCCTACTATGGTCGGTGACAAGCACGCCATTAAAGTTGCCATGACTGACCGAGAATGGTTTGAAACTTGGTTAGCTGTATTTGCTGAACATGAAATTGCAGTGTTAAAACTGTTACCCGATGCATTATTGCTTCCTACTGCGGAACATGAGGGATTAAGCGTTATTGAGCTTAATAACCAATGGCTATGTAAGCAAGGCTCATGGCGGATAAGTGCTGTAGAGCAAAGCTGGTTGGCTGAGTATTTAACTGCTTTAGGTCACCCTGATGTTGCACATTACAGCCCTGCCTCGCAATTTCCAGAAACGGTTAATCTTACGGCGCATACCGATGCTTATGATTTGCCGCTGGCGTTATTTGCTAAACAATTACCTGAGATAAAATTCAATCTTCGCCAAGGCCAATATCAACTGAAAAAGAAAAGCGCATTATGGTGGGCGTATTGGCAAGGTGCCGCCATTGCAGCGAGTGTCGCGTTAGTTGGCTCTGTGGCAGTAAAAAGTCTTGAATTGTATCAGTTAAATAGTGAGCTTGAAGTCGCTAAAACACAAGTGGTTGAGCGCTATCAAACGGCCTTTCCAGGGAAAACAGTTCGTCCGCATTTGATTAAAAACCAAATTCAGGGTGAATTGGCTAAATTAGAGGGTGGCAGCAGTGCCGGATTCCTAGATTTAACGAATGAGCTGGTGGGGGTATTTAGCCAAGTGCAAGAGTTTACTCCTGAGACATTGCGTTATGATCAACGTCGCAATGAACTTAGAGTTCGTGCTCGCGGAAAAGATTTTCAAACCTTTGGCAAAGTTAAAGCAATTCTTGAACAACGCGGATTAACTGTAGACCAAGGCTCATTAAATAATGATGGCGACTTTGTAGTCGGTGAAATAAAACTACGAGGTGCTGCATGAAACAACAACTTTTAAAACATTGGCGTGGCTTAAAAGAGCAAGAGCAACAGTTAGTGATGGTCGCTGGGGTTATTTTTGTTATTTTTATATTAGTTATGGGTATTTTTAGACCACTAAACAACGCGATAACTGAAGCTGAAAAAAACCAAGTTAAACAGCAAGAATTATTAGCGTGGGTTGATAACAGTATTGTTAAACTCAAAGCGGGTAGTGCGCGTGCTGTTACAAGTGACCAAAACTTGAGTCAAATAGTTAATGCTAGCCGCGCTCGCTACGATATAACCATAAGCAAAATGCAGCCTAGCGATAATTCATTAAGATTAACCATCGACTCGGTACAGTTTAATAAGCTCATAGAATGGCTTGATGAACTGGTAAACACTAAAGGCGTATTGATTGAAAATTTAGATCTCAGTCGCGATGATAAACCAGGCTACGTGCGCGTTAGCCGACTGGTATTAGAGAAGTAAAGAATGAAAAAAATAGCGATTCTTATAGTAATATTTTTCTTCGGTTTTATCTTTTTTGCACTATTAAAAACGCCAGCTGCAGTTGCGCTTAATTTAGCAAATCCTTATCTACCTAAAGATCTGCAAATAGGTAAAGCATCGGGTAGCATTTGGCAGGGTAGAATCATGCAGCTGCGCTATCAAGATGAACAGATTAATAATTTAAACTGGGATATTTCTGGTTGGGCATTATTCACCGGACAGCTTACAGGCAGTGTAAAGTTTGGTGATCCGCGACAGACCAGTGAACTGTCAGGACGCGGTGACTTTAGTTATGGTTTACTTGATCAAGTAGTTGCATTAAATGATGCTACATTGCGTTTGAGTGTTGAACGTGCGATGCAGCGTTTGCAGTTGCCATTACCTATTAATGCTAAAGGCAGAGTAATTGTTGAGTTAGATGAATATCTCTCAGGAGCGCCTTATTGTGATGCATTAAAAGGTGAAATCGCCAGTCCAAACATCGATGTGCAAGGATTGTCTGGCTGGTTTAGCGTTGGTCCATTAAGTGGCAAGTTAAGCTGTAAGTCGGGCGATATAGCCGTGTTAGTTGATCCTGAAAACCGCTTAGGCTTAGCGGCTGATGCAACCTTAAAAGCAAACATGGACTTTAAAGTGGCTGGATATATCAAGCCAGAAGCATCACTACCAAAAGAAGTACACGATGCCGCCAAATTTTTAGGCCGTGCAGATAGTGATGGCCGTTATCCATTAAATTTTTAAACAAGGCTGAATTGTTTTATGCAAATTCCTGAATTTACACAGCAACATGGCCAGCAGTTAAGTACGTATTTAGCGAGCCGCAATGGCGCCATGACATTTGTGCAGAGCCAAGGTTACTTATTTGCGGTTATTTGCTCTCCTGAGCCATTAGACGTACACGAGTGGCTTGAGCAGATAGTGCCAGATGCACACGGCCAGCTAGAAGAACAAACATTATTTGCATTTATGGCTTTGTATCATCAGATCAGTGAGCAAGTTTATGAAACAGGTTTTAAGCTCCCTGTAAGTTTACAGGTGAGTGATCAAGACGACAGCTACCTAGATTTGCATGAATGCCAGCAATGGTGTCAGGGTTTTGTTCAGGGAGCACCGGTGTATATTGATAAGCTAATGCAAGCTGATGCACTGACAACAGACTTAACTGATGCATTGCAAACCGCTTACGCCAGTTTAGGCTTTTTTGCTTTAGAGCCCCAGCTTATCACAACAATTGCCCAGCAAAATCAGCTTAGTGAAATACAACTATGCCAGCAACAGTATGAACTAATGGGAGATTTTGCATTAGGATTTGCTGAGTTAATAGAAATTATCGCGGTGCAAAGTGGTTTGTACGCAGATGAAGAAGATGGTTGGAGTTAGCATTATGCTAAATCCAACACAATTTCAGTACAGCCCTTAGGGCATTTAGCAACCCCTTGGCCGGGTTGCTGAGTCTTTAAATCTAACGTTAATATGCCTTGGCATACTTCACATTTAACCGTTTGCCCTTTCGCCAGCTTCTTCAGTAGGTTTTTATGTTGGTTAAACGATGCGCTGCTTTTTTTTGTTAAAGCTGAAAAATCCACTATTTACCTCTGCGCTCAGCCAATGATGTTGAGACGATGTCACACACTGTATTTAAACGATCTTCATAAAAATATAAGTTGAGATCTTTACTGCGGCAGTAACGAGTATGGAATAGCTGCAGCTGTTCATCAGTTTGCATGGTTTCTTCTAAATACTCTAACTCGCTTTCTGAAAGTGTTAGTTCTGACTTGATGCGGTTTTTTGCCATGCTCGCAGCGGGTCCACGGTTAATGTTGCTAGCACTACTTAATAGCCCTACACCTTCTCCTAATAACTTTTCTCGAGGTTCTTTTATCATTGGATGATCAATTGTGAATAACGCAAGTATCACTACAACTAGTACAAGGAATTTTTTCATATGTGAGTAAACTTTGATCTGAACGGGTACGAATTAGGCACCAGTGTAATAAAATGCCCCTTTGTAAAGCAAGCAAGTTAGGTGAATAAATTATTATCAATGAATATCAGCTTTTTTGAGGAGAGTTGGTATAATGACAGAGAACAATTAGATTTTTCAGAAATCTCTGAACTTTTACAGCACAGTAGTTCAGTTTGCACTATTTTTAAATGTAAGCTTAGTTGTTAGCTATCTAAATAGCGTTATATGATTGTTTGACTTTCATTCTCCAAGCGGCGTTGAGGAACTTCGATGGACAAGCAAATAAAAGTAAAAAATATTCCTAGTGAGGTCAAGATCGAAAAGCCCGATCTCTATGCTCAACAGGATAGATTTAATCCCCGCAATCGCATTTATGTACGTGCGGTTAAAGGGTTACATCAACTATTAAGACAGCGCATTGGTTTTCTTGGTATGTTGGCGTTCATGGCGCTGCCATGGATAAACTTTAATGACCAACAAGCTGTGTTATTTGACCTCATTGGTCAAAAATATAACATTTTTGGGCTAACTCTATGGCCACAAGATTTTACTATTCTTGCTTTTATTCTGATGCTTGCTGCATTCGCGTTATTCTTAGTGACCACCTTTTACGGTCGGGTATGGTGTGGCTATACGTGCCCGCAAACAGTCTGGACGTTTATTTTTATTTGGTTTGAAGAAAAGTTCGAAGGGACAGCGAATCAACGCAAGAAGCTTGATCAGCGACCAATGGACTTTGATAAATTTTGGCGTAAGACAGCCAAGCATACAGGTTGGATAGCTTTTTCTTTATACACCGCACTTACCTTTGTTGGTTATTTCACACCTATTCGTCAGCTGTTACCGGATTTTGTTACTTTTGATGTAGGTGGCTATGCGCTGGTTAGCATTATCGTATTTACTGTATGTACTTATGGTAATGCTGGATGGATGCGCGAAATTATGTGCTTGCATATCTGCCCGTATTCGCGCTTTCAATCTGCAATGTTTGATAAAGATACCTTCACAGTAAGCTACGATGAAAAACGTGGTGAAAATCGTGGGCCACGTAGTCGTAAACAAGATCGAGAAGAGCTTAGCTTAGGTGACTGTATTGACTGTAATTTGTGCGTACAAGTATGCCCAACAGGGATCGATATTCGCAATGGTCTGCAAGCTGAATGCATTAACTGTGGCGCCTGTATCGATGCCTGCGACGGAGTAATGGATAAGATGAATTATCCGCGCGGGCTTATCTCATATACCACTGAGCGTAACCTAGAAACGCCAGAGAATAAAACCAATCCTCTGCGCGCTAAGATTATTGGTTATATTGTTATATTAGTGGTGCTCAGCGCAGCGCTGGTAACGAATATTGTGATGCGTAAGCCAATGGACTTAGATATTATTCGCGATCGAAATCAACTCTATCGAGTCGATTTTAATGGGCTTGTCGAAAATACCTACACACTTAAAGTGATCAACAAAGCACAATACGAGCAAACCTTTAATATTAAGGTGGTAGGACTGGAGAACTTTAAGTACATAGGTAAGCAAACTTTTACCGTGCAAGCGGGCGAATCGCATAACGTGCCATTATCATTGGTGATGGATCCGTATGATTTGAAAGCGCCTATGACCGAGTTTAATTTTGTATTATCGCCAGTGGACAATCCAAGTTCACAAATTTCGCAGCCGAGTAACTTCTTTAAAGCGCGATAGTTAAGTACACTGATAACAAATAAAAAGCGGGATTTTCCCGCTTTTTTTATAATTGATGAGAATTATGAGTAAATTTAGTTTTGTTGACCTCACCCCGGATTCGATTTTAGATGCAGTCGAAAGTATTGGTATTTACGCAGAGTCTGGCTTATTAGCACTGAATAGTTACGAAAACCGTGTCTATCAATTCAAAGCTGAAGATGGCCTACGTTATGTGGTGAAATTTTATCGCCCCGAGCGCTGGAGTAAGGCACAAATACTCGAAGAGCATAGCTTTGCATTTGAATTGGCTGATGCTGAAGTGCCTGTAGTTGCGCCGATACAGCGTAATGGCGAAAGCTTATTTGAGCATAATGGTTATCTATTTACTTTGTTCCCAAGTGTCGGGGGGCGCATCTTTGAAGTTGATAATCTTGATCAGTTAGATGTGTTAGGACGCTTGATTGGTCGAATGCATCAAGCAGCTAAAGCCAATGTTTTTAGCGAACGTCCGGTCATAGGGTGTGACGAGTATCTAGATACAGCTAAAATTCAGTTACAAAACAGTAATCTGGTGCCTAGCAGTTTAACTACCGCGTTTTATACTATTTTGGATATGGTGATCGCTAAAACGAAATCGCTTTACCAGCAGGTGGATACTATACGTTTACATGGTGATTGCCATGCCGGTAATATTCTGTGGGCCGGTGATGCGTTGATGTTTGTTGATTTGGACGATAGTCGTCAAGGGCCTGCGATTCAAGATTTATGGATGATGCTCAGTGGCGATCGAAACAATCAACTGTTACAGTTAGATACCTTAGTGACTGCCTATGAAGAATTTTGTGATTTTGATCACACTCAACTCAAATTAATTGAACCATTACGGGCAATGCGTATGATTCATTATATGGGGTGGCTAGCTAAACGTTGGGAAGATCCGGCATTTCCGCGGAACTTTTCATGGTTTGCTGATGACAAATACTGGGAGCAACAAATTTTAGCGCTGAAAGAGCAGTATTCTGCACTTCAAGAGCCGCCGCTGAAGTTGCTGCCTAACTAATTATTAAAAATATCTGAAACGAGAGTCCAATGCTTAAAAAACTAAAATTGAGTTTACTACTGTTATGTTTACCTTTTGCTGCGATGGCTGCAGATTTTAAAGCTGGTGAGCACTATGACGTACTAAAAATTGAAAAAAGTAAAACCTCACAAGTAACAGAGTTCTTTTCATTTTATTGCCCGCACTGTTTTAAGTTTGAAGCTGTAGCTAAAGCAATGGAAAAAAGCTTGCCTGCAGGTACTGAGTTTGTAAAAAACCATGTCAACTTTTTAGGTGGTTTAGCGCCAGAAGTGCAAAGTAATTTGAGCTATGCATATATCATCGCTAAACAGCATAACAAAGGTGAGCAAGTTGCAGATCAAATGTTTGACAGCATTCATATAAAACGTGCTCCACTCAATAACATTAAAGACGTCAAAGCATTACTTGCAGTAAATGGTATTGATAGCGATACCTTTGATAAAGATATTGCCAGCATGCCTGTGATTGCGGCGGAAAAAGCCATGCAAGACAAGCAAAATAAGTTTTCACAAATGGGAGCCTTAACCGGTGTACCAACGTTTATCGTTAATGATAAATATAAAATCAATATCAATACCATCAAGAGCCAAGAGCAGCTTGATGAGTTAGTTGCCTTTTTATTACAACAATAAGCTATTAAAACAATAATTTTTGGAGTTTTTACCGATGATCAAATTAGTTAAAGCAGGATTGCTGGCACTTTTATTACCATTAGCCGCGAATGCAGCACCAACAACTTATGAAGAAGGTGTGCATTATGATGTAGTATCTGAGCGCGCTAGTAAAAAGCCAGAGGTAAAAGAGTTTTTCTCATTTTATTGTCCAGCGTGTAATAACTACGAAGCTCTATTAGTTGAGGTTAAACCTAAACTTGATACAAGTATTGAGTTTAAAAAGAGCCACGTCGATTTTGTTGGTGTGCGTGATCCTGAAAATCAACAAATGATTTCACAGGCACTTGCAACAGCTGAAGTACTACCACAAAAAGATGCCATTATTGCTGCTATGTTTAATCATGTTCACGTTAAACGTGCTAAGTTTAATGAATTAGCTGATGTTAAAGATGTATTTGTCGCGCAAGGTGTTGACGGTGATAAGTTTGATAAACTGTATAAAAGTTTTTCAGTACGCACTATGAGTTCAAAAATGAAGCGCGACCAAGATTACTATAAAGATAAGGGGGCACTGCGTGGCGTACCAACATTTATCGTAAATGGTAAATATAAGCTTAACCTAGGTCGTGAATCAGGTATTACTGAGCCTGAAGATATTAGCAAATTGATTAATTATTTAGCTGCTAAATAGAGCGGTTTAGTGTTTATTGTAAAAAAGCTCCGTATGCGGAGCTTTTTTGTTGCAGGTGGTAAGAAATGCATAAAATACTGGTTTCAAGTTGCTTACTTGGTGCTCCCGTGCGCTACGATGGTAGCGGACAACAGTTACTCCATCCTCAGCTTATCGCATGGCAGCAGCAGGAACGTATAGTCGCTTTTTGTCCTGAGATTGCTGGTGGTTTATCCACTCCTAGAGATCCTGCTGAAATCGTCAACGGTAAAGTGATTACCAATACTGGTGATGATGTGACACCGGAATTTCAGCTAGGTGCAAAACAAGCATTACGCCTTTGCCAACAGTACAATATTCGTTTTGCGCTATTAAAGGAATCAAGTCCTTCTTGTGGTCGTAATACAATTTACGATGGCTCGCACAGTGGTATTAAGGTGGTTGGAATGGGATTAACGGCTTCGCTATTAGAAAAGAATGGTATTAAAGTCTTTAGTGAGCAGCAAATGCCAGCGCTAGTAAAAGCACTGGCATAGATACTTTACAATTTACGTTGTAAAAATACCCCTGATTCAATGTGGTGGGTATATGGAAATTGGTCAAAAATCGCAAACCGTTTAACTTCATGAGTGCGAGTTAGGTGCTCTAAATCACGCTCTAGCGTATCAGGGTTACATGAGATATAAATAATACTCTCGTAGTTAGCCACCAAATCACATGTTAGTGTATCCATGCCTGCGCGCGGCGGATCAACTAAAATGGTCTGACAATCATAGCTGCTTAAGTCAATCCCTTCTAAACGTGAGAAGGTTCGTTCGCCTTTCATAGCTTGAGTAAACTCTTCGCTCGACATACGAATGATATCTAAGTTAGTTACGTTATTTTTAGCAATATTATACTGCGCTGAGTGTACTGACGATTTAGAAATTTCGGTTGCTAATACACGATTAAACGAACCAGCTAAGGCAATTGAAAAGTTACCGTTACCACAATAGAGCTCTAGTAAATCATTTTTTAGTGGTTTACATAAGTCTTGTGCCCACTCCAGCATCTTAATGTTTACTTTAGCATTTGGCTGCGTAAAGCTGTTTTCAACTTGTTGGTAAATAAGTTGCTGGCCATTAACTGTTAAACGCTCAGTAACAAAATCATCACCGAGTACTTCTTTTTGTTTGCGAGCACGCCCAATAAAATCAATTTTAAAGCGCTCACTCAATGATTCTTTTAGTGACTTGATAGCTGCTAGCCATTCTTCGTCGAGTGGTTTGTGATAAAGCAGACTCACTAAAATCTCACCGCTTAAACTAGAAAGATAATCTATTTGGAATAATTTACGACGCAAGACTTCACAGCCTTTAAGATTATCGATCATTGCCTGCATTACTTCCCCAATTAGCGGCGCTGCAGGGTCAAACACATCGACTCTGATTTTGTCTTTGGTGGCTTGATCAAACATAATGTGGAATAACTCATCGCCATCGTGCCATACTCTAAATTCAGCGCGTTGACGGTAATGAATTGGCTCAGAGGCAAAGACTTCTAATTGTTCAACACCAAAGCGTTGGAATTGCGCAATGATACGTTGCTCTTTTTCATTTAACTGTGCGTCGTATCCTGTTGTATCGATCTTTATAACCGCCATTACCTACTACCTTATTTCATTATGCTGTTTATCGGCGCTATTGTAGGGGGCAGGGATTATTTGTCTAGGGTCTGTTTATCTTTCTAGGTTAATTTTGCAGCTGTGCGTTTGGTTTTTAGGCAAGGCAGAGCCTATGTAGTGTGGTTATTCCCCATAAATAGGCGATAACGTAGCATAAATGCCAAACGCGCGCTGCCCGAAGGGTTCTGCCTAGGGGCGATTAACTCTTTGTTGCTCAATTTTTACTTAGCCCACTAGGTTACAAATCTCGCGCCGCGATTAAATCGCCCCGAGGTTGAACAAATTTTAATCCTTAAAGGTCAACAGGCCCTAATTTTGAGTAATAGCAAATGCTGTTTTTTTGTACATTTTACTTTAGTTATTTATTTTTGGGCCGATACTTAAGTAAGCAAAAATAGGAGTCGGATCATGAAAATTGGCAACTTTGGCTTTGTTCCAAACAACAACGTCAATAAATACAGTAACAAAGCTGCATTACAGCAACCTACAATACAGTCGCCTCAAGATAGTTACCAGCAACGTGGTAAAGAATTAGCAGCAAAAGTGTTAGGTGACAAAATGGCTGAGGCTTTAGGCTTACCTGTCGCGGAAGAGAAAAAAGACAAGCCACTATTTGATTTTGAAGAAATCGTCAAAAACGTTTTGGACTTTGTAACTGGTGCCGTTAAGAAAGCGCAAGTCAATGGAGCCGATAATGAAAAACTCAAAGGTATGCTTAGTGATGCACGCAAAGGTGTGCAAACAGGTATTGATGATGCTTATGGTGAATTAAAAGATACCGGTATTCTAAACGACGAAATTGAGCAGGGCATAGAAAAATCCAAAGAAGGTATTTTTAATGGCCTGGATGAGTTTGAAGAGGATTTATTTAACCCTAAACCGGATTCTGTCAGTGTTACTCAAGCACAGTATTTAAGTTTAAGTAATAATGCTCAGTATAACTTCACCACTGCAGAAGGTGACGAAGTGAGTATTAGTTTTGCTGATGCATTTAAACAGCAATCAGCCAGTAGTTATCAGCGTAATGGTCAAAATGAAGGCTATGCCAGTGCATCATCACAATCGCGGGAGTTATCATTTAGCATGTCAGTAAATGGTGACTTAAACGAAGATGAACAAAAGGCTATTAATGCAATGATGGAAGACTTGCAAAATGTTAGTAAAACATTTTTTGGTGGTGATTTGGAACAAGCCTTTGAACAAGCACAAGAGCTCAACCTAGGCAACGAACAGCTCGTCGCGTTTTCAATGGACTTAAAGCAAACTAAAACGTTTGCAGCAATAAAAGGCTATCAAGAGAATAAACCAACACCAGAGAAAGCTGTGGCTGAAAAAATAGCTCCATTTAATGACGATCTAAAAAATGCCTTTAATAAAGCGGGTGATCTTGGTTTGCAAAATGAACTGTCAGGCATTTTACAATGGTTAAATCAAGACCAAGAGGAAATAGGCAAATTAGTCGACTATACAAAATCGATGTTTGAGCAAATGAATAAATTGCGCTCAGCAGCACTAGAGAGTGAAGCATAAGCTTTATTTTCAGTACACCGCGTGGCAAACTGCTCAGCTTAGTTATTATAAGGAGCGAGTTGTTTGTCACCTCATATCATGGTTTTTGATTCGGGCATTGGTGGTACCACAGTGCTGAAGCATATTCAGCAATACATACCTGATGGCCGTTATAGTTATTTTATGGATAACGCCTACCTACCTTATGGAAAGCTGAGTCAACAAACCATAATTCAGCGCCTCACCGGATTATTAATTTTTATAGAAACACAACAATTAAACGTTGATGTGTTAGTTATTGCTTGTAATACCGCATCTACTTCAGCACTGAGCGCACTTCGCGAATTAACCACGATACCGATCGTCGGTGTAGTACCCGCAATTAAACCCGCCGCTTTATTATCTAAATCACAGCATATTGCCTTATTGGCCACACCAGCAACAGTACAAAGTAGTTATACACAACAGTTGATAAGCCAGCATGGTCAAGCTGTCACAGTACATTTATATGCTAGTGTTGAACTTGTAACGTTGGCGGAACAAACATATCAAAGTAAAAAGATTACCCAAGACAAACTAGTTGCAGAGCTCGATAGTCTCGCTATTGATAAAAGAGTGGATGTAGTCGTGTTAGGTTGTACGCATTTCCCAATTTTAGCAAAAGGTTTGAATGAGTATTTTAACAGCACTGTATTATTACTTGATTCCGGCGTAGCAATAGCCAAACGGGTGTGTGCAATACTCAAAGGGCATAATATAGATTGCAGTGATGAGCTTGATGCTAATTGTACAGGCAAGAAAAAGCCGCTACGTTATTACGCAACGGCTTCGATTTATGTTGATAAGCAACCGGTGGAGCTAGTTACGCTGATTGATCCGATTCAGAACGAAAAGAGTTAGATTCATCATCTTGTTTTTGTTTTGCTTCACGAACTTTCAATGTACGTTGTTGGAACTCGCTATCGTTTAATTTTGCAATAGCATTATCAGCATCTAGCTCTGCCATTTCAACAAAGCCAAAGCCACGACGTTTGCCAGTATTTTTATCCTTTAATAGGCGTACATTAAACACTTTACCTTGTTCTTCAAATAAAGCGCGAACTACACCTTCATTTGCACGATAAGGAAGATTGCCCACATAAAGTGTTTTTGTTTTTACTTCGGCTTCTTCTACATCGCCAGATGACATTGCAGCTATAACTACACCACCAATTAATAAACCAGCACCAAATAACAGTGCAGGACTTAATTGTAGGCTCGAAAGCGCAAAATTAACTATAACGAAACCAATAACAGCAAGGATAACTGAAGAGATAAGAGATTTTTGATCGGGTAATTTCATTTTGATCTACCAATAAACAGGAAATAAACATTAATTTAACATTGTGAACTTGCTATCTTAACGCGATAAATGAACATAGCAATGATATTTATGTGAAATAATTTAATTTACATCAAAAAAGACTCGAAAAAGCATCGATTGAGTGTTCTTTTAAAGCGTTTTGCATGCTTTTTGAGCGAACAGTCAAAAGATTGAAAAAAAGTGTTGATCTGTTTTTGGATCTCCCTATAATGCGACCCCACTGAGACGGGAAACGCCAACGCATAGCGAAGCACGAACAACTCAGAGAGTTAAATAAAACTTCGGTTTTAAATATTCGCAAGAAAGTTTAAAACTAAGTGTTGACTCGAAAAATAAAGGATGTATTATACGCATCCCTAGCGACAATGTCGCAAC
>NZ_JACJFL010000053.1:0-15198 GCF_014164575.1 Pseudoalteromonas sp. SG41-1
TGCTGGCGAGGGTCGGCAATTGATTCGAAATATTTAAATAGTTGAATATCAGGCATGGGAGCTCCTTAAAAAGGAGTATAAGATCATACTTTTAAGTCAAGGTAAAGTTCGTGATCTTGCCCTGAGAAAAAACCTACCTTTAGAGTTAAATAGAAAAATCCTAGATTAATTTTATCGAGAATAAAGTGATACCCATCTTAATATTCTCATTTAGGACAACAACCAGAAAGCTGACTAATTTGCTCTATTTACTTTTCAACAATATCTATTCTACTTACAGAAAAAACTGTCAATGGGCTGTAAAACCTAAATTTAATACATGTGAATGACTGCAAGTTAGCAGCTTGCGAATTACTGACTGGGGATTTATACGAAGTTAAATACTAGGCTAAGGGTTTTTAGCAATTACTCACGTTTGCTCGTCGCTTTCTATGTAAATACTCACAATACCCTTCCTGCGATGCTGGCCTCCCGACTGCACCATGAAAAAAGATCTTTAATTGAATTATTCACAACGAGGGTAAGAGACGCTGCGCTTTAGAGTAAGTAAACGAATTTGTTTATTGATTTAGAATTGACCATCACTATATAAAAACAGTCAAAAAGAACATTAGTGCCTATTCCCAGAGTTAAGGCTCATATGTGTTATGTGTTGCCACGCTCCGCTGTCAAAGATGAGCTTTCATCCAACCTCTCGAAGTCATATTTAACCTTAGATACGACAAACAAGTCACACTGAACAACTGCCGCATCATTTAAATTAAAAAGGACATAATTATGCCCTTTAGTTAAAGAGCTTTTATAAATAATCCCGTCATACCCTTTCGATTTAATAAACTCTGATATTATTTGCGTCGGCGCATATTCTGATTTGGAATCAGATTCCGTTACAGGCCAAGAAAAAGCAATATCCATCGCAGCCCACACAGCGTCAATTTTCTGCTCAATAGAAGGTTCGTCGATGTAAAAATATGGGTACAGCTCGGCCTCAGCAGTCTCCGAAAAATCTATCAACTTCATATCCTTTGTCAAATGCAATTTAGCGATTGTTACGGGTAATCCAGGCCAAGGCCTCACTTCGTGTACCGCAGTTTCTGCATCTGCTGCTACATATAAACAAGGGTTCCCTTTTAAGTTCGCTCTCCCCTCTGAGGGGCTATTGCTCAAGGGTTTCATTCGTTTGAATGAATAAGGAATACGCTTATCAACATGGAACTCTTGTTCTGCACTATCAGTAGCCTTTTCCTTATCGCATCCAGTTTGTGCACGCCATACCACAGAACCAGATTTCAAGGTTTTAATCCTGTCATTACAAGTGTCATTAATTGGATTTAGAAATTCACTCGACTCATGATCTAAAATGTAGCGCAACTTAGAGCACGCTTTTTTAGAAAAGTCAGAATAGCTTAACCAAGATTTGAAGCTCATTCATACTCCTTAGTTTGTAGTAACACATAACACTTACAACAAGCAGTTTTGTGACGTTCTTCCACAAAATTATTCTACTACTAGTATCTAAATCAGGTGAATATTATATTCTTGGCCAGCAATTATCACCAAAATACCTGAATGCATGAGATGGTCTATCAATTTTGATAAATGTAACCTGAGCTGTTACTTCCATTGAGCTATCCTTGTCATATAAAAATTTAATCAAAGAGCACGTTCCTCTTTTATACAAAAGGCGCGTTCTCTTATTTACATTACTCATTAATAACAAATTATGTAACTGTTTGCTATCCGTATACCCAAACCACCTCTAGATGCAGAATTCAGCGTTTCACAGGGGGTTTGATATCACGGAGTTACTTTGCAAGAATGGCTGTTGGGTTTCGTTGCACTCAACCCAACCTACGGCGATAAATTTAACGCCGAGCTGCTCTGGTTTTTCCTAGCGCCTAGTACCTAAAACCTAGAACCTAGAACCTTTTCCTTACCTAAAATCAGCCATATCTAAATAGTGCTCTATCCCGGTGATTTTATCTTTCGCATGGTGGTTTACATAAATCACTGTGCTACTGCCTGCGGTGCATATTTTTTCGATTAACAGTAAAACACGCTGCCGGTTGGCTTCATCAAGCCCCAAACATGGCTCGTCTAAAATCAGTAATGTGGGGTGTTTTACCATAGCGCGGGCAATCAATAGCATGCGTTGGTCACCAAAAGACAGTTGTGTAAATGGCGTGTTTTTTAACTCACTCAAACCTAATAATGCTAACCATTGTATGGCGATATCAAGCTGAATTTGAGTTGGCTTTTGATACAAGCCAATGCTGTCGTAAAAGCCTGACACTATGGTATTTAGCGCCGAAATACTAACCCGATATTCCATATGCAAAGCATTCGAAATATAGCCAATATGCTGCTTAATTTGCCAAATACTTTCACCACTGCCGCGTTGATAGCCAAACACTTTAATATCATTGTTATAACACTGCGGGTTATCGCCAGTGATTAAGTTAAGCAGGCAGGTTTTGCCGGAGCCGTTTTGACCACTGAGCTGCCAATGCTGTCGTGCTTTGATTGTCCAATTTAAGTGGTTAAAAATAACCTTACCGCTATAACTGACGCTGGCATTTTGCAACCGTACTAACTCAGGCTCACTAAACTCTGGGGCACTGTGTGCCACGTCTTTGCTAGGAATCGTTAAATCAGTTTGTTGTAGGTGTAATAATTTAAATAAATCATCGCGCTGCTTAAGGTCAGGTGTTGCTAGTTGCTGTTGTAATTCGCCATTTTTCACATAACCATAATGCGTAATAAATACGGGGATTTCATCTAACCGATTAACCACAAAGACCATGGTCATGCTGGCACTTAGTTCGATTAATACGCTACGTAATAGCTCAACGCTTTGCACATCCAAACCGTCAAACGGTTCATCAAGCACAATCAATTCGGGGCGATTACTCAGTGCTTTAATTAACATTAGTTTACGTGTTTCCCCAGTTGAGAGTGCGCGCAAACGTTGCTTAAGCAATGCCTCAAAAGCAAACCCTGTAATTAACTGCTGACATAGCTGTTGATCAAAATATGGGCATGATTGCTGATAAATCAGCTCTGACACCAATTTAGGGCTGGTTTTACCATCGGTGATGTCGTCTTGATCAGCTAATAACTCAGCAGTAATCAATTGCTTTTGCAGATCTGAAGAGACTATTTCTGTACGCTTAAAATCACAACTTCGTGTACCACTGACAATATTAGCTTGATCAAGTAATACTGCTGTTATGGCTGATTTTCCTGCTCCGTTACCGCCAAGCAGCACCCAATGCTGAGCGCTCTCAACCTGCCAAGTTAGATTACTTACGAGAAAACTTTCGCGTTCATTGGTACCAAGGTTAGCCGTCACATTATTGAGTTTAATTGACTGCACAGCGATCCTTTTTAGCTTTTAAATTAATTAGTTTGAAAATACATGACTTTTATTAGCATGGCTATAGAATAAAATTCACGCGGTTTAAACCTTTTTAAATCTGCTAACGTCTAACCTATAAAGCCATTAACAACGAGTAAAAATAATGAATACACTTAGTATCTCTAGTTTAGCCGTAATCCTATTAACCAGTAGTTTAGCTGCTCATGCTGAGCAAAAAATTGAACAGACCTTTGATGTCACTGCCAAGCAGGCATTGGCGATCAACGTGCCCGTTGGCAGCCTAGAACTTAGCACCCATCAAGGTAACCAAGTAACCGTATCGATTGAGCTAAAAGCGAAAAATGATAATTGGTTTAGTGATGATGTTGCACTTGAAGATATCACTTTAAAACATCAACAAAGTAGCGATAAGCTGAGCCTCTCGATTGATAATGACGATGTACAACAAAGCTGGCTGGTAAGTATACCAACAACCATGGCGATAGATTTAGAGCTAGGTGTGGGCGATATTGAAGTAAATAATTTTGCTAATACTGCCAGCATCGATGTCGGTGTGGGCGCAGTACGGATCAGCAGCGCGTTAGCTGACTATCAAACGATCACCCTAGATAGTGGTGTTGGCGACACCAAAATAGCAGGCATGAAAAATGATGCTAAACATAGCCGTAAGCTAGTCACCTCAACTAGTAAATATAACGGTGACGGCCAATACCGCATTAACGTTAAAGTCGGTGTAGGTGATATTAAAATCAGCCACTAAAATTATCAGCCCTCGTTAAATACATTCATGAGGGCTTTTTTAATATCCGCAACCGAAAATGGTTTATAAACATGTACATTAGAGCCAAGTTCATAAGTTCGCTCTAAATCACTTGGCGCAGTGTTGGCGGTGATCACAATGATCGGAACCGTTGAATTTAGTTCTTGGCGGATAATATCAATCGCTTGAAAGCCATCCATCACCGGCATGTTCAAATCCATAAAAATCACATTAAACTCACTTTCAGCAATTTTTTGTGTTGCTATTAAACCGTTTTCAGCAACTTCAACCGTGTAATTAAGCTCGGTTAAAATTCGCGATAAAATTGTCGCGTTTAATAAATTGTCTTCTACGATTAAGCAATGCAGTTGTGCAGGTAAGTTGCCTTGCTTCGTTAGTAGTGCAGCTTTAGATAATGGCAAACGGATCTTAATCTGTGCACCATGCGGTATGACATCTTTAAACTCAATGCCGCCTTGCATAGCACTGACAATATGTTGCACACGCGCCAAACCGGTTTGTAAGCCCTGAAAATCATTGCCCTGTTCGATGCTATGATGATTTAAATATGGATAGCATTGAGCAAAACCAACGCCGCTATCAGCGACCACTATTTTAATATGACCATCTTGGTAACTAACGGATATTGAAACCTGTCCAGTGCTAGTAAATTTAATGGCATTACTAAGTAGCTCGGTAATGATTTGCTGCAATCGTAAATGATCAAACTCTGTATAGCGATCTAACTCAGGACTGAGTTTTATTTCAAACTTTAACTGTTTGTTATCACAGGAAAACTGAAAAGGTGTAATAGCCGACTCAAGCGTGGTTATTAAATTACGCTTGATAAATTTTAGCTGCCATTGCCCAGTATTAAACTGCTGTAGTTCATATAACTCATCCAGCATACTTACAATTCTGCTGGCACAATATTTTGCTTGTTTTTGCAATACTTGCTGAGATTCTAATAGCTGAAGTTGCTCAATCGAGTCTACCAGCCCTTGTAGCGGTGTTCTAAATTCATGACTTGCCCGTGCGATAAAGCGCTCTTTATAAGTGCTTATCTGCTCTGCTCGCAACTTTTGTTGTTGGTATTTATTAATCGCAGCGGTAATTTGCAGCTCCATAGGCTGAAATATAAATTTCAGCTCAATGAATAGCAACACTAAAGTTAATAGCCAAAAAGCCAGCTCTAGGTTGGACAGCACTCGGGTTTTGAACTTTGCTTGTTGTTCAAATAGCGTAACTGCACCATCAAGATCCTTGAGCAAGCGTTCAACCTCAGCAATTGTAAATCGCTTTTCTGCTTTGCTTGCACTAGGAGCATTTAACAGTAGCTGCACTTTAGCCAAATACGCCAGCGACGTTTGCGCAAGGTTAATTGGTGATGAAAAATAATAAGCAACTAACTGGTCGTCTAAATATAAATAATCGCCATTAGAATGCTGTTGCACTAAAAATTCATGCCCAGCTCTAAACTCTGCGCTCGCTTTAGCTAATACATCACGGTGTAATCTAATATTGCTAACAATATCAGTAACCATGGCATTACTATGCCAAGCGATTTTTTGTGACAACATCCGCTGCTTACCTGCAACATTGATAATATGAGCATCGTCTTTTTGCACAAAAAACATAAACTGAATAAGCAAAGCACTCGCGCTCGAGAGAATCGCTATCGCTAATAACGCCCAACGATAACGCGACCGAATATTAGCAATAATTTGAATCATAATAGGCCCTATTTTTTTTAATAAGTGTAGACCAAAGGGAATAAAGCGACACTTTACGCAATGATATTATTAAAAAAATAAACCCCGCTTCAATGCGGGGTTTATCAATTTTGCTTTTATAATTACCGATTTTCTAAACGATTATAATCAAATAAACCGTATTCAACACCACGGTACTGCTTGGCAACTTTGTGCAAAATATCACTGTACTGCCAAAATTGCGGATGTGTTCGGCGAATTGCAAATTTACTTTTCAGTGCTCTGTAATCGGCTTCTATTTGCATCAATGGTAGTTGCTCGGCAAATGATGCAAGTTGTTGTGGATTATTCAGATACCAAATTGTTTCAGGGTAATCACCAATGAAACCAGGCACAATGGTGACTGTATCTTCTGCATAAGCGCGCTGCCCTTCCTCGTTCAATAAACTAGAAATATTATAATGGGCATTGTGATGGATCATGGTATACGCTTGATGCTCTGCAGCACCGTCTTTCACTAATATAAACGAGATTTGCGGCAGTAAATTAATTGCTTTTGCAGGCATATTATTTAATTGCTGTAACGGCTCTGGTACTTGTGTGTAATCGAAGCGCGGACTTAACACCGGTTTTAGCGTTTGTTTAATTAAGCCATATAACTCGTGTTGTTGATCCTGTGTTTTGTAGTCAATCCCTGTTGGCTGACTAAACTCATCACCACTTTCAAAGAAATTAGTTAAACTCGGTGGTGCTTTACGATACCAGTTTGCTTTTAACTCTTTACGCTGAGGCTTAGGTAACAGTGCTAAAAAGTTTTGCTCGCCTTCTAGACGCAAAAAATCCATGTATAAACGAGTGATCAACTGATGGCCAACATTACCGTAGACATCAAACCCGGCAACTAATAAATAATGTATCCGCTCAAACAGTGCGTAATCTAATACCCACATGGTTTTTGGCTCTTGGCCAATAAAACCTTTAACCACAGTCGCACTATCAAAATGGCGGAAAATAGTCAGAGCAGCATTATCATTCACCTCGTCACCACGCCATAATAGGTCGGTGGTTAGATTTTCACCATTTTTGAACATACTATTTGCCAACGTTGCCTTGGCTTTAAGGTAAGTATTCTGACGTTTGGCATATTTGACCCAGCTAGAAATAGGTAAAGCGTTGCTTTCTTCAGCCGCTGGCAATGCCAAGGCATCTTCATGTTGTAGCAGCATTTCACCCACTTCTGGCGTTGCCGCTTTAGCTGGATCAGCAAATGCCACCCAAAAATGATCATTAATAACATTTAACGCTATTTGACCACGACAAACAGGCCCTTTAATAAAGCCCATAATGATTAATTCAGCTTCATCTAACATAAATTGATATTTAGATTTAACCGGCATGGCGGCAAACACTTTAAATGGGTTGGATGCTATTTCTGGCAAGTAACTTGGCATGCTGTCAACGTGATAATCTGGCGCAATAAACTGGCTGTACAAGCGCGCTAATTTACTGTCATTCAGTGCCAGTGGTAAATGCGTTTTTGCCAAAATAGTCGAACGATCATGCATTAAGCGATAATACACCCGCTCCACTTTAGGGTCATCGTAAGGGCGGCGGGTATTTATTAACTCAATGTCCTGCCCTGGTGGGGTACTCGAACGCACCAATTTAAAAAAGCTTTTTTCATCATCTTGAACAAAATAAATATGTGCTAAATACCAATGTTCAAACACATAACGTGCTGTTAATTGATACTTTAAATCGTCTTGGTTTAAAAAGCTCTCCCAGCGTTGTGCTTGAGCTAAAGCAGCTTTGCTTGGCGGTTTAATATGCGCCATTTTACCGCCCTCTTTAAGCCACTTTTCAAGGTGCTTAAATTCAGTACGCGAAATACCAGGTAATCCATATGGCATCCCGGAATGAGGTTGACTGTTGGCAAGGCTGTCAAATTCTCCTATAGTGGCGCAGCTTTGCGAGCGATCTAAAGAAAAATCAAACTCATCACCTAAGATCTCATCATTTGGTAGCGGTGAGCTCATTTTTAACACTAAACTGTTGTACAACACGCTACCGGCAAGATTTGCTTGCTCTGTTTGCGCTCGTTCATTCAATACTGGGGTAAAGTCTTTATCACGCCACTGGCTAGTATTCGTTGCATCAAAAAGTAAGCGGCTGGGAGTCGATGCTAATAAACGAGTACCATTGTAAACACGTTCCTTACTTAGGCCGCGGTCAATTCCTTCTGGAGATGAAAGTTTCAGTTGGCATGGTGCATCATAGCAGCCATGACAAACCACACAACGACTCTCGAGCACAGGTTGTACATGCTGTAAAAACTCAGCACCGCTACCTGAGTTATGTTCAACCATACGCTGCTGTGTTTGCTCTGGCCCGAATAGCTCATTGTAATGAGCGGCACCTAAATAAGCGCAGCCACTGAGCACAACAATTAGTGCACTCAGCAAAAAAGACTTTCTCATCGAATTATTCGTCCTCATCGCCCAAGTCAAACGTCGGCATCATATCCATTTGTGGGGACACAAATGTTTGCTCTGATTGGGTATCGAGTACTGCGCTCAATAATGGTCCACGCGTTAAAGTTAGCTGTGCTTGATGTGCATTGCTTGCTAAGTCTGCAAACGCCGGGTTATGGGCTTCTACAATATAATCTGAAATAGTAATAGCAATGCTGCTATCCGGTGCTGGATTTTGACAAAGCTGGGTCAGTAAGTCGTCATCTAAAAGTACGCTTATTGAGAGATCAGGGGTCGATAAATCTCGCTCATTTAAGGTCTCATCAAAAAGAAATAACGGAAGGGTTAAACTACTATCTTGCTCTAATTCCATGTGCTGCTCTCAAATACTAAAATCGTTAATATGACAGCATTATAGCAAAAATTAATTAAATTTAGCTAAACTGACTGCTGATTTACAGCCTGTTTAGCTATTAAAGATAACCTACATTAAATATTATTTACCAAGGCAGGGTTTCACCATTTGAATGCCAAAAACCACCGCTATTACTGAGATTTAGTTCATCAATACGCTGTGTTAAGCGCTGTGCAGATTCCTCTGCTGAGATATCGCCTGCAAAATTAACCATTTGCGTTTGCACAAAACCCGGATGAAATAAACCAACAGCAATTTTTTTACTTTTTAATTCATGAGCTAAGCTCACTGATGCGGCATTAAGTGCAGCCTTTGACATACGATAACCAATATAACCACCAGAACCATTATCGGCAATAGAACCCATACGGCTGGTGATCATAGCGACTTTAGCATCAACACCTAAACTGTGGATCAAAGCATGAGTCACTCGGATCGGTGCTACCGCATTGACCGCAATTTGTTGATTGATGGTATCAAAATCCATCTCTGCCATACTTTCATTATGGAAAATACCGGCATTGTTGATCAACACATCAATCTTATGACCGTGCAATTGGCTCTCAAGCGTTTCGATATCTGCTGCATTGGCAACATCAATATTACTGATCACAGTTACATCTAACGCTTTAAGTTCGGCACTAGGGCTTCGCACCACGGCCGTAACCTGGTAACCCTTTGCTAAATATTGCTGACATAAATTAAGGCCGATGCCACGATTAGCGCCTGTAATTACCACATGCTTTGTCATACTTTTACTCCCATTCTATATACACTCTATAACTGAGAGCTTGGGGCAAACAAAAATAAAAAAAGCACCTAAGTGCTTTTTTAGTTAATTAAATTAAGCATAACTAGTTACATTTCACATCATTCATAGCGGAGGTCATAATTGAAAACACTGCGCCTTGTGGATCGGTGATCACACTAAAGCGGCCCACCTCGGGAATATCGGTTGGTGCCACACACACTTCACCGCCAAGTTGCTGAGCCGTTGCGACATAGTTATCACAATCATCGACAGCAAAATAAATCATCCAGTGAGCAGGAATTTCTGCAGGCCATTCATCGGTCATCTCAATCATCCCTGCAACGGGTTGGTCAGCAACAGTGAATAATGTGTAGCTCATTCCTTGCATAGGTTTTTCAACGCTCTGCCAACCCAATAACTGGCAATAAAACTCACGGCTTGCAGCACTGTTGCGGGTTGCCAGTTCATGCCAATAGGGAGTATTAAGTTCACCTAAACGTTTGCAACCTTTATGTTGATTACCTTGCCATAAGGCAAATAATGCACCACCAGGCTCATTTAGCAACACCATGCGACCCGCGTCCATTACATCATGAGGACCGGCGATAATATCAGCACCTAATTGTTTGGCTTTTTCAGCTACTTCATCAATATTATCTACTGCAATATAGGCTAACCAATGACTTGATGTCGCTGCGTTTTTTTGTTCGTTCGGCATTTGATACATGGCAGCAATATCATCACCTTGCTTTTGTAACATAGTGTAATAAAGACCATCACCAATGGGTTGATCATCAGCCCCCCAAGCAAATAACTCAGTGTAAAAAGCTTTGCCGCTTTTCCAGTTAGATGTACATAACTCTGACCAACAGAAAACCCCGTGGGGGTGATTACTTTGTGTGTCACTCACGATTCAATCTCCTTAAATAGTACATCTACTAAAGTTAAAAGAGGAAAGCCATTTTAGCCAATTTTATTTGTATCGTAAGGTGATCTTTATAGCAAAACAAACAACGAATGATTTGAACCCGACCTAAATACAGCTGCGATAGTGTAATATCACTTATTACGGTTAAACGAATCGATACTTTTGCGGGCACTGGCCACATGCTAATTTATAAAGCTGAAATTTGGCCTTTTAACACCCAAATCGAGACTTTAAAAGAGCATTCACCGGCCCTTTTTAGTGGCTGTGCCCACCACCAAGCGCTTTACCATTAGCATCATAAAAGCCAGACGCACCATGCTCGATAAATCCTAAGTTAATCATTTTGGCTAAAAATGGGTCGCCTTCGTTATCACCAATATCCGCATAGTCAGTCGTTTGATAAGCATCCCACAGGGCAAATTGCTGCTGTATCTGAGCTTTTTTAAAGTCCACAGTGCCCAACGTTAATGTTTGAGTAAGTTGCGGTTTAGCAATACTCATTGCGCTTACCAGCTTTTGATTTACCAACCATGCAAGCTCAATCGTAGTATCACCTTGCACTAATTGATAATGCTGTATTTTCTCGCAGCCATCACCTTGCTCATCGGTTAAAGTCATCTTGGCAATAAAATCATCACTCACTAATTGGTATTTAGTACTCCAATCTTGCTGACCTTGCACCTCTGAAGGTTGATATTCAATACCACGCTGCGGTGTTTGAAAGTAACGAATTGGCCGAATTTGCTGATTACTCAACTGTTGCCACACTTCAACTAATTCAAGGCCTTGCTCTGCAACCTGATGGGGTGTTCGCCATAATGTAAACTGTTGAGATTCAGCCACAGCTTTGCCCGCAACTTGCTTACCAACCTGATAGCTTGCTTGCACATATTGACTGTCCAACGCGCACTGCGTGGCACTGGCCAATGGACTTATTAACGCTAAAGATAGGATAATTTTTTTCACTGGATTCTCTTTTCGATTTAATACCGTGGGTCACTGTAATGTGTTTATTTTGCAGATTAATGACAAAGAGCAACTCAGTTTTGAGTTGCTCTTTAGTAAAGCGTATTACATGACAATTACTTAATTTGTAACTTTAGCATCCGCTTGTTTTACTAAGTCAGCTGCATAATCCATCACGTGAAAAATAAAGCTCTGCTCGTTAGTACCTGTTACTAAATGCGCACCAGGGCCAATTGCATAAACACCAACATCTTCACCCGCATGAGTTTCAGATGACAGCGGCACAAGTGCTTCTTGGTGGAAACCTGGACTTTGCGTATCCACATCGGTTAAATCAACACGGCCGGTTACTGGGGCAAAGTCGTAACCTACTTCAGCATCCGTTTCCTGACCTAAATCTCTAAAGCCGCCACCATTAGCATAACCTACGGTGGTGTATGGCATATTATCGGCAGCAAGTGTTGGCTCGGTTTCACCCACGGCAACCACTTTACCTAAAATTGGATTACCGCGTTTTGGGTAGCCTGCGATAGTAAATACATGGCTGTGATCGGCAGTAACAATAATCAGCGTATCTTCAATGCTGGTTTTATCAAGCGCCACTTGCACCGCTTTTGATAACTCAATGGTATCACTTAAAGCGTTATAGGCATTGCCCGCATGGTGAGCATGGTCAATTCGTCCAGCTTCAACCGTCAAGAAAAAGCCTTTCTCGTTGTTATCCAATACATCCAGTGCTTTTGCTGTCATCTCTGATAACGATGGTTCACCCGCAATATCATTGCCACGGTCAGCTTCGTATTGCATGTGAGATTCATTAAACAAGCCAAAAATTTGTTTAGTGTTAGTCACATCAATCGCATTAAAACCTGCTTGATCCATTACGTATTGACCATTTGGATACTGAGCTTGCCATTCAGCAGTTAAATCACGGCCATCAGTACGATCGCCTTCTACCGAGCTTACTGCATCAGCTGAATTATATGCTGCGTCTTTTGGTAAGAAATGACGACGACCGCCACCCATTACCACTTCAAGACCATCAACATCGATCCCAGCAAAACGCGCTTCTAAGTTCTTTTCAAAGTTAACCAGTTGCGATGCAATATCTTCACAATTAGCCGCTTCCGACTCAGGCATATCTGAAACATCTTCCCAATTGCGGTTTGCCGCTTTTGCATACGTTGCAGCTGGTGTGGCATGGGTAATACGTGCCGTTGAAATAAGTCCCGTTGATTTACCTGCAATTTCCGCAAGCTCTAATGACGTTACTAATTCATGGCCTTTACCTGACAAACAATTACCATTAACCACTGCTTCATCAATACCAATAACACCGACATCAGTTTTTACGCCTGATGCCATTGCTGTCATCGTACCTGCAGAATCAGGTGTTTGTGCATCAACATTATAAGTTTTAGCAAACCCTGAAAACGGTAGTGTTTCAAAGCTTAACTGATGTTCTTCACCCATTTTGCCCTGTAACTGACCCGCTAAAATACGCGCAGCTGTTACTGTTGAAATCCCCATACCGTCGCCAACAAACAAAATGACGTTTTTCGCTTTGCCAGACTCTTTAACAATATTAGCAATATTATCTTGGCTACTAGCTAATTTAGTGTGTGCTTCTTTATACCAAGTATTTGTAGTAAGCGGCGCTAACTGTTGTGGATTCAATGAAGTTTCAGCATCGTTACACACTACAGTGGTTGTAGTTACTTCATCTGCATCAAGCTCACCATTTTGATTGCTGTCGTCACCTGTTAGGGTTTCAATGCCACCATTGATACATTGCTCAGAGCCAACTGCAAGCGTATTTTTAACCGTCAGTGACTCAATTTTATCGTCATCATCAGAGCAACCCGCTAACGCAACAACCACAGCAAGAGATATTAAGTTAAGTTTTTTCATTGTAATCACCATTATTCTTCTATTAGTTCGAGCGCTTGACTGATAATGTGGAAAATAACATTTTGCTCCACAACGCCTTGTGCCAACTGTGCCCCAGGGCCCTTAGCATGCAATGAAATATCTTCACCTGCATGAGTTTCCGAGCTAAGTGGGACTGCTGCTTCTTGATGAAAGCCCGGTGTTAAGGTATCAACACCACTTAATTCAACACGCCCAGCAACTGCTGCGGCTAAATATGAAGCGTCTGCATCTGTTTCATCACCTAAATCTCTAAAGCCCAAGCCATTTGCGTAACCGACTGTGGTATAAGGCATACCGTCAGCTGCAAGGGTTGGAGTATCGCGACCTACTGCTACAACTTGACCCAAAATTGGGTTACCGCGTTTTGGATAGCCAGCAATGGTAAATACATGGCTGTGATCCGCAGTGACTAAAATAAGTGTTTCATTTGGATCGGTATTTTCTACTGCTGCTTTTACCGCATTGGCAAATTCAATTGTGTCATTTAATGCGTTGTAAGCATTACCGGCATGGTGGGCGTGATCGATACGACCCGATTCAACCGTTAGGAAAAACCCTTTTTCATTATTCTTTAAGATATCAATCGCTTTAGTCGTCATTTGCGTTAATGAAGGCTCACCTGCAATATCATTACTGCGATCCGCTTCATATTGCATATGCGATTCATTAAATAATCCAAATACGCGTTTGGTATCGCCATTTATTGCGTCAAAGCCGGCCTGATCAGTAATGTATTTACCATCGCTATACATTTGCTGCCATTGCGCTGTTAAATCACGTTCATCAGTACGATCACCTTCGACTGCACTCATAGCATCATTAGAGTTAAATGCAGCATCTTTTGGTAAGAAATGACGACGGCCGCCACCCATCACCACTTCTAGACCATCAACATCAACACCCGCAAAGCGCGCTTCAAGATTTTTTTCGAAATTAACTAATTGCGACGCAATATCTTCACAACCTGCAGTGACTGCATCTGCAGGCATGTCGGAAATGTCTTCCCAATTACGATCAGCTGATTTTGCATACGTTGCAGCTGGCGTTGCGTGGGTGATCCGTGCAGTAGAAATAATACCTGTGGCTAGGCCTTTAATTTCTGCAAGCTCTGTAGCTGTAATTAATTCATTACCTGCTACAGTTGCACATTTGCCACGTTCAATGTCTTCGTTAACACCAATAACACCAACATCCGTTTTAACACCTGAGATAATAGCCGTCATGGTGCCTGCTGAATCCGGTGTTTGCGCATCGACGTTATACGTTTTTATTTGTGCCGAATACGGAAATTCTTCAAAGCTCAAAAAGCCCTCTTCTCCTAAAGCGCCTTGTTTTTGGCCTGCAAGGATACGTGCTGCGGTGAGGGTTGATATACCCATGCCATCACCAACAAATAGAATTACGTTCTTTGCTTTAGTGGCTGGTGTTGCATTAGCCATCGTTTCTTTAGAGGTTAATTTAGCCTGTGCAGCGCTATACCAATCACTTTTCATTTGGTTATCAGGTAACACACCTGCATTAGCACCCGCTGACAACGCCAGTGTTAAACCAATTGCAGTCGCAATTTTATTAATTTTCATTTTTAAGTTCCATTGATACGATTTGGTCAAGAATGTCTGTAGTAATGAGAGCATTATATTAGGTAGGTTTTGTTACTTAAAAAGTGACTTTATGTTACATAAAAATTAAAAGTTACATCATTTTGTTTGTTATATCATAACGTTACAATGGTTCAGCGGTAAGCGGTAAGCGGTAAGCGGTAAGCGGTAAGCGGTAAGCGGTAAAAATCTAGATCTCCTCAACTTAAATAGCAAGAAAATTTAATATATTTACTTTCTGTTATAAACGCGGTGGCAAGCCACTCGCCTACAAGTACATATTAAC
>NZ_JACJFL010000053.1:15298-26193 GCF_014164575.1 Pseudoalteromonas sp. SG41-1
ACGATAGTTGCTACTACACCAGCACCTACAGTACGGCCACCTTCGCGGATTGCGAAACGTAGACCTTCATCCATTGCGATTGGAGAGATTAACTTTACAGTCATCTTAACGTTATCGCCAGGCATTACCATTTCTACGCCATCTGGTAACTGTACGTCACCAGTTACGTCAGTTGTACGGAAGTAGAACTGTGGACGGTAACCTTTGAAGAATGGAGTATGACGACCACCTTCATCTTTAGAAAGTACGTATACTTCTGAAGTGAATGTTGTATGTGGGTTGATTGAACCAGGCTTAGCTAGTACTTGACCACGTTCAACGTCTTCACGTTTAGTACCACGTAGAAGTGCACCAATGTTCTCACCAGCACGACCTTCGTCAAGTAGTTTACGGAACATTTCAACACCAGTACAAGTAGATTTAGTTGTATCGTTGATACCAACAATTTCTACTTCGTCATTAATGCGGATGATACCAGCTTCAACACGACCAGTTACAACAGTACCACGACCTTGGATTGAGAAAACATCTTCGATAGGCATGATGAATGGCTTATCGATGTCACGCTCTGGCTCTGGGATGTAAGAATCAAGTGCGTCTGCAAGCTCAATGATCTTGTCTTCCCACTCTTTCTCGCCTTCTAACGCTTTAAGCGCAGAACCAGCGATTAGTGGTAAGTCATCACCTGGGAAATCGTACTCAGAAAGAAGTTCACGAACTTCCATTTCTACTAGTTCAAGTAGCTCTTCGTCATCAACCATGTCACATTTGTTCATGAATACGATGATGTAAGGAACGCCAACTTGACGAGAAAGAAGGATGTGCTCACGCGTTTGTGGCATAGGGCCATCAGTCGCAGCAACAACAAGGATAGCGCCGTCCATTTGAGCAGCACCAGTGATCATGTTTTTAACATAATCGGCGTGTCCAGGACAATCTACGTGTGCGTAGTGACGAGTAGGCGTATCGTATTCAACGTGTGAAGTTGAGATTGTGATACCGCGCTCGCGCTCTTCTGGAGCGTTATCGATTGATGCGAAATCTTTAGCAACACCGCCGTATACTTTTGCAAGTACGTTAGTGATTGCTGCAGTTAGGGTAGTTTTACCGTGGTCAACGTGGCCGATTGTACCTACGTTTACGTGCGGTTTTACGCGTTCAAACTTTGCTTTTGCCATGACGGAACCTATCAGTTTTGTGTATCTAGATTACATATGAAAATAATCCACCAGAGGTAGATTAAGTTAAATTTTTCAAATTTCAAATAGTATTTTCTGACAGATAAAGGAAGTAATCAAGAAGATTCTAAGACTGGTGCTGATAGGCAGAGTTGAACTGCCGACCTCACCCTTACCAAGGGTGCGCTCTACCAACTGAGCTATATCAGCAACACCAGAAACTGGAGCGGGCAGCGGGAATCGAACCCGCATCATCAGCTTGGAAGGCTGAGGTAATAGCCATTATACGATGCCCGCGTTAGCAACCTGTTCTTAAACTACCTCTAACCGTCAAGAATAAAGTGGTGGAGGGAGCTGGATTCGAACCAGCGAAGGCTGAGCCGTCAGATTTACAGTCTGATCCCTTTGGCCGCTCGGGAACCCCTCCACGATAATTCTTTACTAAACACTTTCGGTAAAAGGAAAGTGGTGCCGACTAACCGAGTCGAACGGTTGACCTACTGATTACAAGTCAGTTGCTCTACCAGCTGAGCTAAGTCGGCACTGCTTTAGTACGGGGCGAGATATTAGAGGAAGGTTGGTGGTGATGCAACAAGAAAATTAAAAAAAATGTGATTTTATGTGCCGAACGCTCACAAATCAGGCAAAACAGCCTGTTTTTGTTAATTTTTGCTCAATTCATACCAGTAATTGAGCCCCTTCATCACTAATTGCGGATCATAAATCGCGTCTAAAAATTGCGCTTTCAATAATGCACCATAGCCACCAGCAAAAATTAGTTGAGGTTTTTTATTGGTTAAATGTAATTTTGCTTGTTCAACAGCCCCTAAGGTTGCCACTAGCGCGCCATTTTTTAAACCATTAGGTGTGTTTACACCCAGCTCATTCGCAAAAGGCGTGTTGGCATCATCAAAAACACGCTGCGTATTCTGTGTTAATGAGCGTGTCATGAGATCAAGGCCAGGTAATATCCAGCCACCCAAATGTTGTCCTTGTGCTGTAAGTACATCAATTGTTGTGGCTGTGCCTGTGTCTATCACGATGCAATCTTGTTGCGGCCATAATTGAAAAGCAGCAATTAAACCAAGCCAGCGATCAATACCTAAATTACTAAATTGTTGATACGCACAGCTAAGGTTACTCAATTGTTTAGTCACTTTCGCTTCAAAACATGGCACCTGAAATGCCAATGCTTGTGCTAATAGCCCATTGAGTTGCTCATTTTTACCAACACTTGCATAAACCAGCTCGTTAATTTTCCGCCAAGGTAGCGCACTAACATCACACGGCTTGATTTCGCCTTGCTGGCATAGCGCTGCTTTAAGTGCTGTATTACCTACATCGATTAATAATCTCATTGAACTGCCTTGCGTAGTGAAATTTCACCACCGTAATAGCTTTTAACCTCACCATCTTGGCGAATACGAATACCACCTTGTGGATCTATGCCTTCACAGATACCACGCCAGCTTCTATGCCCAGTATTTAACTCCACACACTGTCCTGCAAAGGCGTTGAGTTCGTTCCACTGCTGATACATGTCATGCAAGCCAGTTTGACTGTACTGCGCTAATCGTTGCTCAAGGTGGTATGTTAAATGTGCCACCAGCTGATTTTTATCAATCTGTTGGCTATGTTGGCTCAAATCAGTCCACGCTTGGTCGATTTGCTGGCTGTAGCTTGTGGGCATTTGCAAATTAATACCAATGCCTATTACGAGCTGACATGGTCCTTGTGGCTGACCATCTAATTCGACCAAAACACCTGCGAGCTTTTCTTTATTAAGATAAATATCGTTTGGCCACTTGAGTTCAATATCTAACTGATACAGTGCTTTTAACGTATCGTAAACAGCTAAGCCTACAGCGATAGACATACCCATTGCGGCTTGCAGCCCGTCATCTAAGCGCCAGAAATAACTATAATACAAGTTCGCACCAAATGGAGACTGCCAAACGCGTCCGCGTCGCCCACGCCCTGCTTGCTGCATTTCCGCGACGACGACAGTGCCTGAATCTAGTGTTTGTTTAGCCGCAATACGGCGCATTAACTCACTGTTGGTCGAATCAATGATCGGATGCACTTCGATATGTGCCGTACTGGCGTTCAAGCCTTGATAATATTGCTGGATCTTATTTTGCTCTAACAAGCCCACGGAGTTATTAAGGCTATAACCCTTACCGCTAACTTTAAAAATATCCAGCCCCATCGCTTGTAAACTTTGCATATGTTTACTCACTGCGGCGCGACTAATGCCAAGTTGCTCACCAAGTAATTGCCCAGAGATAAAGCCCCCCTGATTGAGCGCATTTAAGATTGCTAATTTATTACCATCCGGCGCCTTCATGCTAACTCCCCTAAACCGATATGGCATTCAGTATCATTATTCATCAAGCGAACTTCATGCTGTAAGCTTATTTGATAACGTTGCCATATTTGCTGCTGGATATGTTGAATCATTTTAATTAGGTCACTGCCTTCACTGCCACCATGATTAACTAAAACTAACGCTTGTTGCTGATGCACTTCAATTCCTGCGATACGGTACCCTTTTAACCCTGCTTGTTCTATTAACCAACCGGCAGCTACTTTATGGTGGTGTTCATCATAGTAATAATGAGGCAACTGCGGATACGCGACGAGCAATTCGCTAAGTAACTGGTTTTCTATAATTGGGTTTTTAAAAAAGCTTCCGGCATTGGCAAGTATGTAAGGATCCGGTAATTTGCTGTTACGAGTTTTAATCACTTGCTCAAAAACCGTCTGCGCCGTTACCGACTCAAGCTGCTGTAAAGGACCATAGCTTAACTCTGGCTGCCAAAGTTTTGGTAATGCCAATGCAACGCAAGTGATCACTGCTTTATTTTCTAATTGATGCTTAAAAATAGACTCTCGATAGCCAAACTCGCATTGTTGACAACTAAGGCGGATGAGCTGCTTAGTGGCGATATCAAAATATTCTACGTATTCAATAAATTTTGCCAGCTCTACACCATAGGCACCAATATTTTGTACCGGTGCTGCGCCAACTGTACCGGGGATCAAAGCAAGATTTTCAAGCCCAGGCATCCCTTGTTTGAGCGTATATGCAACAAGCTGATGCCAGTTTTCTCCTGCAGCAACTTCAAGTAAGTAATCATTGTCGCGTTCAATGATGGCGATACCGGTAGTCGCCATTTTAATTACAGTGCCTTGATAATCGCTTAAAAATACCGTGTTACTACCTTCACCTAAAATGCAAAAAGGGCTATCAAACGTCAGTAGCTGTAATTGTGTAAGGTCAGTTATTTCGCACAGTTGTGAACACTGGCTCGGTAAAGAAAATGTATGAAAAGCTTGCAAAGAAAGAGCCACAAAATGCCCCAAAGGTTAATCGTCACTAATCGCAATAGTGTAACCTATCGTCGCAAAACGCGCATCAGATTGTAAAAATTGCTCAACCCTGATGGTCAATCATGATATAAAACCTGCACTTTTTATTTCCGTCCAGGGTCAATATGAAACTTAAACCGCTTTTTTTAAGCCTCGCTATGGCAGGTATGTGCTCTCAAGCAATGGCCAGTGCCATTGATCAAAATTCCTATGCTAATCTTGATGATGTTATTACTACACACTTAAATCTTGATTTAGACGTTGATTTTGCTGACAAGCAGTTAGAAGGTTTTGTTGAGCATACGTTACAATGGCAAAATGCCGACAGCAAAACATTGGTACTTGATACCCGTGACTTAGATATTGATAAAGTAATGTATCAAGATCAAACTGGAGGCTGGCATAAAGCAAAATTTACCCTTGCTGCACGTGATGATGTTAAAGGCTCAAAGTTAACTATTACTTTTAAAAACCAAGCAGCAAAAGTACGCATTTACTACAATAGCCGCCCAGAAGCATCAGGCTTACAATGGTTAACACCTGAGCAAACAGCCAGTAAAACTCATCCGTTTATGTACAGCCAATCGCAAGCAATTCATGCTCGTAGTTGGATCCCAGTACAAGATACACCAGCGATGCGTGTAACTTACTCGGCACGTATTCATACACCTAAAGATGTTCGTGCGGTGATGAGTGCCGACAACAAAGATGCACTTTATAAAGATGGCGATTACATTTTTGATATGCCTCAAGCAATCTCTCCTTACTTAATTGCGATTGGCGCTGGTAATCTAGAATTTAAAGCTATGTCACGCCAAACCGGCATTTTTGCTGAACCAACCATTTTAGATGCATCAGTTGCTGAATTTGAAGACACGCAAGCGATGATCGATAAAACAAGTACCATGTATGGTGAATATGCTTGGGGCCGTTATGACCTCTTAATGTTACCGCCGAGCTTTCCTTTCGGTGGCATGGAGAATCCACGTCTGTCGTTTATCACTCCAACGGTTGTTGCTGGCGATAAAAGCTTAGTTAACTTAATCGCTCATGAGCTTGCTCACTCTTGGTCTGGCAACTTAGTAACCAATGCTACATGGGAAGACTTATGGCTGAATGAAGGTTTTACCTCGTACGTTGAAAACCGTATTATGGAAGAAGTTTATGGTCGTGACCGTGCGGTTATGGAGCAAGCGCTTGACGCTGCGGGCCTGCGTGCTCAACTTAAAACTATTGCAGCGCCAGATACTCGCCTTAACTTAAAACTTAATGGCCGCGATCCGGACGATGCATTCAGCTCAGTGCCATATACTAAAGGCCAGCTATTCTTAATTTACCTTGAAAACAAGTATGGTCGCGACAAGTTCGACCCATTTGTAAAAGCCTATTTTAAAGAGTTTTCATTCAAATCTTTGACCACCGCAGAGTTTGTTACTTACTTAAAAACGAACTTAATTGAACAGTATCCAGGTGTTGTTAGCATGGATAAAGTAAACGAGTGGATTTTTCAGCCTGGCTTACCGAGCGATGCACCAAACCCAACCTCAGATGCATTCGATAAAGTAGATAGTGCAACAGCAGCATGGTTAAAAGGTGACACAACTGCCGCACAACTTCCTACGGCAAATTGGACTGTGCATGAGTGGTTACACTTTTTAAATAACTTACCACGTGATTTAAGCCTAGATAAAATGGCGATGCTAGACAGCGAGTTCAACCTTACACAATCAACTAACGCAGAGCGTGCTTTTGCTTGGTTTATGCTTGCGGTTGGCAATGGCTATCAACCTATCTATCCAGCACTTGATAAACACTTATCAGGTATTGGCCGTCGCAAATTAATCGTGCCGCTATACAAAGCTCTGATTACTAATGGTAAACGTGAATGGGCACATGAAGTATACCTAAAAGCGCGCCCGGGCTACCACCCACTTGCGCAAGGTACTATTGACGACTTGTTTGCTAAGTAATAGCTAAATAACGAAAATTAAAAAGGGCGATTTATTCGCCCTTTTTGCTATCTATTTTAATCAGTGCTATTTATTTTTAGTGACTTTATCAATGAAAGCTTGCCGCTCTTGAGCACTGGCTTGTTGCCACCAAAAATCTAACATGGCGGCAGCACTAGGCGCATTACCTGCATTAGGTGCAGGGCGAGAAACTGGAGCTTGTAAATTAGCAGCCATCGGTGCAGCTCTGGTTGCTGCTGTTGGTGCTACTTGCACTGTCGCAACTTGAGAGTTAATACTACTTGTCAAATCGGGCTCAGCTATAATGGCTAGCGGCGTGCCTAATGACGCCCCTTTTGCTTGTAAGCTCACTTGTGGCGCTTCTGCAAAAACTTCTGCTGCTACCGCATTATCAGCACGGTTAAACACCACATCATAATCTGTATTGGCAGCAATGGTCATCGTCACCCAAAATGGTTCTGAGTCGATAACTTGATGCTCATCGTAACCTTGCTCGTACAAATCGGTGTATTTAAGTTTGAGCTGATATACGCCAGGAACCAGCTCGACTTCATCAACACGGTTGAAAAATGAATGCTCAATTTTCTTATCGCCCACTTGTAATGGCACTATTTCTTCAGGAAAATTGACGGTTTCGGCCACGCTTGTCGCACTCAAAAATAATGACACAATACCGCTTAATAATAAATGTTTACGCATAATAGCTCCTTGTTGTTTGATTTCAGTTTGACACTGCAGGCAAAGTTTGTCATTAGTGACTTTAGTACAACCGACAAAGAGCCCTTTAAATGAGCCAAGAAACTATTTTTACTAAAATTATTAACCGCGAGATCCCAGCTGATATCATCTACGAAGATGAGCTTAGTTTAGCGTTTAGAGATATCAACCCACAAGCCCCTTTTCACGTGCTGATTATCCCGAAAAAAGCGATTGCGACCATCAATGATATTACCGAGCAAGATGCGCCAATTGTTGGCCACCTGTATGTGGTTGCTGCAAAAATAGCGAAACAACAAGGCTTTGCAGAGGATGGTTTCCGCGTGGTAATGAATTGCAATGAACATGGCGGGCAAACTGTTTATCATATCCATTTACATATGCTAGCAGGTAAAATAATGGGGTGGCCACCTTACCAAAATAAGACTAAAGGTTTACTTTAAACGGCTTAACTGTAAATATTTGTAAAAAAAAATTAACTTTGAAAGAAAATGTTATTTGCTATTAATTTCAAATTGTTACAAAGTTTTTTAAATGTATCTTTTATGACGAATACGATAAACGTTATAAAACTATGTCTATCTTACCCTAAAGTAGGAAATTTCTAATACTAAAGGGGCGGATTGCATGTTAGGATTGATTAGTCAACTTTATTCAAGAGTATAGTAAGTATGAGTAGTTCTGCCTTTTTGTTACTAGATCTAGAGCCAATTAATACAATTGGTATTAATGTATTAGAGCCTTTATTAAAAACCCAAGGGCTCAATGTTACTACCGGAACAAATATATCTGACGTTCCTGAGGGAACGCGTTTATTGTTTATCGAAACATCAAGCCAAGACGCTTGGGGGAAATTGAAAGAGCAATTGGTCAATCTACGTATTAAGTGCGATATCGTATTATTCAACTTAGACGAAAATCCAGAACTAGCTAATCGTGCATTGTTAAGCGGTATTCGGGGTGTTTTTTATACTACCGACAATGCTGATGTGCTAATGAAAGGCATTCGTTTATTACTCGAAGATCAGCTGTGGTATCGTCGTGATATCATGTGTAACGCATTAAACCGTATGTTGCAGTTCAATAAAGACGCATTACATAAGCTCACTGACGGTGATATTGAACCTGTAAAATTAACTAAACGCGAAAAAGCAATTATCTCCTTAATGAGTAACGGCTCTAAAAATAAGGAAATAGCTGAAGCGTTAAGCATTAGTCCACACACTGTAAAAACTCATTTATACAGCGCATTTAGAAAGACAAAATGTCGTAATCGTATTGAATTATTATCGTGGGCACAACAAAATATTCCGGACGAAATTCGCTAATCTAGTAACTCTTATTTTAATATTAAAACAGGTACTTTGTGCCTGTTTTTTTGTTTATTCTAGAGCGCGATATTTGCTAACAAATGCAATTGCCATTATTCTAAACTCGTCATCCTGATCTGCTTGGAATATGAATGCTCGACTCCCTCACGCTCTACTCTGCCAGTGCCGCCATGATGGTCGTCATGGCACTACTCAACTTTTTAACTTGGCGCGCCAACAAAAACACTCCAGGCACAGTGTTATATATTCTTTATCCTTTAGTGCTATTTATTGCTCTAATGAGCTTTGCCTTACACGGTCGTCTCGATAGCATTATCACTATTGTTCTTGCTAATAGTTTATGGTTTAGCGCGTCCATCATCCATGCATTAGCAATCAGCCAATTTTTAGGTTACCGCGGCAAAGAGTTTCGGTTTTTTGTATTAGCAACCTTGTTTTGCGGAGCATTGCTAATGTACTTTACCGTAGTTGATTCTAACCTTCGTAATCGTATGCTGGCCTCTGATTTACAGCATATAAGCGAAGCACTGTTTTTACTGTACTTATTTATTCGCTTTGCCCGTAAGCCCTACCCCAATGGCAGCATTGTCTATATTTTGATCCTGACCATTATTAGCTGTATTTTTGTCGGTCGCGCTTTTTTAATGGAAGATGTTAACAATTTCACACTGTTAAAAGAAAACTGGTTTAGCGTGACCTTACTGGTTAATGGCGTGATCGCCCCAATGTTTTATACCACCGGGATGGCGTTATTATGTAACGAGCGCAGAGAGCAAAACCTCAATCAGTTAACTAATAAAGCGCAAAAAGATCTTGAAATAAGAGGCTTATTTTTATCTACCATTAGTCATGAAATTCGCACTCCCCTTAATGGTATTTTAGGTAGTGCGCAATTGATCTTAAATCAATCAACAGACCCGCGAGACAAACCTTATTGCGAAGCCATTATAAACTCCGCCGAATCACTTAACTTGTTAGTGGATAAAGTGCTTGATTACGCAAGCCTTGACCAACACAACGAAGCACTTTATGAAGAGGACGTAGAATTTAAAACTTGGTTGCATAACTTATGTTTATTACTTAGTCCATTAGCCGAGCAGAAACGCTTAAAGTTTGAGTTAATTTATAACCTCCCAGAGCAAGCTTGTTATTACTGCGACCAACAAAAACTTCGGCAAATCATCATTAACCTCGTTGGTAATGCGATTAAATTTACCGACAAAGGTGAAGTTAAAATTCGCGTAGAGTTATTAGAGGAGCGCCAACTTGAACATCATATTCGTATTAGTGTAATTGACTCGGGGCCTGGCATTGAAGATGATGAAATAGAATACCTTACAGAGCCATACGTACAAAGTAGCGCAGGTAAAGAAAAAGGCGGAACAGGCCTAGGGCTTGCTATCACCAGCCGCCTACTAGCCAAACTGGGCTCCCAACTTGATATTACCAGTGAGTTAGATAAAGGCAGTTCGTTTAGCTTTGATATCACGCTTGTGCTTGGCGAACTCAGCCTTGTTGAACAGCGCCATCAATCAAAAGATTATTTAACTGGACTAGATGTATTACTGGTCGAGGATTTAGATTTAAATCAAAAAATAGCCATAGAATTTATGGCTGATGATGAGCATAAAATCAAGCTCGCCCGCGATGGTAAAAGTGCTATTAACCTGATGCAAGAGTACCACTTTGATGTTGTGCTATTAGACATGAACCTGCCAGATCTGACTGGCCAAGAAGTACTTAAAACCCTCAAAGGTATGGAGCATAAAAATCAACGTACCCCAGTACTCGCCTTTACTGCCAGTTTAAGCCCTGACGAAATCAAAGAGTATTTCTCATTAGGAATAAAAGACATTGTTGGTAAACCAATTAAACAACAAAAATTACGCCAAGCATTAAGTGATTCACAAAGCAGCCATGCACCCAGTATTGCCGTTGAGCTGAGTGATGTTTTATATGACAATACCGCAGCAGACACATTAAAAAGCTCTTTTAGTGAAGACGAGATTTCGTCTATTTACAACGAGTTTGTATTATCCGCACGCAACAAGCTGATCCGTGCTCAACAATTATTAGACGAAGATAAAGAACAATGTATTAAGCTGCTCCATCGCCAAGCAAGCACCGCTTTACAACTCGGTTTTAACCGCTACGGCATAGAGTTAAAAAAAATAGAACGACGCTTACTCGACAACAAACCGCTTAAAGAGTCACTCACAGAAGCATTGGTGTTATGGCAAAATAGCCTTGAGCAGTATTTAAAGTATGTCAGGGAGCAGATGAGTTGACGAATTGGCGAGTTGGCGAGTTGGCGAGTTGGCGAGTTG
>NZ_JACJFL010000054.1:0-25278 GCF_014164575.1 Pseudoalteromonas sp. SG41-1
CTCGAAACTCGAAACTCGAAACTCGAAACTCGAAACTCGCAAATTTATTTCCTCTATCAGCTAATGATACCAATCTGCCAAATTATACCAATCTGCCAAATTATGTGATCTAATTAACACACTGATACTTATCTACTTTTACTAAATTGAACTTAGAAAAATCCAAGTAACTTTTAGCTTTATCACGTAAAGAGCCTAATGCAAGAAAGCGCATACGCCTGCTTGCTGTTTCATTATTCTTTGAGGGTGAAAGCAGAACGAATATTGCTAAGCGGCTAAATACAGCGCGCGGCAGTGTCAATAAATGGGTTTCAAACTACCTTAACAATGGCGTTGCTGGCTTGAACAACAAACCGATTAAAGGTCGTCCAGCTAAATTAACCTCACAACAACTAAATACACTGTCAGATTATGTAAAACAGTCAGCAAGTTCTTCAGAAGGAGGCAGACTAATGGGGGGAAGATATTGCTCAGTATATTTATGACCAGTTCAACATAAGGTATCACACCGATCATATTTACAAACTGCTCAAGAAGCGTGGGTTTAGCTGGATCACAAGCCGTTCTAAGCACCCAAAGCAGTCAAAAGAAAGCCAAGAGGCTTTTAAAAAAGTTCCAAGTGGAAACGCTCCTTCACACCCAGGGCATCTCCCTTTAGGTCGCATTGATGTTTGCTTTCAAAATGAAGCACGGTTTGGACAACAAAATCAAACAACACGCTTATGGGCTGAAACAGGCACGAGACCCCGTGCAACAAAACAACAGCAGTTTGAGTATGGATACTTATTTGGTGCAGTCTGCCCAAGTAATGGTAAAACAGAAGCGCTGATCAGCCCTATTGTTAATAAAGAAATCATGACACAACGTATGGAATTAATATCAAAAGCCACGGAGGCGGGTTAAGTTTTAAAAACTCGCGCTCCCCAGAAGGAAATGTAAACTCGCACTCTTTATAAGCAACAGGCAAACTAGCGCTGTTTATAAATGATGGCAAATAATACCAATCGACTTAAATATTTAACCATTCTAACGAGCTAAATAAAGCGCTAACTGCGTTATAAATTTTTCATGTAGAACAACTACATGTCAAAATTTATGCCTTGTTATCACTCCATTTATCTGTCGCTATAAATGGTCAGTAACTTAACACGATTGGTATAAGTTCTTATACTTCGTAAGTAATAGACAAGTCGGCTTAATCATCATTTGTTGCAATTTCATTGTTGGTTTAATAAGTAAGCTGTGTAAAACTAGCTGGGTTAATTTAGTAAATCAGGTGACATGAATGTCGAATATAAAAGCTTGGAAACTTATCAGTTTATTTTGTTTGGTAAGCTTACTTATGGGCTGTCAATCGAAAGAAGAGCAGTTACAAGAAACAATTAAACAATCTATAGCTAAAGCTGAAGTTGAGTTAGCAGGACTTGGTAGTGCCTTAGATAACGGCTCAATTCGTAATGCCGCTTTATTAAGCGAATATGGCCGTATACTTAGCAATGAAAAGCCAGAGCTAGCTAAAATTGCTGGCGTGCTCGTGCAAGATGCAACTCGAAAAGGCCCGCTTTACTCAGGTTTGCAACAACGCTTAGCTGATATCAAAAGTACTTACCTTATTCCTCCTTACGATGAAACACTGCAAAATATTGATTTGTTGCGAGATGCTGCAAAGCCCGCTTTATTTTCGGATGCTTTGACCGATCCTATTAATATGCTTGCTGATATGTCGGGTGGCTCGCTTGCGCGTGTCGGTGCAATCAGTCAGCAGGCTGAAGGGGTTGGTGAAGGCAACCAGTTAGTCGGCAATCCTAATTATGGTAATTGGCAAACTAACAGTAGCGGTATCAGCTTTTGGCAGTGGTATGGCATGTACCGCATTTTAGGTGATGTATTTGATCGTGTTGAATATGGTAGTTGGAGCAAGCGCCGTAAGTATAGTTATTATAATGATTATGGTCGTGCGCGTTACTCTAGCCCTAAGCAAATTAAAGCACAAACCGCCGTTGAAACACGTACTAAACAATCGTATCAACGCCAAGGTAAGCAATTCACAAGCCCTTATGCATCTAAAAAAACCGGGGCTTCTGGGTTAAGTCGTAGCAGTTATACACCACCAAAAAGTCGTAGTAGTTACTCCAAAACCAGTAGCTATAGTAAAGACTCGGGATCGGTCAGAAACAGCAATAATAGAACCTCTCGCGGTGTCAGTCGCGGTAAGTAAACGGCTATTTAAAGATTTAGTGTTGGAGTTTAAAGAATATGTACGAATTTAATGGAATAACTATGTGGTCACTACAAGCAATCGCGATTGATTTTGCGATTATTATTGCACTGTTTGTGAGCCTTAAATATATCAAAGGTTGGGTATCTAACTTACATGCCAATGATGAGATCACTGAGCGTGATAATTTTGCGTTTGGTATTAGCTTTGCTGCTGGCTTAGTTGCTTTAGCAATTGTGCTGACGGGTGTAAGCAGTGGTGCATTTGCAGTGAGCTTACAGCAAGAAGCACTGCAAATGGCAGCTTATGGTTTGTTAGCTATTGTGCTAATAAAGCTTGGGCACTTTTTTCAAGATAAAGTGGCACTGCGCAAAGTCAGCTTACATGATGAAATAGTGAAGGGTAATGTAACTGCCGCGGTGATTGATTTTGGCCATGTTGTGAGTGTGGCAATCGTGATTCGCTCAGCGCTATTTTGGGTGGCTACAGAAGGCTGGCATGGTTTACCAATCGTGATAGCAGCGTTTATTATTGGTAGCATTGCGTTATTGCTCGTGAGCCAGTATCGCGTACAACTATTTAAGCGTACTAACCGAAGTGGAGATTGCCTACAACAAGCAATTGTTGACGGTAACTTGGCTGTTGGTATTCGCTATGCTGGCTTTTTAATCGGTAGCGCGCTTGCGCTTACTGCGGCTTCAGGTATCGCGCCTTATGCTGCAGATAGCATTAACACCAGCTTGATTTTCTGGGCGATTAGCGCTTTGGTTAGTTTAATTGCATTTATCGTACTGCATTTAATTACGATTAAAATTATCCTTTCAGGTTGCGATATATCAGACGAAGTGAACCGTCAAAAAAATGTGGGTGTAGCAACTATTTCAGCGGCAATCTCGTTTGCAGTGGGCATTACCATGGCAACTCTATTAGGCGCGTAAAACTTGTCACATTCTAAGCAAAGCCCAAGTAAGTACTCCTTACTTGGGCATGATTTTTTATTAATTACTGTTATGGCCATACTCGCTGGGTGTGGCCTTATTTATGAATATCTGCTATCTCATTATGCCGGACGAGTTTTAGGCTCTGTAGAGAGCGCTATTTATGCGATGATAGGCACTATGATCGTAGCTATGGGTATAGGGGCTTTTTTAGCGCGTTGGTTTAAGGATGCCTTTACCGCCTTTGCTTGGCTTGAAAGTCTTATTGCACTTGTTGGTATGGGCTGTATCTTAGCTATAGCCAGCGTTATTGCTGTTAGTTATTCTTTACCGCATATTTTTTCTGATATTTTTAATCTACCAGCTGATGTAATTCTTAACGGCTATATATTTCAAAAACTCCAAGAGTGGTCACGATTCCTACCTTATGTATTTGGCTTATTGTTAGGTCTATTAATCGGTATGGAAATTCCACTTATCGCTCGCATACGTCAGCATGTTTATGGTCGTTTCTTAGAAAATAATGCAGGCACGATCTACGGTGCCGACTATATAGGTGCAGGTATTGGAGCGGCTATTTGGGTTAGCATTATGTTGGCTATGCCAATCATGCAGGCTGCGGCATGGACTGCGCTATTTAATATTATCGCAGGTTTGGCATTCTTATGGCGTTATCATAGCTATGTCCGTTACGCCAAACTATTACTGGTATGTCATATCGCTTTACTGGTGTTATTTGGTTTTATTTTAATGCTTGGTAGTAGCTGGATGAAAGATTTAAGTAATGTGCTTTATAAGGATAAAGTTATTTATTCTGAAGCGACGAAGTATCAGCATCTAGTGTTAACCGAGCGATTGAGCCGCAATCAACCCGATCCAATTACCGATCTTTACTTAAACGGCCGCTTACAGTTTTCTAGCATCGATGAACAAATTTATCATTCAATGTTAGTGTATCCGCCATTATTAGCCTCGAACCGTCACGATAATGTATTGATTATAGGCGGTGGTGATGGGTTAGCACTAAGAGACGTATTGAAGTGGCCTGTTAAAGAAGTCACCTTAATTGATTTAGATGCCCAGTTACTTAGTTTATTTGGTCATGATGACGATGAATTTAATCCTCCGGCAGCTATTCATGAGCGCTTAACTAAACTTAATAAGCACTCAATGGCTGATCCTCGATCGCATATTAAAGTGGGTGATGCTTTTCTTGAAGTAGAGCGGTTACTTGATGAAGGTAAGCGTTTTGATACCATCATTATTGACTTACCTGATCCGAATCATCCCGATTTAAATAAAATGTACAGTGACTATTTTTATAATCATATCCGTCAATTACTAGCCGCAGATGGTGCAATGGCTGTGCAGTCAACTTCGCCTTATCATGCTAAAAAAGCATTTTTAAGTATTGGTAAAACAGTCAAAGCGGCAGGTTTTAAGCATGTTGAGCAATACCAGCAAAATATTCCATCATTTGGACAATGGGGATGGACGATTGCAACCACCACAGGTCAATCTGCAAGTGCGAGAATTAGCGATATAACAAGCTTACCAGTTGCTTCTAGATGGATCAGTAAAAAATATTTATTGGCAGCATTCGTATTCCCCAATCATTATTTTGAACAAATAAATGATATTGAAGTCAATCAATTAGGCTCAGGTACTTTATATGATTATTATCGTAGTGCATGGCAGATAGAAAGTGAATTGTATAAAAATTAATAAATCATGGTTGACATAATATGTCGACCATGCGAATCTTAACTCAGACATAATATGTCAAATGACAAAAGGCAGAGACATGGAATTAAATGAACTTTCAATAAAACTAGCATCTTTTGAAACTGAAGGCGCTAACTTTGAGTCTTTCTTGATTGCCAATCCAGGCGAGCAAGATGTGTTGCAAGTCATAGTAGATGGCAATGATGAGCTTCCTATTTTTGTTACTCAGACACAAGAGCAGCTGTTATGTATTAGCTATTTGTTCGCTGATGAGGAAGTGAAGCCTGAACTACGTGATGAGTTGAATGAAACCTTATTACGTTTGAATGTACCAATCCCGCTGAGTGCATTTGCGAAGATTGATGATAAATATGCGATCTTTGGTGCTTTGTCGGTTAATTCATCGTTTGATGATATTACCCATGAGCTAGTTACTTTAGCTGATAATGCCATTGATGCATTAGAAGCGGTAACCATTTATTTAAACGATTAACAGCTAGCTATTTTAAGTGGAGTTAAGATTATGAGTATTTTAAAAAAGTTATTTACAGCAGTACGTGGCGGCGCGCGTGAAGCGGGCGAAGCAATTGTTGACGCGAATGGGATTCGTATCTTTGAACAAGAAATTGCTGATGCGCAAAACGCGCTGCAGCGTGCTAAAAAAAGCCTAACTGAAGTGATGGCTAAAGAAATGCAAACGAAGCGTAAGATTAGCGCATTAGATGCCTCAATTGCTGAGCACGAAGCGTATGCAGGTCAAGCACTTGAAAAAGGTAATGAACCGTTAGCGCTAGAAATTGCTGAGAAAATTGGCGACTTTGAAGCTGAAAAAGCAGAGCATGATCAAGTGTTAGCTGGTTTTAGCAATCACATTGTAACGTTGAAGCAGCAAGTAAAAGATGCTGAAAAATCGATCAAAGAAAACCAACGTCAGCTTACTATGGTTAAAACCACTGAAAGCGTGCAACAAGCAACAATGGCAGTAAATAGCACACTTAATACTAATAGCTCGTCGATGACGAATGCACGCCAATCACTTGAGCGTATTAAGCAACGTCAACAAGATCGTAGTGACCAGCTTGGTGCTGCTAAAGTACTTGAAGCTGACACTAATGGCGATGATCTTAAAGCTAAAATGGCTGAAGCTGGAATTGGTGATAGCAATCCAAAAAGTGCAGATATCTTAGCGCGTATTAAAGCGAAGCAAAACGGCTAACGCGCAATTACGATTATTAAAAGGTAACTTATTATAAGTTACCTTTTTTGCTTATGAGGCAGTCTATGTTTAACTTCTTTAAGTCTAAAAAAGCCCCTGAACGCCAATTAAATCACCCTAGTGAACTTAAAAAAGGTGATATGTTCACAGTGATTGATTCGTTTGCTTACCCAAGTTGGCTAAAAGGGCAAACATTGCGCGTTACCGATGTGCAAACTTATCAATATCAGCACAGTGCAGATTATGAGCTAGTACTTGAAAGTGATGCTGGCAAGGTGGTTTTTTTGCAAATAGAGCGCAGCGATGGTGAAGAGTGGGCGAATTTTTCAATCAAAATCCAACGTGATGAAGTGGATGAAATCTTCACACTGGATGCGTTTGCGCGCATCTTTGACGAAGACGATTTAACCTACTTAGAAGTGAAAAATACACCAGAGCGTTACATGCAGTTTTTAGCTAAAAGCTATCAACAAAGTGAATCACCATTTGTGTGTTATTTTCATAATAAAGATTATCGTAGCCAGCCATTACCACGCTATGAGCAAGAAGGTGGCGAACCATGCGAAATGATTTGCCTTGAGTCGAGCGATGGGAGCCATGGTTTAAACATTGAGATTTGGGATGGTGGAGAAACTGAAGTATCACTCACTTTAACCCGACCAATCACAGACATTGTTGATCTGTTCCCTGGAGATGCGCAGTGAGTAATGCAAAAGATAAATGGTTACGTCAGGAGCAGGCTGTAAGAGCCACGCAAATGGCGTTTGATCTTAGCAGTGAAGTGCAAAAATCGATAAAAAAGCAAGCCATTGATCAAGAGCTAACGCCATCCGATATGATCCGCAAAATTTTATCACTTGAGGTTAAATCAAAAAAAACGCGTCAACGTTTATCATTTAACCTTAATGATGAAGAAATAGCATTACTTGCTGAACGCTTTGGCGTTGCCCCAGATGATAAGCGGGCAGTAAAACAGCAAGTTGCTGAGTTACTGATTGCTCGAACTAGTAAACGCTAGGTTTTGCCTTCTGATTATTAAGCCCTTACACTTAGGGCTTAAATTATCAAATAATGAGTTGTTGTGAATATTATTTTAATCGCCTATCTACTAATTTTTGCTTTGTTTGGCACGGCAGCGAGTTATTTCTTACGGTTTATTTATGCCTATTGGGTTAAAAAGCAGATGCCGATGCATTTTATTTTTAAAGCGGGGATTTGTATTGTGGCGGTCGTGGTAATTTCCGCGCTGATCCCATTATTGGTATAGCGCGGTTGCAGCAGAGCGACTATTTTAGCTCAAACGACTGGCATTGCTGATCAATACATAATGCTTGCACAGGTAAAACCGGTAAACAATCATTTAAACCATTGGTTTTATTATTGGCAGTTTCTTGCTGAGTAATTTGATCCGCTAACTGTTCTGCATTTTCTTGTTGTGTGTGCAAGGTTGAGTACACTACATAGCGGCTTGGACCACCACAGGCGCGTTGGCCTACTTCAAGCACCTTACATTGAAAACTCGCGGTACAGCTATTATCTTGCACCAACTCAGCCAATGCGCTATTTAATTTAGATACATTTGCATTGCCGTTTGCTGGTGTTGAGTCAGAAGTGCTGACACAACCACTGAGGATCAGCAAACTGGCTGTTGTTACTAAAAATTTAGAATATGATGAACGACTCATATTGGTTTCCCTTAATAAACACTTGTCGCAGAGCTTTCTAGTTTAACACATTTATTTTCAATACACTGAGCCGCAGGGGCAGTCAGGTGCTGACAAATACTGATCATCTTGTTCTGTGCATTAAATTGGCTTTCAAGGCTGGTGATCTGCTGAGTTAACTTTTCAACGGCTTGCTCATTTGCCGTTTTATTAGAGTAAACAATATAGCTACTAGGGCCGCCGCACGCACGGCTACCAACCGGTAATACTTTACATTGAGAGCTGTTATCGCAGTTTAGATCTGCAATTTGTGTCTGTAATTGCTGGTGGACCTTTTTAATGTTATCTCTTGTTGCCGGAACTTCTGTTTGCGGATTTAACTTAGTCGCTTGATTATTTTTAACTAGCGCTGCAGGAGCCGGGCTAAGTTGGTTGTTATTCGGGGTCGCAGCATCAGAACAAGCCGATAAACATAACGGCAGTAGAAGCGCGATAATAAATAAGCGCATGATAAACCTTCATAGTGGTGAACAAGTAACCACCATCATACACTTTGCAGATAACACAGCAATAAAAACTATGGCATTCAAAGGTTAAACCCGACGCTAAGGACGGGTTTAATATTTTTATAGTCCGCCTTGGGTTAATTTTGCGGGATTGAGTAAAGCTTCCAGCTCACTACGTGATAGGTCAGTTTCTTGCTCAGCAACATCAAGAATTGGACGGCCATCTTGATATGCTTGTTTGGCAATTTTAGCTGCTTTAGCATAACCAATGACTGGATTAAGCGCGGTCACTAATATGGGGTTTTTGGCGAGTGCTTTGTCGATACTTGTGTGTTTCACTTTAAAGGATCGAATCGCTTTATCAGCTAATGCTTGGCTACTATTTGCTAGTAACTCAATACTTTGCAAAATATTGTAAGCTATTACAGGTAACATTACATTGAGTTCGAAGTTACCTGATTGACCTGCAACAGTAATAGTTGCGTCATTACCAATCACTTGTGCACTAACCATGGCTGCCGCTTCAGGGATCACAGGATTTACTTTACCGGGCATAATTGATGAACCGGGTTGTAAAGCTTCTAGTTCGATTTCACCAAGGCCAGCTAGTGGACCTGAATTCATCCAACGTAGGTCGTTTGCTATCTTCATTTGTGCAACCGCGAGTACTTTTAGCTGCCCTGATAAAGCGACAATAGTGTCTTGCGAACCTATGTTATAAAAAAAGTTCTTGCTTGGCACAAAGCGTACGCCGACGTTGGCACTGAGATTTTTACAAAATTGCTCAGCAAACAGGGGATCGGCATTTATACCAGTACCAACGGCTGTGCCTCCTTGCGCTAAAGCAGATACCCCCTCAAGGCTATAGCGGATCCCTGCCATTGCACTATCAACTTGGTGTTGCCAAGACCCTAGAATTTGCGCAAATGTCACTGGCATAGCATCCATCAAATGAGTTCGACCCGTTTTTACGATTTCACCTATTTCTGACTTTTTGCGCTCCAACGTTTGTGATAGCTGATCCAGCGCCGGAAATAGTTCATACACCACGTTAATTACACTGCTTACAGCAATAGTGGTAGGGATCACGTCGTTAGAGCTTTGCCCCATGTTTACGTCGTCGTTGGGATGGATAACCTCATCACCATAACGACTTGCTAAAGTTGCAATCACCTCATTAGCATTCATATTAGTGCTAGTACCTGACCCTGTTTGAAATATATCAATAGGGAAGTGTTCTAAATGTTCGCCATCAATGATCTCTTGGCATGCGCGCTCGATTAGCTGTGCTTTATTTTTACTGAGATGACCTAGCTCGTAGTTGCTTTGCGCTGCGGCCTGTTTGATATAAGCAAGAGCGGTAATAAACTGTTTTGGCATTACTAAATCGCTAATGCGAAAGTTATTTACAGCACGTTGAGTTTGCGCTTGATAAAGTGCATCTGTAGGGACTTGTAATTCGCCCATACTATCTGATTCGGTTCTAAATTCGCTCATGAAAACTCCTAGAAAGGGTTAAATTCGTGACTGAGAATACGGGCTTCACGCTCTAGTATCAGGTATTTCTTGATACTATTATGACTTCTATAAAAGCGCTTTAATGCCAGTAACGGTTTATAAAGTTGCTCTAAACATTGTTTGCGAATTGCACAATGGACTAAAGAGTCGCACATTTTGTTGAGGATTTCATGGAAAGTGCGTCTTAGATAGAGTTCTTGCAGCAATAGACTGTGGTTTTTTTCGTAATGACGTGCAGCACTCAGGCCAGCTTCAATGTAATTTGCCACTAAAGCTGGCGCATGTAGCCCAGGTCGCGGGCAAATACATTTCATTTGCTGTTGATAATAAAGCATAGCGTGATGTTCATGCATAAGAAAAACCGATTAACTGTAATGGTAATTATTATCATTACAGTTAATCGGTTTCGGTGCAAGTCACAAATTGTAAATATTGGCGGAAGGTGAGTTTTTTAATTGTAGCCAAGAATAAATATTTGGTCTGTTTCATGTATTAACGCCTGATTTTGTTGATTTGTTTGCGATAGTAAATCAATTACAGTGGCACGTTCATCACAGCCTATTTTATCTGTTACTGGTTTTTCACTTGCCGCAATTGCAGCGTCTAGGGCGGTATAAGGTGATATATACATAATCTTCTCCGTTTGGTTGATTCAATTAGATAAATGCATAACTCATACCATGCTCAATATTTTTTTTATTACTTTGAATTATATAGTTTTTATATAAAATTAATTATTTAATAGCGACATCGGTTGCAAGATTTGCTTTACTAATGGGCATACTTTACCAATCTTGGTGCATCTGTATTGAGATGCTTGGAAATATATATGACGAAACCTTTCTCGCAAGCGTGTGAAAATAATAAAAATCCAATATTAAGCGTCATCACAGCATATTTAGCACAAGTCGAGAGTGTGTTAGAGGTGGGATCAGGTACGGGGCAACACAGCGTGCACTTCGCTGCTAATTTGCCTCACTTACAATGGCATACCAGTGATCGCTTGGTTAATCATAATGGTATTAAACAGTGGCTTGATGAAGCAAAGCTAGATAACTTGCACGCACCAGTAGAGTTAGATCTAAATCGCCCTTGGCCAATAAATACCGTTGATGCTATTTATACTGCTAATACGTTACACATCGTCAGCAAACCGTTAGTTGAGCAATTTTTTACTGGTGTTAATAAGCATTTAGCGTCAAAAGGTCTCGTGTGTATTTATGGCCCATTTAAATACAACGGCAACTTTACCAGTGAAAGTAATCAGCGTTTTGATGAATTTTTAAATCAGCAAGACTGCCAAAGTGGCATTCGTGATTTCGAATGGGTACAGCAATTAGCTGAGCAAGCAGGGTTAATGCTTGTTGATGATATTGCGATGCCTGCTAATAATCAGTTATTGATTTTTAAACGTCATTAGTTATCAATCTTAAAAGGTAATAATTCAGTGCATTGCTGATGATAGATGCGCATATGCTGACGCTCACGTTGTAAGTAATCTGCTATCGCAGGACTAAAAGTAGCATCCATTACGGCATGTACGGAGTGAGTAAATACCGGTGCAAAACCTCGTGCTATTTTATGCTCGCCCTGCGCACCTGAGTGAAAACACTGAAGCTGATGTTTAATACAATATTCAATACCTTGGTAATAGCAAAGCTCAAAGTGCAGGCAATCAATTTCTGCTATAGCTCCCCAATAGCGCCCGTATAGTGTGTCATTATTTTTAAAGCTCAGTGTTGCAGCGACCACTTCGTGAGCATGGATGGCATGCATGATCACCAGTTTATCGGCCATTAAGGCATGTAACAAAATAAAAAAGTCATGATTTAAATAACCCATGTGGCCAGAGCGTTTTAAATAAGTGCGTTGGTAAAATTCGCAAAACTGGCTCATCACAGCTTTAGTTATCTGTTCACCTTGCAGCCATTTAATACTAATATTTTGCTGGGTTATTTTATTACGTTCTTTTTTCAATACTTTACGTTTTCGTGCAGTTAACTGCGCTAAAAAATCGTCAAAAGTAGCGTAGTTTTGATTTTGCCATTGAAACTGCACGCCAATACGATGCATACCTTGATGTGGTGTGAGTTGAGAGACTTGCTGTTGCGAGCAAAAGTTAATGTGCCAGCCAGACCAACCTTGTTGCTCACATTGAGCTGTTAAAGTCTGTGTAATGTACTGATATACTTGTTCTGGGTGTGAGTGTGCAATCGAGAGGCGTTGACCTTCAATAGGACTAAACGGTGAGCCAGATAACCACTTAGGGTAATATTCTAAACCATGCTGCTGGTAAGCTTCAGCCCATGCCCAATCAAATACATATTCGCCATAAGAGTGACTTTTTAGATAGCCGGGTGCTAATGCCACCAAAGTATCATTTTGGTAAATGGCTAAATGTTGCGGTTGCCAACCAGACGCGGCTGATACGCATTGGCTTTGTTCTAATGCAAATAAAAATGCATGATCAGTAAATGGATTATCGGCAAAAAACTGCTGCCAAACAGCGGCATCTATTGTACTGATACTGGTTAACCAGCGGTGACTAAATATACTCATTATTGATTGCCCTGCGAGCCTTCAACCTGCTTTATAAACTGTTTTATATAGAGTGCTTGCTCAGTAAAGTAAGGGTTGTAAGTCAGACGTTGAAAGGTTGGAAATGCTGCAATATTTTCTGCAGTACGCTCGCCAATATTAGGTTTTTCGGTCGTTTTACATTGCTTATACAAAGTATCATCATCGAGGTAACTGCCGCAATTGCGATAAGCGCCAGCAATACCGTAGTAAGGGTTATCAGGTGAGTTAACTACGGCAATATGAGAAATACCATGAATGTTTTTACAGGTTGCATTTTTGCACTGTGGATTTAATACCCTGTAGTCTTTTGGAAAATCACTGGTAATGGTTGTTTTATCACCGTAATAAACCAAAGTATCTAAGCTATTTGCAGGGCGTATCTTTACATCATGTAAGGCGCTTAATAATAGCAGCGATGCACGGGTATCAATGGTGGTATCTACATCACTCATTACTGAAAAAATAGCTAAGTTTGGTAATTGACGCTCGATTAGTTCTGGTAACGCAATTGAGCGCATAGCATCGTCGGCTGCGGTTGCGGCATTAAATGGAAACGACTCATATTTAGCAAAATCAATATCGGCGTCTTTATCTATCCAATTCACAAAGGGAATACGATCAATCCACTTCGCCAGCCAACCATTTTTATTATGTGGTTCAGTGGCTGGTGAAAACAGCATCAGTGCGGTTATTTTTGGGTTAGCGGGCTTGACAGTTAGATAATTGAGTAACAGGGCTGCACCTGTAGAGTAGCCACCTAAAATCACTTGATCAAAATCTTTGATAGTGCGCTTGATGGCATAGTCAACAGCTTGCTGCCATTGTTTGGCATTAATACTACTTAGTGCATCAGCTGCGGTGCCATGGCCTGGTAACAGCACAGTACGAACGGTATAGCCTTGTTGAAAGTAAATCTGTGCCAAGTCATGATAGGTAAATGGAGAGTCGGTAAGCCCATGAATCAATAGAACCGCTTTGTGGTTGTTATTTTGGCGTAATTCAAATGGCGCTATAAGATCAACTATATTAGGGGGGCTAGTACGTTGCTGTTGTTTAACTAAAAGCTGATAGGTATCAGTTAAAACAGGGCAAGGCATTGATGCGCGAGGGTTTGCCGCTAAAATATGTTGGTATGCAAAGCTTAAATAATCACTAAATGCTTGCTCACTTTGATAGGAAAAATCCGTATTAGCATTGCTTTTTTCAAACCGTAATAAGCCCTGCTTTTTGCTGTTCATAATATAGTTTAAATCAGTCAACTGAGTAACGCAGTTGGTTTGGCCGATAGCAAGGCTAGAGGTTGTTAATAAAGTGAGAGTTAGTAATATTCCATTAAGGCTCATAAACATCTACATAATTGATTAGGCACTCGGTTAGCTTATCGAGTTCGAGGGGTTTTGCAAGATGCTGATTAAAACCAATTGCTAAGGCATTGGCTTTATCCTCAGGCATTACATCAGCGGTTAAGGCAATGACGGGTAATTGTTCAGTACTTTTAATTTGACGTATCAAGGCGGTGGCTTGGTAACCGTCCATAATGGGCATTTGGCAATCCATTAACACTAAATCGAAGTCATTTATTTTAACTTGCTCTACTGCTAATTCGCCATTTTCAACCAGTGTTGGGGTGATCCCTAAAGAGCTAAGCATTGCTTTTATTACTAATTGATTGACGCTGTTATCTTCTGCAACCAGTATTTTTAGTTTGCTTAAATCAACATGCTGTTGTGTGTGCTTTACCGTTACTTGTTGCGCAGCACACGTATTTAACTCGACAGACAGGGTAAATGTGGAGCCTTTACCTGGCTCGCTTTGTACGCTGATGTCTCCAGACATTAGCAAACTAAGTTCTTTTGCGATTGTTAAGCCAAGCCCGGTGCCACCAAACTTGCGTGATGTGGAATTATCAGCTTGGGTGAATGCATCAAATAATTTACTTTGCTCTGATGGCGCAATGCCGATACCAGAGTCCTTAATAGCCAAGGTAATTTGCCTACGTTTATCGGTAATCTCCTTACAGTATGCGCTGACACTTACTTCACCTTCGCAGGTAAACTTGATGGCGTTACTACACAGGTTTAATAAAATTTGCTCAATTCGCATAACATCACCTTCAAACCAAATATCAGTTGGTAATTGGTTATCAACTTTCCAGTGAATGCCTTTTTGTTCAGCGCTTTGTTCGAACATACTGCTAATCCGGGCAATAAGAGCATTTAAATCAAAAGGAGCGACTTCCAAGGTGAGCTTTTGTGATTCAATTTTAGATATATCGAGTACATCATTGATTAAACTTAACAATGATTTAGAAGCTAAATTAATTTTATTTAGATAACCGATGAGAACTTCAGCGCTATCTTCACTTTTAGCTAAGGTTGAAAAACCGATCACTGCATTAAGCGGCGTACGAATTTCATGGCTCATATTGGCTAAAAATCGGCTTTTAGCCTGATTAGCTAAATCAGATTGCTTTTTAGCTTTAACTAGTGAGCGAGTTCGCTCTGCCACTAAACGCGAAAGTGCAAGATGTTGGTTATTAAACAGCAGTAATACCAGTAAAATAAGTGAGCTTACAATGACCTGTAGAATAATTAAAAAGAGTGTCATGTGATTAGTTTGATGCGGTAGGAACTCATCTTTAATCGTTAAATCAACTAGCCATGTTTGCCCTGCAAAATTAATCGTGATGGTTGTAAGCTTATTGCTTTTGGTCGGCACATTTTCGGCGTTTGAATAAAACGGGTTGGTAGCATTGGCTTCATAAATAGCGATATTAAACATCTTATTTTGTGCTTGCGTAAGCGATTGAGCAAGTATGTTTTCCACTAAAAATACACCTGTTGCGTAGCCTTTAATTGAGGCAATTTCATTATTTTGTTGATACACAGGAGCAAATAATAAATAAGCGGGCTCAGGTTGTTGTGCTTGCACTAATTGAATTATTTTAGTGCCTACAGGGCGATTTTTGATGCGTGGGTCGAGTAAAGTCTCACGGCGATCTTTACGAGAATTGAGGTTAAAACCAATAGCGGATTGATTTTCTGCAAAAGGGGCGATATAGGTAATAATCACTAATGGATCGTCGTTTGATAATGGCGCTCCTTTAATACTCGGATCAAAGTTATATGAATTATAAATTTCATCGAGCTGCTTGTTAAAATCACTGACCTGAGCTGGGGGAATTTTGCGATTCCATGAAAATGCTTTAATAAATGAATGCTCAGCCAGTAATTGGGCACTGTAGCTATCAAACTCTTGCTGACTTAAAGTTGGTGTTGATTGAATTTGGCTCGCAAGGCTTTGTACGGTTATTTGGCTAAGATTTAAATTGCGCAGTAAACTGTTTTCAATGATAGATGTTTCACGCTTGGCAATTTGTATCGCATTTGAATAAGTCTCTTGGTTGTATAGTTTAGTGGTTAAGGCGACAGAGACGAATAATACCGAGCAGACTGCGATGGTTGGCAATGGGGTGACGTAGTGTCGTTTAAATTTAGGCTGTAGTAAGGCCAATAAAAAGGGGGTTGCGATCAGCACACCGAGTGAGTCACCTAACCACCAATAAGTAACATTTTTCCAGTGATTTTCAATGCTGTAGGCGGGATTAAATTGACTTAAAGCATAGACTCCAATATTGGCCGATATGAGGCTGACGACAATACCGACGATAAAAATAAAATAAATAATCGATTGGCGTTGTTTTAAATACAGCGGATGGCCTAGCCAGTACTTTAAAAGAGCAGCGCCAATCATGCCTTGTAGCACGGCGCCTAAGCCGATTAGCAGTACTTGTTCTAGCGTATTGCCAATTAAAACCTGATCAGTGATCGGGTTATCACCGGTACTTAAATTAAAGGCGACAGAGGCAATAAATAATGCCGGCATAAAACGCCACCACCAGATAAAACAGCCAACTAAGGCAATACCAGCAGGGAGCCAAATAGGGATGACTTGTGATTGAAAGGCAAAATTAGTTAATAACTTACCAGTTGCAAAATAAGCAATAGCAAACGATATGTAAAAAACAAAAGAACTGGATGTTGAACGAAAAATCTTCACATGCATCCTTGTTAAATATTATTTTTATAGTGATATTTCAGTATAGCGAATCGGCACTAAATAGTATTATTTTTTAAAGTGGTAGCTGCTTTTTGCTAAATGTTTGCTTTAAAACCACTGTAGACTCAATGTTAGCAATACAATCAATACTCCCTAGCTTATATTTAACAAAACTTTCGTAGCTTTCTAAATCGGTAGCAATAATCTTCAATAAGTAATCATAGCTTCCTGATATGACAGAGCACTCCAGTACATGATTCAGTTTTTCCACGTGTTCTTCAAACATATTTGCCGCACTGGCGGAATTTTGGCTCAACCGCACAAACGCATAGACCAGCACGTTTAACCCGAGTGCGCGTGGGTTTAAGGCTGCGTGATAGCCAGTGATCACCTTGCTTGCTTCAAGTTTTTTTATACGTCTCAAACAAGGGGTATCCGATAGACTTACAGTTGTTGCAAGTTCTGATACAGAGGTGCGCGCATTGCTTTGTAACAACGTTAGTAATTGTTGATCTTTTTTATCTAAACTCATAACTATGACAATAAATTTTATTTAATGGTGATTATAGAGTGAATATCACTAATTGTATGGGTTTTTATTAGTGGTTTTGCTGATTTGTGCTCTATGTTATCTGTTAACCTAAATGCAATAAAATTTGGTATGGAGTAATACCTGTGAGTAATAATACCCAGGCATTTGATGAGTGGCTCAGAACCCGCTTTGTAGAAATTAATAGTCAACTAGAGGCTATCTATTGGCAACAAGAAGATAAAGCTAACGTAGAATTTGTCGGGGAGCAATTTAAGCATCAGTTAGAGGCTGAGGGTAATGCGCATATTCGTAAGTTACTGGCAGAAGGCAATACTGATGAAGGATTTGATCGTGCGTTTGATTTACTTGGCAATGTAGGATTATTTATGGCGGCTTGTCGACGCCATGAGATCACTGAACCATCGCGCGAAACAACCTCCCCTTTAGTCGAGGCCTCGGCACTAGCCATGCATATTGGTGCATCAATTGGGGTTACTCCGCGTTTTGCGACGGCTCACTTAACCACCCATAATAAGGCGATTAATGGCCTTTATAAGCGCTTTACGGATCTGCCAGATGAAAAATTATTTATTGATTACAATACCAAAGGGATTTTAGCCTATAAGCGAGCAGCTGACGCATTATTAAAAATTCAGCCATTAGGTATTTCGCATCCGCTATGCGGTGATTTACTTAAAGTTGCCAAGCAGGCGTTGGTCGATGTGATTGAATCGAATACGGCTTTATATAATCAGTTAGACACCGAGCGATTCTTTTTCTGTGTACGTCCTTACTATAAGCCGTATCGGGTTGGCAAAGAGGTTTACCGTGGAGCCAATGCGGGAGATTTTGCCGGAATTAACGTTATAGATATGCTGTTAGGTTTATGCTTTGCCAACGAACCGAGTTACTCACAAATGCTGGTGGATAAATTTTTATATATGATGCCTGAAGATCAGCAAATTCTGCGAGAGTCTATGCGTATGCCAAGCATAATGGATGACTTTTTAGCGGCAGGAGATACCCGCCATAGCTCGTGGTTTAAAACCAATGCCAAGTTGTTTATACAAGTATGTAAGCTGCATGGCGATACTGCAATAGGTCATCATAATCAACTGGTTAGTAAGTTTATAGCTCAGCCAGCTCAACACATGCAACAGCAACATATGAATAAAGTAACTGCCAGCGGTCCGCCATTGCATGTGTTATTGGATTCTCTTGAACAATTAAGAGATCGTCGAGCAGCAGCAAAGCGTGATGATATAAGAACTCGTTATGATGATTTAGCACAATTAAAGCAATGGGTGAGTAATTAATATGTACAAAGATGACTTTAATCTTGCCGCAGGCTGTTACTTGCTAAATCACTCTGTTGGCCGTGCACTGAAAAGCAGCCAAGATGATTTTAACCAGTACTTTTTTGCTCCTTGGCAAGCGAGTAATAAAGAGCCATGGCAGCAGTGGCTGCCAGCCATTGAACGCTTTACTCAGGCGCTCAGTACATTGTTTAATTCACCGAGCAGGCAATTTTGCCCACAAGTAAATTTATCGAGCGCTTTAACAAAGTTAGTTATGTCGCATCCTCGCTTACGGCAAGCTAATTGTAAGGTGTTGATGGCGCAAAGTGACTTTCCTAGCATGGGGTTTGCAATGCAAAAAGCGCTGGCTAGTAGCGCTGAAATAAAGTTTATTCCTGAACACGTAGATTTAACTGATAGCGTGCAATGGCAACAATATATTCAAACAGATATTGATTTAGTATTTATTAGTCACGCTTATTCAAATACTGGCCAGCAAGCGCCAGTAGCTGAAATTACGCAACTGTGTAAGCACGCAGGCTGTTTGAGTCTTGTTGATGTGGCGCAGTCAGCTGGTGTATTGCCTCTAGATTTAAGCCAAGTTGATGCTGATTTTATGATTGGTTCCAGCGTTAAGTGGTTATGCTCAGGTCCCGGTGCGGCATATTTATGGGTAAGCCAGGCGCAATTAAATGTGTGCGAACCACAAGATGTAGGGTGGTTTTCACATCAAAATCCATTTGAGTTTGATATTCATCACTTTGCTTATCATGATAGCGCATTGCGTTTTTGGGGCGGCACTCCATCGATTGCGCCATTTGTTCTCGCAGGGCATAGCATTGGTTACTTTGCTAAATTAGGTGTTGCAACAGTGCGAGCGCACAACTTGGCGCTACTTGAACAATTAAGTGCAGAGTTTAGGCCATATTTGGTGTCACCAACAACGCCAGAAAAACGTAGCGGTACAGCTATTTTAAATTTTGGCGAGCAACAGCCAGCGGTATTAAGCGCGCTGTCTCAGGCGAATATAAGTGTCGATGCGCGAGCATATGGGGTGCGAGTTTCACCGCATATTTATAACAACAGTAGTGATATAGCACAGCTAATAAAAGTGGTTAAACAAACCCTAAGCTAAATTTATTGGCTTAGTTGCGTTTTAAACGCTTTTAACGCATCAATTTGTTGCTGATACTGCTTTATTTTCGGCTCAATGCGTTGCTCCGCTTGTGCTGTGCGTTTTGCTATCGCATCAGCAATTGAGTTTGCACCCATTTTATTTGCAGAGTCTTGCGTCATATAGTTTATTTTGGTTTTTTGTTCTGCAAGAGTATCTTGAAGTTGCTTTATTTCTCGTTGATAAACTGCAATTTCACGATCAATTTTTTGCATCGCAACATAACTATCTACAGACGCCATGATATCTTTGCTTTGTTGCGTATTAGTTGCTTGGGTCACATTAGTTGGTGGAATTTTTATTTCTTTAGCATCGTCACCACAAGGTAGTTGACTAAAGGTAGCCACGCCATCAACCGTGCATTGGTAAGCAGCCGTAGCCACAGCTGCTGGTGGTATCAGCATCGCTAAGGCACAAACCATTGTTAACTGAAGTTGTCGCAAGTACACTTATGAATCCCTAAATTTGCATTAAAATATCCAGTGCAGCTAGTTTATCAAGTTTGTTAATTTGAATCGCCAATTAATCGTTGCTATTTATTAGTGAATTTATTTTCCTTATCACGGTGCCTTTTGCAGTGAAAAATACCCGAGCAAGTGACGCATAGTGTTGGCTTGATCTGCCATTTGTTTTGCCGCAGCCATGGTTTCTTCAGTCATCGCTGAGTTTTCTTGGATCAAGGTTGTTAGGCGTTGTACCACAATATCTACCTCTTTAATTGCCTGTTGTTGGGTAATCGAAGAGCTATTGATAGACACTATCATATGGTTAACATCAGCCACAGCGCTGACAATTTGCTTTAGTTTCTCACCTGATGAGTTAGCAAGGGCGGTACCGTGACTAATTTTTTGGTTGCTGTTGCTTATTATAGTTTTAATTTGTTTCGCCGAGGTTGCGCTACGTCCAGCTAACTCTCTAACCTCATTGGCAACGACCGCAAACCCGCGACCATGCTCGCCAGCTCTGGCAGCTTCTACCGCTGCGTTGAGAGCTAATAAATTGGTTTGAAATGCTATTTCATCAATAACAGAGACAATTTCATTAATATCCTTACTGGAGTTATTGACCTCAACAATGGCATGAACCGTTTGTATGGATAGCTCGCCCCCTTCGGTTGCGCTCATTTGAGCGTTTTCTGCAAGCTTAACCGCTTCGTTAGCTTGCTTAGCAATGGCTGCTATTTCATCTAGCATGTTACTGCTGCTAGCACTGGCTTCTTCTAAATTGGCTGCTTGCTCTTCAGTGCGTTGACTTATTTCGGTGTTACTCTCTGCTATCTCTGCGGCGCTTTGTGATACTCTTAAGGCAGAGTCTTGGATGCTGCTAATAACACTGGTAAGTTTTTCAATCGTTTGATTTACATCTGCTTTTAATGTAGCAAATACACCTTGGTAATCCTGCTGTACTTGTTGATTTAAATTGCCTTGAGCAAGCCCGCTTAATACCTTAGTTACCTCTGCGATTGCATCTGCGGTGATGGTCAAAGAACTGTTCACATCATTTTGCAGCTGCGCTAATTGGCCTTGCATGTTTGTCTCTAGTTGTTGATTAAAATCACCGCTACGCATAGCTGCCATAACGCGCGCGAGTTCAGCAATAACAATACTCAAATTGCTAATAGAGCTATTTACATCATCTTTAAGTACATTGAGTTGGCCATTCATATCGCTATCGATTGTCTGCTCGAAGTTACCTTTACTGATCGCCAGCATAACGTTTGATATTTCACTTACAGCAGTGTCTAAACCCATAATTGAGTTATTAATATTATGCTTTAAAGTTGATAATTGGCCATTGGCACTGCAATTTACTTGTTGTTTAAAGTTGCCAGCATTTACGGCTGCCATAACATCGTTAATATTTTTAATGATTAACGCGAGATTGTCGACGCTCGCGTTGATATCATTTTTAAGTGTGGCTAACTGGCCTTGTAGAGGTTGCTCAAGGTGTTGTGAAAAATCCCCATCGTGAAGTGCGCTCATTACGCGACTGATATCACTTACTGCTCCCGCTAAACTGTGTACTGAATTATTCACACTGTTTTTTAATTGTGCCAAAGAGCCTTGTGCGGCTACCGTAACCTGTTGTTTAAAGTCACCATGTTCGATATGGCTCATTACCCCGACAATTTCAGTAATGGTGCTATTTAGCGATTGCAGAGAGCCATTTATATTTTGTTTTAAGGTGGCCAGCTGTCCCTGCATTGGGGTTGTTATTTGGCTGTTAAAATTTCCTTGGCTCATTTCATCTATAATATGATTTATTTCACTCATTGCTTGCTCTAGCGAGTCTGCGCAATTATTTGTGGCCTGTTTTAAGGAATCTAATTCACCTTTGCAGGGCGCACTAATTCGGTGGTTAAATTCACCTGCGGCCATTTTATTCATAACCGTATTGGTTTGGGAAATAGAGCTTTGCAGCGCATCAAGGAGGCAATTAAAAGCACTTGCCGATGAACCTATTTCATCATTCGAAAGCACTGGCGTTCGTACCGAAAAATCACCTTTTTGTTCAACGTGACGCATTGTGTCGACAAGTAATTGCACAGGGCGGGTGAGCGAACGAGCAAACCAAATAGCGACCAGAGTAATGGCAATGATCGATATTATTAAGGTGCTAATGAGAATCGTCGTTAAATGACTGACTGTGGCAAAAGCTTCTTTTTTATCTATTTCAGCCAGTAATGACCACTGTATACCTAATACGTTAATAGGTTGATAAGACGACAGTACTAAGGAGCCGCTATAATCGGTGATTACTTGCTGACCTTTTTTACCTTGCTGAGTAAGCTCAGTTGCCAGCGTTTTTACTTTACCTATGCTTGGATAGCGAAAAGAATTTACAACTGAGCGGTTTTCGGGGTCGAGAAAGGAATCAGAACGCATTAAAAAATCAGGTCCGACTAAATATGTCTCGCCACTTGTACCTAAGCCAGCCCGCTCAGTCATAATGACATTTAGGGCATCAATGGATAGTTGAAAAATCAAGGTGCTGGTATGTACGCCTTGGTTATAAATTGGGGTGGCGATAAAACTGGCTGGTGCATTATAAGATGGCAAATATTGCTGATAATCGACAAAGGTTATTTCATCTTCATTGATCATTTTTGCTTGTTTAAATGCCAATGCTAGGTTGCTATTAGCATAAGGTCCATCGAGTAAAGAAGTGGCAAAGTCAACTTCTTTGTAAACAGAGTAAACTACTTCAGCGCTGCGATTGTCGATGATAAAGACATCATAAAAATCAAATTTTTGCGCAAAATTTAGTAAAAAGCTATGGTATTTGCTGTGTAGTAAATTGTAGTTATTATCAGCACTTGCTTGTACTAATTTTGCTTTCTCGCCAAGTGGGTATGGGTTATCTGCTAGGTATTGTGATTGCCAATATTTAGCCGTGGGTGAAAGTGTGGAAAGCAGCTCAGAAGTTGGCAATTTGTCTTCGTTTTTAAGCCGGTATTTAGTATTAAAGTCGTTGTGATAGTAATCTGCCAGCTGTTGCTCTGCGGTGCTGTCGAGAGATGTTGTATAGGGCTCTTTAAATGCACGGCTAAGTTCATCTGCTGCGGTGTGGAGTAAAGGGCTTTGTGCTAAAAATAATAATTGCGCATGTATATCGGCAAAATGCCTTTCAATGGCGCTTTTTTTAATTTCACTAACCGCTTCTAATTGAGCATAAGTTTGTTTATTTAAAGCAGTAGCCGAGTTATACAGTGCAAGACTGATGGCTATCGCCAAGGGAATTAATGCAACGAGCAAAAAGGCAATAACAAGCTTTTTAGTCAAGCCAATATTACGTACAAAATTTCCGAATGAACGGGTTTGGTTAGCCATAACAACATCCTTATCAAAGCAAAGCTGTAAACCTAATATAGGTAATTAAGATTTAGTGTAGAACAGCTTGAATTAAAAGCGAGTCGATGACGAAAAATAGATTTTTTAGTTGCTGTAATGCACTCGCTATACTCTGTTAAACTACGGGCATTCAAATTTAAGTGTGTTTGCTATGAAAAACTCCATTATTCCAGTTGTATTGGCCGGTGGTATCGGTTCGCGGTTATGGCCATTATCGCGCCAAGCTATGCCAAAACAGTTTTTACCTTTACTGGGAGATGAGTCATTATTGCAAAGTACCTTAAATAGAGTCTCTGACTCATGTTTTACTGATCCGATTTTGGTTTGTAATGAACAGCATCGCTTTATTGTCAGCAGCCAATGCCAGCAAATCGGTGTTGCAACCATGGCGTTACTATTAGAGCCTGATGGCAAAAATACTGCTCCCGCCATCGCATTGGCAGCACAATATGCATTACAGCAAGGGCTTGATAAACCTTTATTAGTGATTCCAGCCGATCATCATATTGATAACTTTGAGTTGTTAATAGAGCAACTTCCTGATGCGATAAGCTTGGCGCAACAGGGCAAGTTAATTACCTTTGCAATTGAGCCAGACTCAGCCCATTGCGGTTACGGTTATATTAAAAATGGCACTAAAATAGCATCTTCAAACTGCTATGAAGTTGATCAATTTAAAGAAAAGCCCAGTCTACTATTAGCACAGCAATATCTTGCCAGTGGCGAATATAGCTGGAACAGTGGAATGTTTTTATTCACTCCTAGCGCATACCTTGCTGAACTTGAGCGTTTTGCACCAAAAATCGCCAGTTGCATTGCAGCAGCCGCCAATTTCAGTGGTGACTTAGGTTTTACCCGTGCCAATAATGAAGTCTTAAAAAACTGTCCAAGTGATTCAATCGACTATGCTATTTTAGAACGCAGCCCAAATGTGGCGGTGCTGCCTTTAGCGCTGAATTGGAATGATGTCGGCGGTTTTAATGCGCTATGGCAAAGTGCCGATAAAGACGAGCAAGGCAATAGCCTAAGCACAGATGACGTGGTTTTACATAGCCATAACAACTTGCTCAGCGGTGAAGAAGGTCATAGTATCGCAGCTCTTGGGGTGAGTGATTTAGCGATTATTCACACCCATGATGCAACTTTAGTCGCGAGCAAAAGCCAATTAGAGCAGCTTCCGGAACTATTAAAGCAATTAGCCGTTAAGCACGGTGATAAATTGATCCATCATCAAGCCGTGTATCGACCGTGGGGTAGTTACCGAGTGTTAATTGCAGGCACCGGCTTTAAAGTGAAAAAAATTATTGTCAGCCCAGCTGGCAAACTTTCAACGCAGCGCCATCAGCACCGCGCTGAACATTGGGTTGTCGTCTCTGGCATTGCTGATGTGCGTATTGATGGCCAAGCACACAGGCTTGCTGCCGATCAATCTTGCTATATAGCCGCCGGTCACATTCACAGTTTAGCAAACACGCAAAATGAGCCACTTATTCTTATAGAAGTACAAACTGGCAGCGTTTTAGATGAAACGGATATTGAACGTTTTGACGATCAGTATGGTAGAAAATAGTGAAGGTTAATCGCTTTTAACCCAGCCAATACTTAATATATAACGACTACCTTTTTCTATTTTGGTTACTGCATGCTGAGTTATATCGGGCCTAAATAGTTTTATACGCTGGCTTTGAAATAAGGTGTTTTCGCACATAAACTCACCGCCCAGTTGGGCACGTTTGATAATGAGATTTAAACGAAAATGCTTACCTTTTTTTACTTTATCTGTATGGGGCTTTATTTCACTACCAACGGGAAACTTAATTAAATAAGTATCAAACTTTACTGGCCAATGGGCGCCACACAGAAGCATTTTGTCATAGCCCGAATCTTGCCTGCCACGCTGCCAGCGAAATAAATTTTTAAAAATAGCCATTGTATCTTTTCCTTATTACTTTAACTTCGCCAACTCGCCAACTCGCCAACTCGCCAACTCGCCAACTCG
>NZ_JACJFL010000055.1:0-24956 GCF_014164575.1 Pseudoalteromonas sp. SG41-1
TGCTTGGTAACAATAGCGTTTTGGACCCACCTGACCCCATGCCGAACTCAGTAGTGAAACGAAACAGCGCCGATGATAGTGTAGCATTTGCTATGTGAAAGTAGGACATTGCCAGGCTCCAAATTTAGTCGAAGGACTTAAAACTTAATAATTAAAATAAGAAAATTGAAAAGAATTTTCTTGGTAACAATAGCGTTTTGGACCCACCTGATCCCATGCCGAACTCAGTAGTGAAACGAAATAGCGCCGATGATAGTGTAGCATTTGCTATGTGAAAGTAGGACATTGCCAGGATCTAATTAAAGAAAGCCCGACTAGAAATAGTCGGGCTTTTTTACGTTTGCAGGAAAGTGATTTAGCAGTGAGATTATGCTGGCGGGCAAAGACAGCGCCAATCATTAAGATCATTTTATTGTTTTGAAAAACTCGCAAACTCACTATAAAACTTGCGTTTAGGCCTCTACCTATGCGATAAGATTATTATATTTATCATACAAATAGTGGGGCTTCATGGCACGTAAAAAAACAACTAAATCAAAAGGTTCATCAGGACTCAATCGTAAAAACAGTGAAAGCTTCATAGTTAAATTTAGTAATCATGCTGATACTCAACTGTGTGCTTCTGGTTTGATGTATAAAGTAATAGATGAGATCTCTGGTGTGCGAGTAACTGACACAGATACCGTGGTCATCAATCAGCGTATTATGCTTGCTGATGGCAGCGTAATAGCTGATAGTTATAAAGCTGGAATGCCTGAAGTATTTACCTTAGATGAGGCAATCGAAGGATTACGAGAAGGTATTTTATTGATGTCGGTTGGTTCTCGCTATGAATTTGTAATTCCTGCAGAGCTGGCGTGGGGACGCAAGGGGAATGGTGGAAAAATAGGAGCTAATGCCGTTCTACATTTTGATGTGCGCTTAATCCGTTTAGGATGACCATTATGCTATTGTTAAAAGTACTTTTCTTTAATGTAAGAGGGTTTTATGCCGCCATTTTCTAGTCGCGTTTATTTATTACGCCATGGCGAATTGATTGAGCAAGGAGTCTTGGCCGGACAGACAGATTTTTTACTCAGTGAACTTGGCCGTGCGCAATTACATCAAGCGTGCAATGAGCTAACTAATATTGAGCTTGTACAAAGTTCGACTTTGAAACGTTGTAGCGAATTTGCCAGATCTTTTAGCCATGCCCAGCAAATACCACTTTTTCTGACCGATCAGCTCCGAGAGTTTAATTTTGGTGATTGGGATGGCTGTAAATATGATGATTTGTGGCAACAGACGGATCCTCCTAGTCTTGGCGATTTTTGGCAAAGCCCTTGGCAAGTAACTCCTCCTCATGGCGAAAGTATGAGAGATTTTTATCAGCGAATAGCAACGTGGTGGCAAACGTTACTAATTGATATTGCAAGTAATCACACTCAAGCACAATTAGTTTTAACGCATGCCGGAGTGATCAAGCAACTATTAGGTATTATTTGTCAGTTACCAAAAGAGTCGAATCAGCAAAACATATTTTCAATCGGTTATGGGAAGCTTATTTGTATTGATATTTACATAGATGATAGCGATAAAGCATGGCCCAGAATTGTGTTTTAAAAGACTATTTTTAGCCGTCTAGAAAGATATTAATTGAAATATTTACTCACCCGCCCATAATAGAGCCTTATGTATTTTGGAATGGGGTGTAACTCCTCAACTGTTCCCGCAACTGTAAGTCGCAAGCGCGATAAGTCAGATACAAAATACGTTAATTTATTACCTATTGAGCGGGCTAACTCTTCTATTATCACCATGATCATAATGGTTTGTAGTGTATTGGGTTTAGCTATTGCTAGAGAGATAACACATTGCAAATACCAGCAGTAATTGATCCCCCTTTACTTGAAGTAGCTAATTTATCGTGGTCGGTGGCAAATACCGCCATTTTGCACGATATTAATTTTGCAATAAAACCAGGCCAGTTTATCGGTTTGTTAGGGCCTAATGGCGCAGGTAAATCAAGTTTATTGCGTTGTTTATACCGTTACACTAAACCAGTGTGCGGTGAGGTTATATTTGCAGGGAAAAATATTTGGCAGCTAAGTGCGGATGAATATGCCAAGCAAGTTGCTGTGGTGCTGCAAGAAACACCTTCGCAATTTAACCTATCGCTTTATGATGTAGTGAGTCTTGGCCTTACGCCGCATAAAAGCTTATTTAGTTCGACAACTAAAAATGATCAACAAATTATTTTTCAGGCGATTGAGCAAGTTGGCTTGAGCCATCATTTACAGCAATCGTTTGATTCCCTTTCCGGTGGCGAGAAGCAACGCGCATTGATAGCACGTTCAATTGTACAAAGCCCTCAATTATTAATTATGGACGAGCCTACCAGCCACTTAGATATTAAATATCAAATTCAATTAATGGAGTTGGCTAAATCGCTAAATGTAACGGTATTAGCGTCGTTCCATGATCTTAATCTTGCAGCAAGTATGTGTGATGAACTACTGGTGATAAAGCAAGGTGAGTTAGTTGCAACGGGTAGCCCAGAATATGTCATCACGGAAGAAATGCTCAGCGAAGTATTTGGTGTCTGTGCCGAAGTCTCGGCGCATCCACAGAGTAAACAATTAAATAAGGTCATTCCGCGTATTACCTATTTTTACGGTTATCAAGGTGGTGGCGTTGATGCAAAAAAATAATTATTTTGCAGTCAGCGTGGCGTTATTCTTTGCCTTGTCGAGCATTTTTATAGCACTTAGCTTTGGTGCTGCGGCCAGTAAATTCATTGATGTATACCACAGTATTATAGGTCAGGGAGATGACTCCTTTATAGCGCGGATCATATGGCAACTGCGAATGCCACGAACATTGTTGGCGTTTTTAGCTGGCTCTGGTCTAGCTATTGCTGGTTTAATTTTACAAACCGTAACCCGTAATCCGTTAGCCGATCCTTACTTATTTGGTATTTCATCGGGAGCCTCATTTGGTGTGGTATGTTTTATGACACTAACAGGAGTCAGCGCGGGAATAACAATGTCGGCCGCGGCATTTGTTGGTAGTTTATTGACTATGTTATTACTGGTTTTTATTGCCGGACGAGCAGGTCGCGGACAAGTTGAAAGCATGCTCTTGGCTGGGGTCGCTTTATCCTTTTTATTCAGTGCCTTTACCAGCTTACTTTTATATTTTAGTGATCCGCAGGCGATCACGGCTATTTTATTTTGGACGCTAGGCAGCTTTGCTCGCGCACAATGGTCAACGTTATGGTTACCCGCTTTAGTTATTATTAGTTGCACCGGGCTGATGATGGGTTTTCGTCGGCAACTAAATGCAATGTTACTAGGTGATGAAAGTGCTGCAACTTTAGGAATACCGGTACAGCGGTTTCGGTTATTAATGTTGGTATTGAGCTCATTGATCACTGCAGTGTTAGTGGCGATGTGTGGTGGTATTGGTTTTGTTGGTTTGATGATCCCGCATATAGTACGGTTTTTTGTGTCGCAAGGCACTATTACTGGTTTGATCATGACGGCTTTAGTTGGCGGTATATTTATGGTGTGGGTTGATGTGCTATCGCGTGTTTTACTTGCAAATCAAGAATTGCCAATCGGTGTTATTACTTCTGCAATAGGCAGTATTTTCTTTTTATCGTTACTTTATTTTCGCAAGCGAGAGAGTTAGTCAGATGTTTAATATACCCACAGTAACTAATCAATTTGGTCACCTCATCATTGATAAGATTAACCAAAAAACTAAACCGCTTGGTGCACTTGGACAGTTAGAACAATGTGCAATACAACTGGTTACTTTGTTTAGCCAAAAAGTGGCAAGCGAAGATGCTTTTAAAACCTTTGCACCTGCAATCAATAAGCCTACTTTGCTGGTATTTGCAGGAGATCATGGTGTTGCTGCACAAGGGGTATCGATAGCGCCCAGTGATGTCACCTCACAAATGGTAGCTAATTTTGTCAGCGGTGGTGCCGCTATTAATGTCTTTTGCCAACAGTTAGGTTGGCAATTAGAAGTGATTGATTGTGGTATTTTGCATCCAGTCACAGCGCCAAGTGTCCATAATTGCCGTCTAGGAAGTATAACAAAGCCACTTAATACAGACATGGCAATGAATACCGCGCAGGTACAGCAAGGCTTTAATAATGCTAAACAGCTGGTGCAGCAGCTCAGTCATAGTGGTTGTAATACAATTGCCTTTGGCGAAATGGGCATAGGTAATACCACTAGTGCAGCAGCGATTATGGCAGCTATGCTGAATTTACCTGCACAGCAGTGTGTTGGCAAAGGCACGGGTGTTAGTGATGATATTGTTACGCGTAAAATAACAGTTGTAGAGCAAGCGCTGGTATTGCATCAGTTACATTTAGCAGATCCTATTTCACTACTTGCAGCGTTAGGTGGCTTTGAAATTGTGCATATTACGGGAGCTATGTTGGCTGCGGCTGAGCAAGGCATGGCTGTAGTAGTTGATGGCTTTATTTGTAGTGCTGCGGCAATGGCCGCAATTAATATTAACCCAGCAGTGAAAGATTATTTAATTTTTGCACATTGCTCAAATGAGCAAGGCCATCGACTGATGTTAAACGCACTCGATGTTAAGCCACTGCTGCAACTTGATTTACGCTTGGGTGAAGGCACTGGCGCTGCGTTAAGTTTACCATTATTGCAAGCCGCACTTGGTTTTTATAATCAGATGGCTAGTTTTGCTGATGCTGGTGTTAAGCAGGTTGTCAGTTAATGCCTAACCCAGAGGCAAATAAAGTAACGCAATGGCAGTTACTGTTATTAGCAATTAGCTTTTTAACCCGGCTACCGGTGCAGTTGCGCTTTAATGTAACCGGTGCTCATTTAAATCAAGCAAGTCGCTATTTTGCTTTAGTGGGTTTACTGCTTGGTGGATTATTAGCACTCAGCTACGGCGTTTTTCAATTACTGTTACCAGCATCAATAAGTGTATTACTAATGATGGCGGTCGGGTTGTTATTAACAGGCGCATTTCATGAAGATGGCTGGGCCGATGTATGGGATGGTTTTGGCAGTGGTTGGCAGGTGTCGCAAAAGCTTGCCATTATGAAAGACAGTCGTCTTGGTACTTATGGTGCAGCGGCATTACTTATTATGCTGCTGGTTAAATTTCAAAGCCTACTCTTTCTTAGTGAGTCATTGATTACTGTATTGAGTGCAGTTGTTATCGGGCAATGTGTAAGCCGAGTAGTGGCAACCAGTTTAATTATGGGGATGGAGTATGTAAGTGAGGATGCGACTTCAAAAGTAAAGCCGCTTGCTATGCACCTATCGGTCACTAGTTTAGTTACGTTACTTGTAACCGCCGCTACTTTACTGGTTAGCTTGATTGCTGTTGGTGTATTGTTATGGCAAACCGTATTCATTCTTGTAGCAGTATTACTGATCCTAAGAGTCATTTTGATCCGCTGGTTTAAACAGCAGTTAGGTGGTTACACTGGCGATTGTTTAGGTGCGGCGCAGCAGCTAAGTGAAATTGCCATTTACTTAACTTTCGTGAGTGTATTATGAACGCTAACCACACATTTATTTTAGGCGGCGCACGCAGTGGAAAAAGCCGCTTTGCTGAACAGCTTGCACAGCAAAGCAATAAAAGCGTTATTTACCTCGCAACGGCGCAAGCCCACGATACTGAAATGCAAGATCGTATAGTCCATCATCAACAACAGCGCCCTGTAGATTGGCCGTTAGTTGAGGAGCCAATTGCATTGGCTGAGGCGTTACAAACACACAGCAGCAAAGATAACTGTATTTTAGTTGATTGCTTAACCTTATGGTTAAGTAACTGTTTATGTCACGCCACAAGTGATTGTTGGGATGAACAGAAATCAGCACTACTAAATACCCTTGAAAATTTACCGGGGCAAGTGATTTTTGTCAGTAACGAAGTTGGCCACGGTATTGTGCCTCTGGGCGAGCTAAGCCGCCGGTTTGTAGATGAATCAGGCTGGTTACATCAAGCCATTGCCGCAAAAGCTGCGCGAGTTGAATTTATAATGGCAGGTCTTGCCTTAACACTGAAAGGGCAGTCATGATGAAAACATTAATGGTACAAGGTACGACTTCTGATGCAGGGAAAAGTACTTTAGTTGCAGCATTGTGCCGGGTATTTGTTGAACGCGGGATCAAAGTTGCTCCATTCAAACCGCAAAATATGGCCTTAAACAGCGCTGTAACAGAAGATGGCGGCGAAATAGGTCGTGCGCAAGCACTTCAGGCGATTGCAGCTAAAGTGGTGCCACGGGTTGATTTTAACCCCATTTTACTCAAGCCCAATAGTGATACTGGCGCTCAAGTGATAATTCACGGTAAAGCCATTAGTAATATGGAAGCAGGTGCTTATCATGATTATAAAAAAGTCGCGATGGATGCGGTACTGGCTTCGCAACAGCGTTTAAGCGAAGAGTTTGAGCTACTGGTAGTTGAAGGTGCGGGCAGTCCGGCTGAAATTAATCTACGTGCGGGTGATATTGCTAATATGGGTTACGCCGAAGCGGTTGATTGCCCCGTGATCATTATTGCAGATATAGATAAAGGCGGTGTGTTTGCGCATTTGGTCGGTACTCTTGCGCTATTAAGCGAGTCAGAACAAGCCCGAGTAAAAGGCTTTGTGATCAACCGTTTTCGTGGCGATATAGGCTTATTGCAAGGTGGCCTTGATTGGCTTGAAGAGTACACCGGTAAACCAGTTTTAGGGGTGTTGCCGTATTTACATGATCTCGCCCTCGATGCTGAAGACGCGGTAGCGATAGATAATCAAGTAAGCCAAGCAAAAATAAAAATCGCAGTATTGCTACTTCCTCATATTAGTAACCACACTGATTTTGATGCGCTGCGTTTAAACCCGCAAATTGACATTAATTACATTCGCCATACTCAAGCAATTCCACACGTTGATCTGATCATCATTCCTGGCAGTAAAAATGTTATTAATGATTTAGCCTTTTTAAACAATGAAGGCTGGGGCGAGCAGATTCAGCGTCACTTGCGTTATGGCGGTAAGTTATTAGGTATTTGCGGAGGTTTGCAAATGCTCGGCACAGATATTTATGACCCTGAGGGTGTGGAATCAAGTAAAACACACTGTAAAGCTTTAGGGCTTGCTGATTTTGCCACTCACTTAGGGCAGCATAAAGTACTAACTCAAGCTGCTGGTGTGATCCATCTTGGCGGTCAACAAGCAAAAGTCGCAGGCTATGAAATACACGCTGGTTGCAGCGCTGGCCCAGCATTTAAAAAGCCTTTTTTACAATTTACTCAGCATCCACAGCATGTTAGGCAAGATGGCTTTATATCAGATGATGATTGTATAGCAGGTACTTACTTACATGGCTTATTTGATAGCAGTGCAGCTACGCAACTAATACTGGATTGGGTATTGCCAAATAGTGGTATTACCCAATTAATAGATATAGACACACATCGCGAGCAGCACTTAACGCGCTTAGCCACGATGTGTAAAGAACATTTAGATTTAGACAAAATAACGCAAATTTACCAAAACTGGGAAGGAGTTAATCATGAGCGACAAGCACCAACAACGCCAACAAAAAGTAAAAGATAAAGTTGATGAGCGTATAGCCGCAGCACAAACTGAGAAAGGTGTTTTTCAGGTGATCACCGGTAACGGTAAAGGTAAATCAACCTCAGGGTTTGGCACGGTAACACGTTGTGTAGGCCATGGCATGAAAGCTGCTGTGTGCCAGTTTATTAAAGGTACTTGGCCGTGTGGTGAGCGTAATGTATTGCAAGGCGCAGGGGTTGAATTTGCCATTATGAACACAGGTTTTACCTGGGAGACGCAAAATAAAGAATCAGATACCGCAGCGGCGCAAGCGACTTGGCAAGAAGCAAAACGTATGTTGGCTGACGAATCAATTAATTTAGTATTACTTGATGAAATTACTTATATGATCACCTACGGCTACATTGATTTAGACGAAGCACTCGAAGTGATCGCTAATCGTCCGCCAATGCAATCTTTAATTATTACTGGCCGTGGTGCGCACCGCAAGTTAACTGACTTAGCTGATACTGTTAGTGAAGTGCGCAATGTTAAGCATGCATTTGATGCTGGTGTTAAAGCGCAAATAGGATTTGATTATTAATGGCTACGCTTAGGCTTGTACTCGTTTTATCGCTGGCTCTGTGCTGCTTTAAGCTCGTGGCTGATCCTAACAAGCAGCAATTAAGAATTATCGCCTTGGCCCCGCATATTGTTGAAAACCTGTATACCATCGGCGCTGGTGAGCAAATCGTGGGAACCGTGGAATATGCTGATTTCCCTGCTGCGGCCAATGATATCCCACGTATCGGTGGTCACCAAGGTATTCAAATAGAAAAGCTACTGGCCCTCAAACCTGATTTAGTTTTAGCATGGAAAACGGGTAGCAAAGCTGAGGATTTAGCACGTATTAAAAGTTTTGGTATTGATATAATTTACAGTGACGCCAGTGAAGTAGATAAAGTACCCAATGAACTGCGCCGTTTAGGTGAGCTTACTGGACGTGAGCAATCAGCCGAGCAAGCCGCACTTGAATTTGAGCAAAAAATTGCTGTAATCAAAGCCAAGCAGCAAGGTAAAAGTAAGGTCGCGGTATTTTACCAGCTATGGGCAGAACCGATGATGACGGTGGGTAAAAATACCTGGATCAATCAGTTAATCGAAATTTGCCAAGGTCGTAATGTATTTGCTAGCAGCCGAACTGATTACCCTCTGATAAGTATTGAAAATGTGATCGTGGCAAAACCAGAGATAATTATATTGCCTAATGAGAAGTCACAAGCGCAGCAAACTGTGATTGATTGGACACAATGGCCCGAAGTACCCGCGGTAAAGCACCACCAGTTTATTAGCGTCAATGCTGATTTACTACACCGTTTTACCACGCGTATGTTGGATGGTCTTGCTGATATGTGTACTAAAATAGATGATTCACGCGTTGCAATTAAGGAGGCACAATGAGTGATTGGCAAGACTTTTTAAAAACCGAATGTGCAAAAACTTATATGCAGCAGACGTTGGATACAGTTGCTCAAAAGCGCAGCGAAGGTATTGCTGTATATCCGCCAGAGCAGTATGTATTTAGTGCATTTGATGCAACACCGTTAAGTAATATAAAAGTGGTTATTTTAGGACAAGATCCTTACCACGGCGAAGGACAAGCACATGGTTTGTGTTTTTCGGTATTACCAGAGGTTGGTAAACTTCCCCCCTCATTAAAAAATATCTATAAAGAGCTGGCTACAGATATCGATGGTTTTCGCGTGCCTACGCACGGTTATTTACAACGCTGGGCAGAGCAAGGGGTGTTTTTACTTAATACCGTACTGACTGTTGAGCAAGGCCAAGCCCATTCCCATAAACACTTAGGTTGGGAGCAGTTTACCGATAAGGTTATTGCCCATATTAATCAACACTGTGAAGGTGTGGTATTTATTTTATGGGGTGCTCACGCACAAAAGAAAGGTAAAGGCATTGATAGTACGCGTCACCATATTTTAAATGGCCCGCACCCATCGCCGTTGTCTGCGCATCGTGGCTTCTTTGGTTGCCAGCATTTTTCCGCAACCAATCAGTTATTAACACAGCAAGGGCAAACAGCGATCGATTGGCAAGTTTAGGAATTGTAGATGCTAGGTTATCCTGCGCAGAATATACGTTAACTGATATAAACAAAGGCCCTTACTTTATCGGTAAGGGCCTTTTAGTTGGTTAGTAGCTATTGCGAAATTAAAAATCTAATTCATCAATCGCAATATTGTCTGTAAAAAAGTCTAGTTCCTGTAGTTCTTTACGTAAACGTTGCTTGTCTTTTAAAGCTTCGATTTCGCGCCATTTTCTCTTTTTATTTTTCTGAGAGGTCTTTCTTGTTGTATCAGGACCTTCTAATATCTCTAAAATATCGTCTAGGCTATCCATGAACTTCTCCTATTGAATTTTTTGAACCTCGAAAATACCTATACCACAGGCCACACTAAAATAGAATAAAAAAGTGACATTTATGTTACAGGTAAGTGATAAATTAATGAATAGAGATTATTTTCAGGCATAAAAAAACGCCGCAAATGCGACGTTTAATTTAAACGATAAAAGCGATTACATTGCTTTAAAACGCGCTTCTAGTTGCTCTTGTGCATCAGCAAAAGAACGAATACCTTCAGCTAGTTTTTCTGTCGCCATGGCATCTTGATTATGTAACCAACGGAACTGAGCTTCAGTTAGTGGTGCAGGTTTAGGCTCTTTAGTAATATCACTTTCAAGTAAATACTCCTGTGCACCTTCAAGGTTGCCTAGCTCTTCTAAAAGGTTAGGACTGATGGTTAGTTTATCGCAACCAGTTAGTGCGATGATTTCACCGGTGTTACGGAAACTTGCGCCCATAACAACCGTTTTATAATCATGACGCTTATAAAATTCAAAAATACTGCGTACTGATTGCACGCCTGGATCTTGTAATGGATCAGTTGGTTTTTCTAAGCCGTTAGCAACGTGCCAATCTAAAATACGGCCAACAAATGGTGAAATCAAAAATACGTTAGCATCTGCACAAGCACGGGCTTGAGCATCACTAAATAGCAGCGTTAAGTTACACTTAGTACCTTCTTTTTCAAGTTGCTCTGCGGCTTTAATACCTTCCCACGTTGAGGCAACTTTGATTAAGATTTTATCTTTGCTCACACCTTCTTTTTCATAAAGGCTTAGTAATGTGTGTGCTTTAGCAATTGTTGCTTGAGTATCAAATGATAAACGTGCATCAACTTCGGTTGAAATATAACCCGGCACAATGTCACTGATCTCTTTACCTAGTAATACAGCAAAGTAGTCACAGGCTAGTTCTAATTGTTTAGCAGCGTCTTGCTCGGTTTCTTTAGCATAACTCCACGCTTTATCTAAATACGGCTTATAGGCTTCAATTTCACTGGCTTTTAATAGCAATGAAGGGTTAGTTGTTGCATCTTCCGGTTGGTGTTTTTTAATCGCTTCAATATCACCAGTGTCGGCCACGATAGATGAATGTTGTTTGAGCCTTTGTAGAGCTGAAGTCATTTGCTTTCCTCATTCCAAGCAAGTTAAAAGAAAATCTACTGTAACTACCTTATACTGCAGCACTGTGACAGCGCTTAATAGGTCTTATGTCCGTATCAGTGAAGAACGAAGGTGCATAGCATAATTTGCTGTGCGAATAAGGTAGGTATCATACCAATCAATTCTAACTAATTGATATAAACAAAACGTGCTTTTCGTTTCATTTAATGTTGAAATTGACATTAAATAATTTCCAAGTCAATAGCTAACTATGATCACTGTTATTTCACCTGCAAAAAATTTAGATTTCGAGAGCCAAGCAAGCACTGATAAATTCACGCAACCTGAGTTACTTGAGCACAGCGAAGAGTTGATGACGGTGTGCCGCGAATTAACGCCGGCACAAATTGGCAGTTTAATGAAAATTAGCGATAAGCTTGCAGGCCTTAATGCTGCGCGCTTTAGTGAATGGTCGCAACCGTTTACTACCGACAACGCTAAACAAGCCGTGATGGCTTTTAATGGCGATGTATATGGTGGTTTAGATGCAAACAGCTTAACTGCCGGGCAACTTGATTACGCGCAAAGTCATCTACGTATTTTGTCAGGCCTTTACGGGTTATTAAAACCACTTGATTTAATGCAAGCGTATCGCTTAGAAATGGGCACTAAGCTTGATAACAGCCGTGGTAAAAACCTCTATGAATTTTGGGGCAGTATTATTGCTGATAAACTAAATAGCGTACTCGCTGAGCAAGATAGCCAATATCTAGTAAATTTAGCATCAAACGAGTATTTTAAAGCGGTTGATAAAAAAGCCTTAAACGCGCAAATCATTACTCCACACTTTAAAGACTGTAAAAACGGCCAATATAAAATTATCAGCTTTTATGCTAAAAAAGCTCGCGGCTTGATGGCTCGCTACATTATTGAGAATAAAGTTACCCAGTTAAGCGATTTAAAAAAGTTTACTGTTGATGGTTACTACTACAGTAGCGAAGCGACCCAAAAAGAGCTGGAGCCAGTATTTCTAAGAGATGAACAAAACTAGTTATTAATCTGTTTAAAAGCCATGCAATGCATGGCTTTTTAGTTTTGGCGCTTATTTTGCAATAACCTGAGACTATTTATAAAATAATCAAGGTTAAGCAATGCTAAAAATACCTTCTATCAGCGATGCCGAAAAACTTATTGAAGAAAAACTCGGTGGCTGGTTTGATGTCGTAATAAGTCATATACCTAATTTTATAGTGGCGGTGATCATCGCCATTGTTTTCTCAATTCTCGCGCGTTTTTTAGGTTCGATGATGCGCAATGTTTTACGCCGCTCGTTAGACTCCCAACAAATTGCAGACTTAATGGCATCGATATTCAAGATGATAGTACTGTGTGTTGGGTTATTTGTTGCCCTCGATTTTATAGGGCTAAAAGGCACTGTAACGTCATTACTGGCTGGTGCTGGGATTGTTGGTCTAGCAATTGGTTTTGCCTTTCAAGATATGACAGAGAACCTAATCGCTGGTATTGCTATGGGTATTCGCAAACCCTTTAAAACAGGCGATGTTATAAAAACCGATGATGTTTTTGGCAATGTGCGCTCAATAAATTTGCGCAACACGCTTATCGAAAACTTTTATGGGCAATTGATTTTAGTGCCTAACAAAATACTTTTTCGTAATGTATTACGTAATTACAGTACCTTAGGTGTACGCCGCATTGAAGTGCCGGTGGGCATTTCATATGGTGATGACCCAGAGCTGGCAGCTGAGGTGATAGTTAAAAAAATCAATGAATTTGATTTTGTAATTAAACAAGACGAAACCGCTGTTTATGCTGAAGGGTTTGGAGACAGTAGTGTCAACTTACTGGTGTGGTTTTGGATAAAATACCCCGGCGAGGCAGACTTTATGACCGTACGCCATAAAGCAATTGTGGCAGTCAAACAAGCGCTAAGTGACGCTGATATTAGTATTCCATTCCCAATTCGCACCCTTGATTTTGGTATTAAAGGCGGTGAAAAACTCGATGCGATGATCACTGAAAAGCGCCAGCACTCAGAACAATAAATGGTTCTATCAACAGGTAATATTTACCTGTTGATAGTGCTAATTTACACAAATTTACAGCTGGTAATACAGTTGTTGATTTGCGCATATTTACCAGTATTAAGTTTTCTACTGATAGACAGCAACAATAAGAGTAAGATAAGTGCATGTTTATTTATCCCTGTATAAGGAAATTACAATGAAAAAACTCCTATCAATATGTGCGTTTTCACTATTAATATTAACCAACCTCAGTTATGCAGAAGAGCAAGCAACCAGCCCAGTTGAAAGAATGTTCTCAGTAATGGACATGGATAAGCAGATGACCGGTGGTTTTGAAGCTATGTTGCCGGTTATTGAGCAAATGGCGGCACAGTTAAAATTGGATGCAGCGGCGAAAGAAGAGCTGAAAAATATTTACCGAGATTGGTTTAAATATGATTTTGATCAGCAAGTAATTTTAGCTGAATTGGTTGAAGTCTACTCAGAGAATTTCACTGACAAAGAAATCAATGAGTTAACCGCCTTTTATGAAACACCCACAGGGCAAAAGTTTCTAGCTAAATCACCAGAATTGATGCAAATAGGTGCGCAGTTAGGTATGCAAGAAGGGCAGTTAAAACAAGGCCTACTGCTTGAAAGACTGCAACCATTTATGGCGAAGCATCAAAACAAGTAAAAGGCAGTGGTCATAGTTTAGTTATCGCTAGCCGATTATCTACTGCACTTATTAGACACGAGCTAAAACTAAGGCTAGTGTCTAATAAGTAAAGTCGAAGGTAAAATTAATGAATAACATTAAAGTGAGCAATGAAGAACCAAGTAGCCCATGTATTCGGCATTGTTGTTTGGATAAAAACGATACCTGTATCGGTTGCTTTAGAACCCTTGATGAAATTCTCGCGTGGCACAGTGCAAGTCCTGCACAAAAGCTGCAGGTTCTTAATGAATGCCAAAATCGCAAAAACGCGCAACATAAATAATCACTTTGTAGAGCAAACTGCAGTCTGAAAAAGCTAACCCCAAATTTCAAGATTAGTATAAAAACCGTATACTAGTTTTTACTGCTCTGTACTGCCCGTTAATAAACACTCCAACACACACAAAGAATAAGTTAGCGATATACTCGTGCCACTGCATTTGGCTAAGCATCCATAATCGATGGTGTTTTTGAATTTTTGATTGCATACGTATTCAATTTTCATTTTGTGAGAACCTCTCTATTGTTAATTCTTTGTAAATATAGAATGCCTATTACTTGACAACACAACGGAACACACAATGAAAATTAAAAAAATAGTAACCACTATTGGGCTAAGCATTGCCCTAAGTGCTACGTCGATTGCAAATGCAACACCAACAACATTCGTCCATCTATTTGAATGGAACTGGCAAGATGTAGCCCTCGAATGTGAACAATACCTAGGACCTAAAGGCTATGCAGCGGTACAGGTATCGCCGCCTAATGAACATATACAAGGCAGCCAATGGTGGACGCGTTATCAACCTGTCAGTTACCTATTGCAAAGCCGAGGCGGTAACCGCGAGCAGTTTATTGATATGGTTAATCGCTGTAATGCCGCTGGCGTTGATATTTATGTAGATACTTTAATCAATCATATGGCTGCAGGCAGTGGTACAGGTACCGCTGGTAATACCTATGGTAATAAACAATACCCAATTTATAGCCCACAAGACTTTCACACCAGTTGCGCCATTAATGGCTCTGACTACGGCAACGATCGTTACCGAGTACAAAACTGTGAGTTAGTTGGACTAGCAGATTTAGATACCGCTGCAACGTATGTCCAAAACACATTAGCGGCTTACATTAATGAATTACAAGCCATTGGTGTTAAGGGGTTTCGGTTTGATGCCTCTAAACATGTTGCAGCCAGTGATATTCAAAGTTTAATGGCGAAAGTGAATGGCTCGCCAGTGGTCTTTCAAGAAGTAATTGATCAAGGTGGCGAGGCTGTTGGTGCCTCTGAGTATTTAGCGTCAGGTTTAGTTACGGAGTTTAAATACAGCACTGAACTTGGCAATACCTTTAGGAATGGCTCGCTCGCATGGTTAAGTAATTTTGGTGAAGGGTGGGGGTTTATGCCAAGTGCATCAGCTGTAGTATTTGTAGATAATCATGATAATCAACGCGGTCATGGTGGTGCCGGTAATGTAATTACCTTTGAAGATGGCCGCTTGTACGACTTAGCAAACGTATTTATGTTGGCTTACCCGTATGGTTATCCAAAAGTAATGTCTAGTTACGACTATCATGGTGACACAGATGCTGGTGGTCCAAGCGTACCTGTGCATAACAACGGTAATTTAGAATGCTTTGCGAGTAATTGGCAATGTGAGCATCGTTGGGCATACATTGCAGGTGGCGTAGATTTTAGAAATAATACGGCTGATAACTGGGCAACAACCAATTGGTGGGATAATACTAACAATCAAATAGCATTTGGTAGAGGAAGTTCAGGGCATGTTGCCATTAATAAAGAAGGCTCAACACTCAATACCACCGTGCAAACAGATATGGCTCCAGGGCAATACTGTAACGTGCTCAAAGGAGCGCTGACTAATGATGCAACAAGTTGTACTGGTGAAGTTATTACTGTTAATGCAAATGGCACTATAAACTTAAATGTAGCCGCGTGGGATGCAATGGCTATTCATAAAAATGCCAAGTTAAACACTAACTCAACCCCTGATCCTCAGAGTGATTGGCAGCGAACTGTGATATTTATTAACGCACAAACGCAAACTGGCCAAGATATGTTTATTCGCGGCGGGATTGACCATGTTTATGCAAACACAAACCTTGGGCGTAACTGCCAAACAAGCAACTTTGAATGTGCTATGCCAATTCGCCATAATAATTTGCAAAGTGCCACTACCAGTCCTTGGAAAGCAAACGATAATTACCTAGATTGGTATGGTATTGAAACGGGCCAAAGTATTGAGGCGCAAGGGACCGCAACCGATTGGACAACTAATATTTGGCCAGCAACTTGGGGAGCAGAAAAAACCGTTGCTAATGATGGATTTGGTGTTACACCACTGAATATTTGGGGTGAACATTATTGGCTGCTTGATGTTGATATGGATTGCAGCAAAGCGGTTAATGGATGGTTTGAGGTAAAAGCGTTTATTAAAAATGGTCAGGGCTGGGAGGGCAATATCGCGCAAGCAAACCCCCCTTATGCTAGTACTAATCATGTTGCTCAATGCGGCAAAATTAATAAATTTGAGTTTAATAATTCAACGGTAGAAATACGCAATTTCTAATTTTATTACAGATAAATCCCAGCTAAACCATAAGTATGCGTTTAGCTGGGATTTGTAAGTCGCTATTATTGCCAAAATGAATTTTGAGCTTTATGGTCATTAGTAACTTTGCGTATCTGCAAATTAGATAAACAGTTATCTAATTACGATTTACTATTAATGCTTGATTAAGTGATTGAATGTAAATAAAGTTAGTTCTTTTTTGATGTTTGAATAGAAAGAGTAATTCTAAATACTCGTTAGCTTTTAAATAATGTATAAGTGCTATAAGTTGAGTGGTTTAATATAACTTACTTAGGCATTATTAAATTGTATACAATGAGTTAGTTAACTATGTCATTTGGGCTAGACAATCACTCCTCTGCGTAGATTTGTTCGCTGTTGCGCGCGGCAATATATTTTAAAGGGAATTAAGGTATCTGGATGAAAGAAATCATGGTTTATGGAACAGTTATCCTTTGTTTCTTTTGTTATGGTCTTTGGCCTTTTATCGCATCAGCTTTACTGGTGTTTATTTCTGATGACCCAACTTTAGATATTATCAGTTTAGTTATTTGGTCAATTGCTGTTACGATCCAAATAATTGCTATGTGGCAAATATTTAAAAGAAATTCAAAAGGATTACATTTGTTTTTCTCTGTAGTTTTTCTTTACGTATTTTTATATGCGGGTGATTCACTTATCGTTTCATTAGAAAGTAACGCTGTTTTTTCATTTTCAAATATTATAAATAAAGCTATATATCCATTGTTCGCTGCATGGGCTTTGTATTTTAGCGATGCCAAAGATTTCTTTATTAAACCAACTGAGAGTTAGTAATGAGTAAGTGTAATAATTGTAGTGCCAGTATTTCTTTTATGGCAGTTTTAAACACCATGAATCCCTTGAAAGTAAAGTGCTCAAATTGTAAGGAGCCAGTGCGAATTGATAAGGTTAGTGGCGGTATTGCAGCCCTAATTATTTCATCTATTGCAGTGACTATACTGGCGATGTTTTACGGTTCACCAAACTATTGGTTAAAAATAGTTCTGCCTGTAGTGGTAGCTGCCGAGATCGGATATTTTGGCCTCATTAAGTTTGGTATCGTTAAAATTAAAGCAGTTGAGTAAATCATAAAAATTCATCTGTAGATTAGTGTTTCTCACATTTGTGTTAAACGCATAAAATTGCCAATTAAACTCAGCAGTGAGTTTAATTGCACTAGCGATAACACAACAAAGCAGTTCTATTTCTATTAAATACCTTATTGTGCATTGCGGTGTGTTGGTGATGTTTTTATATGTTGAGCAAGCACAGTAATGCTTATCTTGTCTTTAAATAGTAGAGCCTTGCAAATCAATTTTTAATCTTCTATCTAGCTACTTTAACCTGCATTTTATTTTCAATAATTGCCACACCTTGGGTGTTTTCTAAAAACTTTTGTGCCAGTGCGCGTTCAAAGCCGGTTTCGGTTAGACCATAAATGGCTACTTTGTTGCCATCAACGTGTACTCGCAGTTGCGAGAGGTTTAGGTTTGGATTGCTGCGCAGTTTATGAATTATAGTCTGTTGTAATGTCGGTTGAGGAGAAACGCTGCTGATCATAATTGTACTAGTGGCTGCACTGACTTGCGTTGCGCAGGCGAGTAAAAGTACACAGCAAAGTGATACCAATGATACAGTTAATTTGAAGCGGTCCATGATTTCCCTCATAACATCTATTGTATGTGTTTAGTGAATAGTAAGCTTACTGTTACAATATTTATTCCAACTTTAACGCATTGAAATTGAAGGGGTATTTTAAGTTCGGGTAATGTTTTTGGAATTTTTTACATTCAACTGAGTAAAAAGTACGGCGATTAGCTAACTAATTTAGATTTGTAGTTGCTGTTTAGCGCAGCTCAGCTATAGCGATGCAATATATTTTTTGTTAAGTGATGGTCGTAGCTGCAAGTTTGTAATGAGCAAGCTAAATGGGGATCACAAGATAACTAATTTGCATGACTGCTATGAGAGGGTTTAATAACTTACTGCGAGTAGGTAAAACTGAATGTAAAAAGCCGAGACTATGATAAGTCTCGGCTTTTTATGTGGCGTTAAAGCAGATGAATTATTTCTTTTTCTTGGCTTTAGCTTTGGCCTTTTTACGGGCTTTGATTTTTACCGGATCTTTATGTTTTTTGATTGGCGCTTTAGCTTCTTTATGACGCGGCTCAAATCCTTTAACAACACGGCGTTTAAGGCGCAGCTCAATGTAGCGTTCAATTTTGGCTAATACTGCAATGTCATGGGCTTCTACTAACGAAATTGCAATGCCTTTCTTACCTGCGCGAGCAGTGCGGCCAATACGGTGAACATACACGTCTGCTGTGCGTGGCATATCAAAGTTGATCACATGACTAATATCAGCCACATCAATACCGCGGGCGGCAACATCAGTCGCAACTAATATTCTTGTACGGCCACTGTGGAAATTTTCCATTGCCTTCATGCGTTTGTCTTGTGGCATCTCGCCACGTAACCAGGCTGCGCGCACCCCAGCATTGGTCAGCTCGCCGACTAATGTTTCTAGGCGATCACGGGTTTTAACAAACACAATAGCTTTGCTTAAGTCTTCACTGTTTAGTATTTCAACCAACATTGCTAATTTATGGTTGTAATCATCAGCAATGTGTACCCATTGGTGGATTTTAGCTTTTTCTTTACGTGAAGATTCAGCTTCTAATAGGGCTGGATCTTTTAAAATTTGCTCTGCAAATCGTTCAACGCTATCGCCTTCAAGAGTGGCTGAGAATAAAAAGCACTGACGACGATTTTTTGCTTCTTCGCAAATACGCATCATTTCTTTACGAAAGCCCATGTCTAACATGCGGTCTGCTTCGTCTAAAATAAGCATCTCGACGTTTTCGGCATGAAAGTTTTCGGTTTCTAAATATTCCATTAATCGCCCTGGTGTGGCGATTAATATATCGTTATTTTTTTCAAAAATTTCTTTATGCGTACCGTAGTTAATACCGCCAGTAACAACACCAATTTTAAGGTTAGTGCCTTTAGAAAGTAGTTCACACTGTTCATGAATTTGATAAGCTAACTCGCGCGTTGGAGTCATGATCAAAACACGGGCAAAACCAGGCTCGCGACGCGGGAAATCAAGTAAGTATTGAATCGCCGGGATCAAAAATGCCGCTGTTTTACCAGTACCGGTTGGTGCAGAGGCTAAAATATCACGGCCTTGCAGCGCTTCAGGGATCGCTTGTTGTTGAATGCTAGTTGGGGTTTCGTAACCCATTTTAGCAACGGCTTGTAGTATCTTGTTATCAATATCAAAATCAGAAAATTGCATAGAGTGTCAAAAATAGAGGACAATTGCTGGTAATTATACGCGCTATCCGCCAGTTGGTGAATGAAAAGGTGAAAAAATGTCAGGCTTTGTGTTTAAACAATTTAAAGTAGCGCAAACGCGCAGTGCGATGAAGGTCTCGACGGATGGAATTTTACTCGGTGCATGGGCTGACTTAACTACTTCACAGCGGTTACTTGATATTGGCACAGGTACTGGGTTGTTGGCATTAATGTGCAAGCAACGCAAACCAACTATGCAGGTTAATGCTGTTGAAATTGATGCCAATGCATGTGCTGATGCGCAGCAAAATTTTACAAATAGCCCATGGCCAGATATTACACTGATGCAAAAAGCTATTCAGCAAGTAACCACCACAACTGAGTTTGATGTTGTGATCAGTAACCCTCCGTATTTTAATGCCAGTTTAAAAGGGCAGGACTTAGCTCGTAATACCGCACGTCATACAGATAGCTTAAGTTTTAGTGAGTTAATCACTGCATTCAAACACCTTAGTCACCAAAATGCTTTTTTAAATGTGATCCTACCTTGCCCAGAAGCGCAGTTGTTTATTGCACAAGCGCAATTACAAGGTTTGTATTTAGTGCGCCATTGTTTAGTACAAACTACTGCCACTAAAGCGCCGAGTAGGAGCTTAATGTGCTTTGCTTATCAGATGCAAGAATGCGAGCTGACCAGCTTAACGATTCATGGTCAAGGGGCTCAATATAGCGATGAGTATATAGCTTTATGTAAAGACTTTTACTTGAAAATGTAATCATCATTGAATAAAAGGTACATTTATCGCACACTGATGAAAAACCTCGGTGATAGATATGGATAATCAACTACCTAAACCTTTTATTTTTGTACTTTCCTTAGTGCAAGGCATTGTTCTTACTTTGTTATATCGTAGTGTTGAAAATCAGCTATGGCCTGCGACAGAGCCAGTTTGGTTGTTTTCTTTAGTTACTTTTACCATTAGTTTTGTGCTACTGACTTTACTTGCTGTAGAGCAAGCTAATATTAAAAAACTGCTTAGTTACTTGTTACCATTTAGTCTGTTGTTATCACTCCTTGGTGCTTATATTGGTGCTCAGCAATACCCTATTGCGCTGGTTAATAACGATGCTTTAACGGCCATTTTTATATTCACAGCCTTAATTGCCAGCTTTAAAGCACTTATGTATATCCAACAACTGATTGATAATGAAGCAATTAGTTATAGCCAATTATTCAAGCTCTCATGGCGTAACTTTATTTTATTTGCAGAGTGTTGGTTATTCGTTTTAATTTTCTGGGGAATTTTGCAGTTAGGAGCGGCGCTATTTAATGCGTTAGAGATTACATTTTTCTCTGAGCTACTCAAAAAAGACTGGTTTTGGATCCCAACTTTAACCTTAGCGTTCGGTTTTGCCACGGTGATCTTTAGAGGGGTTATGCATATAGAAGATAACATCTCATTTTTATTGCAAACCTTGATTAAGTTTTTACTGCCAGTACTTACGGTTATTTCTTTAGGCTTTTTAGCGACGCTACCGTTTACGGGGCTAGATAAATTATGGCAAACAGGCAGTGGTAGCTCGTTAGTTTTATGGTTACAGGTACTCACTTTATTTTTTGTGAATACGGTTTATCAATACGCTGCTGATCAGCGACCTTATAAAATTGTAATACATAGGTTAGTATTTTTTGGTATTGCTTTATTACCAATTTACAGTGTGATTGCCGCTTATGGCATTTGGCTTAGAGTTGAACAATACGGGATCACGGTGGGTCGCTGCTGGGCTATTTTAGTGTGTCTTTTACTTGCGTGTTTTTCATTTGGGTATTTAGTCGGGATCGTTAAAAAGCGCGATGCATGGCAACAAGTGCAAAGCAAAGTTAATATTGTGATGGGAGTAGTGATTTTAATATTTATGCTACTAGTGAACTCGCCAGTTTTGAATTTTCAGCGTTTATCTACCGAGAGTCAAATCGCGCGCTTAAATGAAGGTGACGTGAGTATTGAAGAATTTGATTATTATTACTTCTCAAGTAATTTAGGACGCCAAGGCTATCTTGCAATGCAAAAGTTACAAGCGCAAATTCAGAGTATTCATCCAGAGCAAGCAATGATCATTGAGCGAATGTATGTCAACCCAGATAATCCAGAGTTTGAGGCTTTAGCCGAGCAAACATCAATAACAGAGTTTGTTACGCACTCGATGTTTTGGCCTAGGCGGCAGGTGTTTTCGGATGAGTTAATTCAGGCTGTATTCGAGAGCTTACATTTCAACCGCTGGACACCGCTTAAAAGTCATTCATTTTATTTTATCGCCATAGATTTAAATCAAGATGAACAACTCGATTATGTATTTATAGATGAAACGAATCACTCTACTGAAGCTAATCTGTGGTTGCATGATGGCACTCAATGGCAATCAAAATACATGACTATCGATAATCCCGAGCAAATTAAATTACTAAAAACACTGATTGATGCAGATAACATTGAGGTTGCACAACCCAAATATAATGATTTGAAAATTGGCGATGTGCTGTTTAAAGTCAGGAGTAATATTGATTACTAAACAGGGTTTAAGGTCAGAGTGTTCAAAATATTAGTTGGTAATTCAATATAAAGTTCAACGCTATAACGTTTAGCGTAATACATTGAATCACCAAACTAATAAATATTGTTAGGCTAAGTAACAGCAGGAGCATACAGAAAATTATTCTGCTATAGCTCCTGGTATTTCTGTAATTACAGCCAGGTACAGGCTTTAATTGGCATCAAATAACTCAAATATTCGGTTGTCACCAGGAGCCGTTTTTACCACTTGCAACAAGGCATTTGCCACGTTTTCACGGCTGACTTTTGCATCTTTACGTTCACTTGGCCGTTGTGTGGTGATTTGCAATGAAGCACTGTCGTTGGTAAGTGAACCTGGGCGTACAATAGTATAATTTAGGCCGCTATTGATTAGATGTTCGTCAGCCATATGTTTAGCAACTAAGTAAGGTTTTAAATCGCTTTCTGTTGCATCAAGATCATCTGCGCCAATTGAACTGACCATAATAAAGTTTTTTATATCATATTGCTTTGCATAATTTACGGCTTTAACCGCAGCCCATAAATCAATTAATAATGTTTTATCATCGCCGGTATTTCCGCCAGAACCGGCAACAAAAATTACCTGTTCGCAGCCTGCAAATGCTTGGCTAAAGTCACCCTCGAGATCTTGCTCGGTCACGCTGAGGTAGGGACTGCTTAAATCGCTTAACTTATTTTTATCACGTACGAGAGCAACAACCTGATGCTGATCATTAAGTAGTAACTGTGTCGTTATTTTACCAATCTGGCCACTTGCGCCTATGATTAATGTTTTGCTCATCATTAACTCCTTCAAAAAATAGCTAAATTGCTCACTGTGTTTATAGACCTTGGGGGAGATATTTATTTTTAAAGGGCTAGAACCAATTTATCATTTAAATCAGAGTATTTAGTTTTCATTTTTGTAAAGCTGACTTTCAGCTGATATCGACTAACCTTTATTTAATAAGGTCACACATTTGGAGCGTAAAATGACGGTTTCAGCAATACCAAAGGGGTATCATGCAATTACTCCTTACTTGATAATTAACGGTGCAGCAAAAGCAATCGAGTATTATGAGAAGGTATTTAATGCCCAGCTCATTATGCAAATGCCGCTGCCAGATGGCGGGATTGCTCACGCAGAAATTAAAATTGGTGATTCGCATATTATGCTTTCAGATATGTGCCCTGAAGCGCATTTTAAAAGCCCTGATGAGCTTGGCGGAACGCCTGTGAGCTTAATGCTTTACGTTGCAGATGTAGATGCCGTATTTGCTAATGCGGTTGCCTTAGGTGGTAAAGAAATACGCCCAGTTCATGACCAATTTTACGGTGATAGGGCCGGTACATTGCAAGACCCATTTGGCCATGTATGGACAATAGGCACTCATAAAGAAGACCTCAGCGATGACGAGATTAGTCAACGCATGGTTGATCTGATCAGTAAAGAAGAAGACGCATAAATTATAGTGGCTGATATCTGATCTCATAGTTTTGAAAAATAGGTTTATATTTCATCTGAAAGACAGCTATGAGTAGTTTTTAATGTGAGTGTCACTTTTATTTTATGTGCTTTATTTTCTTGCATTTATAAGTCGTGTTTGTTTTTTCAACAACTCGCGGGGTTATTTCTTGTATTTTACAACAACAAAAAAACAACAAATATAAATCTCTTGATTTACATTTAGATACAGAGTTAGACTAAAAGTATTAAAAAACTCAAAGGGTTTACTGTCTGCAACTCGCGGGTTTAGATCCTTTGAATAAGCTGTTACATGGAGTAAGTCATGGCTTGGTTGCCAATGTATTTAGTAGAAGAAGATTTAAAGAGCTTGTCTGACTTCCTTCGTTCCGAGAAAAATATTTCACTCATTAAGTCTGTTGGAGAGGGTCATTGGCAGGCATTTAGTGAATTTGAAATAAACGAACCCGGTCGTTACTGCCTTTTTCATTCAGAAGCAGGGCCGCTCCCCTTGCTAGCAAAAAATCACGACGAGGCTGATGGCGAGATAGCTAATCCATTTGAAGGGTGGCAAGAAGAGCGCGCAGGGGCAAACCCAAGACAGCCATATTTTGGTGCTGGTCATCCTGCAATATTCTGGCTCAATGCTCGACTAAAGGTTGAAGGCAAAGTAGGAATGTCCTCGTTCGAATGGATTGGAAATCATTACGCACAAATAGGTCGTCCTGCACCAGACGCTGCAAAAAAGTGGTGGGGGCGACTGGGGCGATGGGTAAGAAAACAATCTTTTAAAGTCCCGCGGTCTGGAGCTTTAGATGGTAATGGCAAGGAAATTTGGGCATTTAGTAGCGCAATGTTGGAGTTTGAATCAGGAGTAGACCGTGCCAACAACCCGTAAAATCCATGTAACAAACGGCTGCACCGGACAAATTTCCGCTGTCACCTTTTTTGCTTTGCAAAAAAGTCGCCATCAAAAATTTGCTCGGTGAGCCGGGCGTTGAGGCTGTAGAATTACTCTTTCTAGGAACTGATTTTACATATTCGGCTTGATTGTTTTCTAACCTTGAATCTACCTGTCCGCTGTGATCTAATAGATATTATTCACCCACGGTAAATTGTTATGGCCAACTACAAGCCAGACTTATCCTGCCAAAATAAATTCATTCCAATCAATTTTGCTGAGCAAATATTGCCAGGTACATTTG
>NZ_JACJFL010000056.1:0-24860 GCF_014164575.1 Pseudoalteromonas sp. SG41-1
TGGTCAGGAAAGTCTCGAAATTGGACAATGATCAATGAAGTAAATTTGAATCCAGAGAAAAAAGAAGAAGTGCGGGCGGCATAAAATTTAACTTGATGCGACAACTAACTTGAAAAACTCCGGTTTGGGGTAAAGCTAAAAAACAGAGATTAATTGATAGTATTCTTAGAGGTTGGCACATTCCTCCTATTCATGTCATTCAAGTCCCTAATAGTGATAAACAAGAAGTTCTTGACGGCCAACAGCGCTTAGCGGCTATTCGTGATTTTTTGGAAGGTGAATACACTATTAACGGGAACTTAGATCCCGTTGAAAAGCATATAATGGAGCTAGATGGGCTTTCGTGGGATGAACTTCCTGACGAAGTTGCCGGTAAAATAGAAGACTTCACCATTCGTTTGCTAACCATTTCCGACTACAAACCTGGCGAACCAGGTGAGCTTTTCTATCGTTTAAACCAACCGACAAACCTAACATCAGCAGAACAGAGAAATGCTTACTTCGGGGAAGCTCGTCAGCAGGTCAAAGATTTATCTGAAAGGATGGTTGAGCTCGGCTATAATCGAGAGATTCTGGGTTTCTCCAACTCAAGAATGGCCTATGACGATGTAATATCAAAATTTTTACTAACACTAGAACTTGGTACGTTAAAGAAAAAAATAACGGCAAATAGCGTTACAGCTCGCTATCGGGATAGTGACGGTTTTGATAGGAAGTTAATTCTCGCTACAGAAGAATGTCTAATCAAGCTTTTTACTTGCTTAACGCAATTCGACACCGCTGCAAAATTAAATAAAGCTTCAGCACTTAGCTGGTTAGTATTTATATATAAATTTAGTAACTCGTTTAGTTCTGACGAGGATCTTAAAGAGTTTTTCATAAGATTTGAAAGTATTAAAAGAGAAATTTCAGAACCTAGTGACCTAACTTTATTGCCCAAAGGTATTAATAGAGGTGTCGTAAAGAAAATACTGGATGTGTATCTTGACAGAGTTGGCTCACGGGTTGCTGACACCTCATCCGTGGTTTTAAGAGATATAAGTTTATGGTCGATCTTTGCTGCTTATTTCCCTAGTGTCATAGAGCAAAATTCAGAATATTCAGCCTTACTTGACTCCATCCACCACCTAGCAACACTTTCACCAACAACCATTTCAGAGAAAAACCTTGAAGAAATTGCGGGTAACCTTGCCTGGGGGCAAACGCTATGACAAATTTACGTCAAGCCCGAATAGATGATCATTGGAGGACAGCCTTTAAAAGGAATTATCCTCTATTTTTACAAAATATGGAGTTTACCGAAGGTGAAGTATTTGGTGATACCAAGTTAACACTTAAACCTGGCATGAATGCAATTGTCGGAAAAAACGGGATAGGTAAAAGCAACTTTATTAGGGCAATTTATAACTCACTAAAAAGCGACTCCAGCAATAGACAGAAGTTTTCAAAACTATTAGATAAAAGCAAGATCAAGTTTGATTTGATTATATCTGGCGAAGATTTCTCATTTGAGCTAAGCCCTTTCGAAAAAAATGAAATTGAACAGGATGTATTATGTTTGCTGTTCGATCCCTGCACATTAATCCCTGAAATACAGAAACTATTTGTCCAGCAAGAAAATTTAGATGAATTGTTAGAAAGCTTTAGCCCTAATAAGTTGTCAGCTGATGAGTTGAAATTGGCAAACTTCATAACCAATACCGAATATTCATCTATAGAGATAATTAATATTGAAGATGAATATGAATCATTCCCAATGCTACCGTTTTTTTCAGTCGCGAGAGGTGGCGTTAAATATGATAGCCGAGATATGGGGCTAGGTGAGTTGTCACTTTTGTACTATTTTTGGATCATCGACTACATTGGAAAATCTAAAAGCAATAGTTTGCTAATCATTGAAGAACCTGAAAGCTTCCTTCCTCCCTTAATTCAAAATAGGCTATGTGATGTCCTAGCAATGACCTTAGCAACTAAGGGGATCGCGTGTTTAATTTCAACACATTCAGAGCATATATTAAGAAAAATACCTAGGTCTCATGTGCACATCATGAGCCGAGTATTGAATAGAATACGGTTTTTCAGTGCAGCCTCAGATATTGAGCAGATGGATGTGCTTGGGCTCACTGCACCCAAGAAAGGCCTTTTGTTTTATGAAGATAAGGCCGCATTCCTTTTAGCACGCTCACTAATCAAAGCTTCGCCATTATTTGTGTCGGATAGCTTCCTCTATCATTGCTCTGGTTCAGAAGGAGATGTTTTGCAAGATTTAAAGCGTTTCCCTGTTGTCCTAGATGATTTTTCGTTTATTGCAGTGTTTGACGGTGATTGTAGAGGCAAGATGGATGATCAGCTCATGGACTTCGAAAATTATATATTCTTACCATCAGCTTTATCTCCTGAAGAACACCTTATTTCTTATTTAGGGAGTATAGATATAGTTGATGTGGCTAACCATATAGGAAAGCCAGTTGAGCTTATGAGCGCAGCAATTGATGTGGCTGCTGGTTCTGACCACCACGATTACTTTGTCGAGATAGCAAGGGTCCTTTCAATATCATATGAAGAGCTATTCTCAAAACTATGTGATTTATGGGTTGGTGATGAGAATAATAATGAAAGTGTTCAGGAATTCATCGGTAAACTTGAAACTCTTGCCGCGTAAGCTGCTAACAAGTCAAAGCACTCGGACGCAGCAACGCTGCGCCGGTGTTTGCGGCGTTACCGAATAAATACTCTAGCGCGTTTTTGTCCAAAAACGAGTTTTTCTGGCCGTCTGCTTCTCGCTCCAAACAGAACTTCGTGAGTGTGCCATAAGCCGATATTGACTCTACTAGGATATAAAAATTCACTTTAGTTTGTTGTATCTGTTCGGAGTTATTCCTAAAATTTCTTTAAAATCTCGAATAAGGTGAGATTGATCAACATATTCCAATTGGGTAACAATATCTAAGATGCTAACGGAATTGGTTTCAAGTTCATCTAAAACCCTACTAAGTCTGTACTTACGTATAAGCCATTTAGGACTAAGACCTACATATTCTGAGAAGTATCGCTGAACAGATCGTGAAGAGATGTTAGCATAGCTTGCTACTTGCTTAACTGTACAAATATTTTCATTATTTTTGATCAATGAGACCAAACTTTGAGTGATAGCTTTTGACTTAGTGATCGGTTGAACAAAAGAAGCAAGATTATCATGAATATAGCTAATAACCTCTAAATCGTTTTCATGTTCATATAAAGATATTAAATTATTTACGAAATCTAAGCCAAATATCTTTTTGGCTAGTACCTCTTTATTAACATAATCTTCAATCGGCAGAGGTAAAAGTTCCTTTAAGGCTCCAGTTTCAAATTTCACACCTATTATTCGTCCTACCCCTTCCATTTTATAAGAGTATTTTTTGCTCACAGGCCCCAATAACTTAACCCCTTCTTTACTGATAATTAAGTGAAAATTTGGATCTGGTAAGTTTTGTTGAGTATGAGTTTTTTGCTCTTCTAAGTTCCAATTCACAAACCAAAATTGTTCAATAAACCCATTAAAAAGGTCACTTGGAAAATATCTACGTAAGTGATAGTTCTCTTCACTCACCTGACGGTGTAATACCCCTTTTATTTCTTCATTATTTATTTTCAAATCTGATCAGTCTTTTGTTTATTGTCGCGTTTTTACTATATCAAGCAACTAATAACGTAGTAACATTTTTTTGTTAGGTTGATTAAAAGGAAAAAACTATGGAGTTAAAAGGTACATTTCAAATTACCGACTGGCAAGAAACCGTTGAACAAGAATTTGAAAAGGGTAAGAAATTGAGTGCCGCATTGGTACAACAAGCTTACTCAGGTGATATTAATGGTAATAGCGAAGTAAGGTATCAGCTTTACTACAGCGAAAGTGGTGATGCTCTGTTCAACGGATTTGAAACCATTACATATGATAAAAACAATGAACAAGTTTTACTCACAATAAAACATGATGGAAGATTTGAGAGTGGAATTGCATCAAGCGAATTTACTATAGTTGATAGTAGCCATGAAAATAACCTAGTAGGTAAAAGTGGCACCTTCAGCTCCATAGAAGGAGGGAAAGCCACCTACCAAATTTCATAAATTCTTTACAAAGCGGACAATAGTATTACGTCCGCTTATCCCTCATAGCAGCCTGCCAGCCAACTCTAATTATTAGTTAAAAGTGTTAGAACAGATATTTGTTACTTCAGCTTATGCAACTTAACCGGTTTAAACCAAGCTAGCTTGGTTGATTTTTTGTGCCTTAGTTTTTAAACTTTTACCTAGCACCTAAATCAACCCCTTATTTAACTTCATTACTTAGTGGTTGGTTATTGGCGAACTCAAATGCATTATTTACGGTGATTTGCGCAATTTCACTCAATGCTTCTTTGGTAAAAAAGCCTTGGTGGCCGGTGACCAGTACGTTTGGAAAACTTACCAAACGTGAAAACACATCGTCTTGCATAATTTCATCACTGCGGTCTTTAAAGAATAGTTCTGACTCTTGTTCGTACACATCTAGCCCTAAATAACCCAATTTTTTAGTTTTAAGTGCGCCAATACAGGCTTTGCTATCAACTAATGCGCCGCGGGAAGTGTTTATAAGCATCACCCCTTGCTTCATTTTGGCAAAAGCGTGTTCGTTGATCATATGATGAGTTTGCTCGGTTAACGGGCAGTGCAAAGAGATCACATCGCTTTGACTTAATAAAGTGTCTAGATCACAAATTGTATAATTGCCTGGTACTGCATAAGGGTCGCAAACCAATACATTTGCACCAAAGCCATTGAGTATATTTACTAAAGCCAAGCCAATTTTTCCACAGCCAATGATACCAATGGTTTTCTTGAATAAGTTAAAGCCAAGCAAGCCATTTAAATCAAAATTATCTTCACGGATACGGTTATAGGCTTTGTGAGTTTTGCGATTGAGGGTAAGCATTAATGCTACACAGTGCTCTGCAACTGCCTCAGGACTGTAAGCGGGTACTCGGCATACTTTTATGTTATGGGCATGTGCCGCAGCTAGGTCAACGTTATTAAAGCCAGCACAGCGTAATAAAATACATTTCACGCCGAATTGAGCAAGCTGATCAATAACCGTTTTATCAACGATATCGTTTACAAATACGCATACAGCATCAAAGCCTTGGCTAAGTATGGCACTTTTCGCATCAAGAGATTGTTCAAAACGGGTTAATTTGATGCGTGTTTGATTGTTTAAACAGGCATCAAAAGATGCATGTTCATATTTTTGCGAACTGAAAAGCGCTACCGTTAGTTGCATCATTAATATTACTCTCTATGACCTGTTTTAAGGTGTCGGGTTTAGTGCGCGGTGCATAACGTACCGCCAATTGTCCCTCAGAGTTTATTAGAAACTTGGTGAAATTCCATTTTATAGCACGATTTTGTGCAATTCCTCGGGTATGTGCTTTTAAATAGTTAAATAACGGATGAGCATCAGGGCCGTTGACCATTACTTTACTAAACACAGGAAAACTAACATTAAACTGTTGTTGATAAAAGTCTTTAATATCAATGTTGTCTATTGGCTCATTGTAGTCAAATTGATTACACGGAAATGCTAATACAATAAACCCTTGTGCTTTATATTGCTGATACAGCTTTTCAAGTGCGCTTAACTGCACCGAAAAGTTACACTTACTGGCGGTATTGACGATTAAAATCGTTTTGCCTTTTAACTGACTTAAGGAAAAATTTTCGCCGTTATAAAGCGGGGCACTGAATTGATATATGCTATCCATAGGTTACCTATTTTGTCTCGTCCATGAAGAAATTTAATGAAGACTTTTTCATTCGCTTTTTTACTGTTCGGTTGAGATAATCAAATTATCTTTTTAAGTTACCACTGAAATAGGTCAATTTTATGTCAATGAAAGTCGCATTTATCGGTTTAGGTGTAATGGGTTATCCAATGGCGGGTCATTTAGCAACTGCCGGTCATCAAGTAACCGTGTATAACCGTACCACAGCAAAAGCACAGCAATGGGCAGAAAAATACGCAGGTCAGGTGGCATTAACGCCAGCAAAAGCCGCAGAACATGCAGATATCGTATTTATGTGTGTAGGTAACGATGATGATTTACGCTCAGTCGTTTATGGTGCTGACGGGGTGATTAAAGGTATGCAAGCAGGCACTATTTTAGTCGATCACACCACGACTTCAGCCGAAGTTGCGCGCGAAGTATCCGCTAATGCGGCACTAAAAGATATTGCGTTTATTGATGCGCCAGTATCGGGTGGTCAAGCTGGTGCTGAAAATGGTGTATTAACAGTCATGGCTGGTGGCGACGCAGCAGTGTTTGCAAAAGTACAACCCGTTATGGCGGCATTTAGCCGTTTTAGCCAGTTACTTGGCGAAGTTGGCTCTGGACAGTTGTGTAAGATGGTTAATCAAATTTGTATCGCGGGCGTTGTGCAAGGCTTGGCCGAGGGCTTACATTTTGCAAAACAAGCAGGCCTTGATGGCGAAAAAGTCATTGAGACGATTGCAAAAGGTGCGGCTGGTTCATGGCAAATGGAAAACCGTTACAAAACCATGTGGGCAGGTGAGTACGAATTTGGTTTTGCTGTTGATTGGATGCGTAAAGATTTAGGTATTGCGTTAGATGAAGCAAAAAATAATGGTGCCACTTTACCAATGACCGCGACGGTCGATCAGTACTACGCTGACGTACAAGCACTTGGTGGTGGGCGTTTTGACACATCAAGCTTATTGGCGCGCATCGAAGCGTTACATAAAAAATAGATAATCAGAGCGTCGGATAATAAGTCTATCTCCAGCAAGTAAATTAAACGCTAACTGTCTTAAATTTACTTGCATAAGCCCGCAATTAGCGGGTAGATGTGGCTTATTATTCCTGAAATCTCCAGTTACGTAATCACTGACCCAAACATTGTTTTGGTTTTTTTATAAAAATTAATTTTTCTTAAGGTTTATTTAAGTTTTGCTCGTTAGATTTTACCCATAGTCTAAAAAGAGCGAACACTATGCAATCACTTCAAGTTACTAACTTGCCTGTTACCAACACACATGATTATGTGTGTGCAAATGCAAACATGCCATTTCGTGTGCAATTAGAGCAAGTCGTTAAAGCGAGTTTTGCCAGAGCTTACGGCGCCAATATTAAGCAGTTTATGCCGGTGTTATGCCAATTAAGTATTGCCGCTGATTCTTGCACGCTGGGACTTAGAGCTGCTACTCAATCACTTTTTATCGAGCAATACTTACCAGAGCCGATTGAATACTTTGTTGATGTACCGAGGGAAGATATTTACGAGCTTGGTAATTTATGCTCAACAAATCGCAAAGCGACTCTCGCTCATTTTGTACTAATGAATGAAGCACTTTATCAAATTGGCGCAAAACGTTTGGTATTTTGTGCCACTGCAAAGGTTAGAGCATTATTAAAAATGCTCGGAGTTAATTGCACTGAAATAGCATTAGCCAATAGTCAGGCACTTGATAACCCAGCAGATTGGGGGACTTATTATGAAAATAAACCAACACTGTGTGTGGTTGATTTAGCGGCTGCTCATGATTGCGTAATAAACACACCTCATTTGTTTAATATTAAACAGCACTATCATCAAGCGAGTTGCCAATTAGCATCGCAATTGGAGGCATAATGGGGTTTTTATCGAAATTACCACACGCAGCGCTTGATACTGTGATTGTTGATCATCATGACCAACAAATGCAGCCGATCAGTAAACAGACGCTGATGCAAGAAGTGGCCGAGTTAATTATCGACTTTAAAGCGCTTGATATGTCAGCCGTGGCGTTTGTAATGGACAATACGCCTGCTTGGTTAATTGTTGACTTTGCATTGATTGAGTTACAACAAGTAAGCATTCCGCTGCCGACCTTTTTTAGTCCACAACAGCTAACTAATAGCGTGAATAAAAGCGGCGTTTCGCATTTTATCAGCGACACTCCCTGTGAACTTGACGGGTTAGAATGTATTGCGACCTTGAGCGTGTTAACCCGCTACCCGCTTTATATCTATAAAGTAAGCGCTTCGAGCCCTACAACATTTTTTACAGATACCCAAAAAGTGACGTTTACTTCAGGCTCTACCGGTGAGCCAAAGGGAGTGTGCTTATCTTTACAAAGTCAATTACAAGTGGCGACCTCATTGCATAAAAAAATAGCGATAAAACAGCCAAAACATCTGTGTTTATTACCTTTGCCAGTATTACTTGAAAACATTGCAGGGGTTTTTGCACCGTTATTAGCCGCAGGTGAAGTGCATGTTATGACACTGGCAGAATTAGGCTTCTCTGGGGCAAAATTAAATGATACAGGTCAACTGATCAATGCCATTGATCGTGTGCAACCGAATACGCTTATTTTGGTGCCGGAATTATTGACCTGTTTAGTCTGGTTTGCCAAGCAGGGATGGACAGTACCAAAGAGCCTGAAATTTATTGCCGTTGGTGGCGCTGTACTCAGCAGTGAATTGATCACTGTGGCGCGTAGTTTAGGGTTACCAGTTTATCAAGGTTATGGCTTATCTGAAGCTTCATCAGTGGTGAGCTTAAACACGCCAAATGATGATGACATAGAGTGTGCAGGGCGGGTGTTAAATCACTTGCAAAGCAAACTGGTAGACGGGCAGCTATTTATTAAAGGACCCTTATTTTTAGGCTATTTAGGTCAACAACCCCATGATCAAACGAGTTGGTATGCAACCGGTGATTTGGTTGATCAACAACAAGGTCGGTTAACTATTAAGGGGCGTTTAAAAAACCAAATTATTACTAGTTTTGGGCGCAACATCAGCGCTGAGTGGCCTGAATCTTTGCTACTCAGTAACAGTGAAGTACAACAAGCTGTTGTCTTTGGTGAAGGTAAAGCGCATTTAGTAGCACTTATTTATGCATCAGTAAATATGACTGATGAGGTATTAGCGGAGCATTGTAGAGGTATTAACGCACAATTACCTGAATATGCCCAAATTAAAACATTTCATCGCTTAGCTGAACCACTTGCTGCAGAGCGGGGATTATTAACCAGTAATAACCGCCCTAAACGCCAAGCAATAGCAAACTATTATCATGCACAACTAACAGCACTGTACAGTGAGGCAATATTATGAGCAATTTTTTCGAGACATTAAAATCACAAACCCAAGCAGAACGCGAGTATTTACTGGCTGCACCGATCATTGCTCGAGTATTCAAGGGGCAAGTAAGCACAACTGAGTATGCTTCATTTTTAGCTCAAGCCTATCATCACGTTAAACATACGGTGCCATTAATGATGGCCGTGGGCGCGAAATTATCGACTGAACAAGAGTGGATCCGCGAGGCTGTTGCACAATATATAGAAGAAGAAATAGGTCATCAAGAGTGGGTGCTCAATGATATTGCAGCCTGTGGTTTTGATAAACAACAAGTACGTCAAAGTGCTCCCAAATTTGCCACCGAGTTAATGGTTGCTTATGCCTACGATACAATTAATCGTGGTAATCCATTGGCATTTTTTGGCATGGTGCATGTACTCGAAGGTACTTCAATTGCGTTAGCCGATAATGCGGCAAGTAATATAGCCAATATGACCGGATTACCTAAAAAGGCATTTAGCTATTTAACATCTCATGGAGCTTTGGATATTGAGCATGTGAAGTTTTTTGAAGATCTGATGAATAAAATAGAGTCTCCTGCAGATCAACAAGCGATTGTGCATGCCGCTAAATGTTTTTATAAGTTATATGGCAATATTTTTCGTGAATTAGATACAGATCCACAGTTTGCAAGTAGCGACTTGGAGCAAACTGCATGAACCGTCCACTTTGCGTGTTAACAGGTGCAACAGGCGGAATTGGTCAAGCCGTGGCATTAAAGTTGATTCAGCATGGCTGGCGTTTACTGTTAGTTGGTCGTCAACAAGCACAACTAGAGGCATTACAGGTTAAGTGTGGCCAAGACTGTGAGATATTTATTGGTGATTTAACATCAGCACAGACTCGCCAAAAATTACTTGAACATGCTAAATCACTTGGTGGTGCAACAATGCTTATCAATAACGCTGGCATTAATGTGATGCAAGGTTTTAGTGAAATGACGGAGCAGCAAATAGATGACTTACTGATCGTTAATCTGTCGGTGCCAATTAAGTTATGCCAACTATTTTTACCACAAATTTTAGCTAAAAAAGGCTCAATTGTTAATGTGGGATCATCGTTTGGTAGTATTGGTTACCCTTATCAAACCTTATATTGCGCAAGTAAATTTGGTTTACGAGGAATGACCGAAGCGCTGGCCCGCGAACTCAGTCACTGTGATGTAAAAATATTATATTTAGCACCTAGAGCAACTGATACAAATATCAATTCAGTGCAAGTACGCGCGATGAATAAAGCTTTAGGCAATACAATGGATCCACCTGATAAAGTGGCAGATGCGCTTATTTCATTATTGAAATCTGGAAATTCACGCAGTTACATTGGTTTTCCAGAACGCTTATTTGTCAAACTAAATGGTGCTTTTCCATCCTTAGTAGATAACGCAATTGCAAAACAACTTCCTAAAATTAAAAGTTTTTTTGCAGATAAAATTGATAAAGGTGAATGACTATGACTAAACTACTTTATACTAGCTGCTTGTTAACTGGGATATTTTTAACCAGCGCAGCGCATGCCGATCTTGCTAGCGAATTAACTCAGGTGCAAACAAGTTGGGCAACTGTGAATTATGAATTAGTAGATAAAGCGCAGCTCAATGCATTTGAAAAGTTATCAGAGCAGGCCGCTGAGTTTGCAAAGACCTATGATGATCAGGCACAAAGCCATATTTGGTATGGTATTGTGCTATCAAGTTATGCTGGGGCAAAAGGCGGCTTAGGTGCATTAGGATTAGCAAAAGATGCTAAAGCACAGTTAGAGCAAGCCATAGAAATTGATGCCAATGCGTTATCAGGCTCTGCTTACACCAGTTTAGCGACCCTTTATAGTAAAGTACCGGGTTGGCCAATTGGATTTGGTGATGATGACAAAGCGAATAAATTATTTAACCAAGCGCTTGCTATTAATCCAAACGGTATCGATAGTAATTACTTATACGCGGCATTTTTGTACGACGAAAGGGAATACAAAAAGGCAAAAACACATTTACTTGCCGCTCAACAGGCTCCTGCACGTCCTGATAGGCCAAAAGCGGATTTATACCGCCAGCAAGAGATCACCCAATTGTTGGCAAAAGTAGATAAAAAACTTAAGAGATAATATGCATTTACTACTGGTTGAAGATGATAAGTTAGTGGCTGAAGGATTATGTCGTTCACTTCGCCAACAAGGTTACAGTGTCGAGCACTGTGCTAGTATAAAATCAGCCATGCAATGGCTCGAAAATGATGAAATAGAATTACTCGTGCTTGATTTAGGACTACCTGATGGCGATGGCATTGATGTATTAAAACACGTCAAAAAGCATCGCCCTAACTTACCTGTAGTGATCTTAACGGCACGCGGTAGTATTGACGACAAAGTACAAGGGCTAGATTTAGGTGCTGATGATTATTTAGCTAAGCCATTCGATCCTGCTGAATTATTTGCCCGTTTAAGAGTCGCTAGTCGGCGCGTAACTCATGCGCAATCAAGTACTATTAATGTAGCAAATGTAGAAATGGATACCTCCGCTTTTACAGTCACACTTGATCAGGAACCGGTAAACCTGCCGCGTAAAGAGTTTATGTTACTAAAAGCACTTTTTGAAAATCAAGGGCGCGTATTGTCCAAACAACAATTAGAAAGCAAACTATATGAGTGGGGCGAAGAAGTAGGTTCAAATACTATTGAGGTGCATATTCATCATCTACGTAAAAAGCTCCCTAAAGATCTAATTAAAACCTTACGTGGCATAGGTTATGTGGTAGGTAAACGTTAGTGTCAATTAAACGCAGATTAACGCTGATTATTTTATCAACGGTGATCCTGACTTGCTTTTTGGCATTCAGCAAAGGCTACCGCGAAAGTATGAGCCAGGCCGAGCTGCTACTTGATAACGAATTGCAAACCATTGCTCATGTACTGATCGAGCAACCTATACACAGCGACAAGCCAGTGTTAAGAAGTGATCTAACTCGATTACTGTTTCAAATTTGGCAAGATAACAATTTGCTTAGCGCGTCTAAATCATTAGCTGAACTGGCGCAAAAACCAAGCCTGAATGGATTTAGTGTTGAAAACTTAGCCGGACAGCGGATGCGAGTATTCAGATTAACCATGCAGACAAAACAAGTGCTGGTGGCAGAGCCGCTGAGTAAACGTTATGAACTTAGCGAGACCATGATTTTGTCAGCAATGACACCTTTGCTTTGGAGTGTGCCACTGCTTGCGGTGTTGATCAGTCTATTTGTCAAACAAGGATTGAGGCCATTAACACGCCTTTCAACATTATTAAAAACGCGACAAGCCAATGACTTTACTGCAATTAATTGGCAAGTGAGCGAATACGAAATTAAACCGGTGATCTCACGTTTAAATGATCTGTTTAAACGTGTAGAAAGTGCCTACTTAAGAGAGCGCTTTTTTGCCTCAGATGCTGCCCACGAATTACGCACCCCGCTAAGTAGTTTAAAAATAAATGTTCATAATCTACGCGCACAAGGTGATGGTTGCTTGGAACTTGATGCAATGGCGCAAGGTATCGATAAACTTAGTAATATTGTTGAGCAAATGTTGATTTTGGGACGCACCTATCCAGAGCAATGGCTGGCACAATTTAGCCCAATTTCAGTGCTAGAGGTCAGTCAACAAGTGGTTGCACAGCTATACGAACGACTTGATGCAAAACAACATATGATCAGTATTGAAGGCGATGATTATGTTATTAATGGTGACCAATTTACCTTGGCAACCTTATTTAGTAATTTATTAAGTAACGCCATAAAATATACGCCCAGTGGTGGCAATATAGTGATCCGCTTAAGCAATCAGCAAGGTGCGTATGGTTGGCAGATTGATGACTCAGGTCCTGGCATTGATGATGCCCATAAAGCACGAATTTTTAACCGTTTTTACCGTGTTGGAGGTGATAAACACCCCTCTGGAGAGCAAGGTGCCGGATTAGGTATGGCGATAGTTGAACATATAGTAACAATTTATGATGCAAGTATTTCTTTAGCCGACAGTGAATTAGGCGGCTTACAAGTACGAGTAGAATTTATGCAAGGAGCAGAGAGTGAATAACTGGTTAGGGTTTATCAGCCTGCTGCTATTTAGCGTATTACCATTTTCGTGTTTTGCTAAAGAATATAAATTAATTTTAAAAGATCACCTTTTTTATCCCGCGGAGATCATTGTTCCGGCCAATACTAAACTAAAACTTTTAATTGAAAATCAAGATAGTACGCCAGAAGAGTTTGACAGTTTTGATTTAAATCGAGAAAAAGTGCTGTATCCTAATCGTAGTAGTGTGATTTATATCGGGCCACTGAGCCCTGGGCGTTATGAGTTTTTTGGCGAGTTTTCACCTAACACAGCCCGTGGGGCAGTATTAGTAGAAGGAAAGACTGATGCTGATAACTAGTTTATTGATGAGTATAAATCAGCTGTTACCAGTCGTAATTTTACTCGTGCTGTTACAGTCATTGCAAAAGCTAAACCAGCGCGTGCTGATAGTGACCGCTTTTGTTGGGCTGCTTTGTAGTATTATTTATGTACAAAGTGCCGCTTGGTTGAGCCAGTTATTTGATCATCGCGGCCTTGAGTTTAGTCAAATGCTATTGTGTGTCATCGTGTATGTTGCATCACTAATAAGTTGTAAACAGCAGCGTTTATTCGCATTGCTTGCAATAGTTGCGGTTATGGCGCTGTATTTGAGTCACTATTTTATTTATTTGGTTGGTTTTTGGCATAACACCGATACAGCAAAACCTTTGCTTATAGGGACATCTTTGGGAATAGGGATCTGTGGTAGTTTTGGTGTGTTGCTATTATTTTTACTGCATAGTGTTAGAGCACGATTTGGTGTGTATCCACTGATGTTGTTTTTGGCTTTTAATGCCTCGGCAAAATTACTGATAGTATTAGATCTGGCCAGCCAAATTGACTTGATCAATATTACGTCCAACTACTTTGATTGGCGTGCAGTGCTAGTCGAAAACTCAGAGTTAGGCCGTGTACTCAAAGCCTTAGTCGGCTATGAGGCAACGCCAAGCAAAACTGCATTATGGCTTTATCTAGTGGCGGTTTTAGCCTTTATTGGCACCAGTATAGTATTTACTCGGCAATTTTCTCAAAAGGAGCCATCATGAGATTTATTCTCGCGTGGTGCTTAACTTCGCTTTTGTTCATGGCATCGTTTAATGTGCGAGCCGATGGAATAGTCGTAGATAAAGTTTACCACCCTTACGTATTACCATTTGAGCGCGAATTTGAATGGCGTTTGATCTCTCATCAAACAGATAAGGGCAATATTTTAGCCCAACGAATTGGCTTAGGTGGCTCGTTTAACGATACCATGAGTTTGGAAGGTTATGCGGTTGGAGAGCGTGATGACGACGGTAACTTTGGCTTCTCAGCCTACGAACTAGAACTGCGTTGGCAGTTGGTGGAGCAAGGGCGGCTGTGGGCTGATTGGGGCGCCTTATTTGAACTTGAAATGCAAGAAGGCAAAGATAGTTATGAAGCCACAACTGGCTTTTTATGGGAAAAAGAATTTGGTCGGACTAGCCTCACCATGAATGCATTTTTAGTCTACGAGTGGGGCGGTGATATTAAAAACGAATGGGAAACTGAGTTTCGCGCGCAGTATCGCTATCGTTTTCGCTCTGAGTTTCAGCCTGCATTAGAGCTATACGCCGGAGAAGACTTCTTTGGTATTGGCCCTGGTTTTATTGGGCTGCATCGATTTTCAGCGAAGCGACAACTAAAGTGGGAAGCAGGATTTGTGACCGAGCTGAGCCAACAAGGTAAAGATCACAGTTTTCGCCTTGCCCTAGAGTTTGAATTTTAAAGCAAAAAGCCGCGAAAACTCTGCTCGCGGCTTTAAATCTCTGCAAACTACATACTTTGCGCGTAGTTATAAAGCGCTTTTAGAATAGTTAGATTTTTTTCATTATCGTCATGTTCATGGGCAAGATTTTCTAGCGTAACCATAAAATCTTGTGCGCTGATCGATGGTTGATCTTCACCATGCATTAATTTGTTTTGGCAATATTGACGCCACTGATCAAGTTCATCTTGATTAAGTGATTGCGGCCAGTTACGGGCACGGTATTTAAACAATAAGTTATCAAACTTTTTATCTTCAAAATCCAACTTCATACCCGCTAATTGCTCAGGGCTGGCATCACGGATAATGGCAAATTTAGCTTTATCAGCATGACTGGTGAAGCCGTCGTATAACATGTAATCAGTATTGGTGGTTTTACCGTAATCGGGCTTATCGTTAAATACTTCAGTGACTTTATCGCGAAGACTTGGGTTGGCTTTTAAAATCGCAAGATTTTTTAAACACTGCTCGCGGTCAATGCCTAAGCGGGCGGCGTTTTCAGGTAATAAGGTTTTAGCAGGCGCTAAAATAGGGCATTTATTTAAATGTACCAGTTTTAAACCAACAGGTAGTTCATCATCGGCAAGCTCACTGCGCTTGGTATAAAGGCGGGTGCGCAACTCTTCAATTGATAAATCGAGTAATACCTGTGGATCTTCGGTTAAGTTAAAACACACTACTGCATTTTTATTAGTCGGATGAAAGCTCATCGGGGCAATCCAACTGGTACAGCCTTGGGTAGCAGGAATACGTGATGAAGTATGCACCAGCGGCGTCATATTAAATACATCAACTAACTCAGCTAAGGCTTTTTTACCGCGTAAACTAAAAAAGAAGTTATACAGTTTTGGCTGTTTTTCTTTTATTAGTTTAGCCAAAGCAATCGTCGCGGTTACATCAGATAACGCATCATGTGCCGCAGCGTGTTCAATGCCATTGGCAACCGTTAAATGTTCCAACTTAAAGCTTGGGCTGCCATCTTCTTTTAACGGCCATTCAATACCTTCAGGGCGCAGTGCATAACAAGCACGCACTAAATCTATAATATCCCAGCGGCTGTTATTGTTTTTGTATTCGCGCTCGTAAGGGTCGTAAAAGTTACGATAAAAGCTATAACGGCTTACTTCATCATCAAAACGAATGCTGTTATAACCGGCCACGCAGGTATTCGGCACACTAAATTCAGCATGAATTTTGGCAATAAAGTCAGCCTCAACTAAACCTTTTTGCATCGCCACTTGCGGAGTAATACCGGTGATCAAACATGCCTCAGGATGCGGTAAATAATCAGCCACAGGTTTGCAATATTCAATCAGCGGCTCACCAATAATGTTTAAATCAAGATCAGTACGAACACCCGCAAACTGGCTCGGCTTATCCTTTTGCGGACTCGCCCCCCAGGTCTCATAATCGTGCCAATAAATAGTTGCTTGATTTTGCTCTTGATAAGCCATTTAAAAACCCTTTAAGTTAGCTTGAAGCGGTTGCAATACCGCCAAGTTACTAAATTTATGAATTATTTAGATTATGGCATATGGGCGGGGCAGTTTGTAGGTTAATTATAGCTACTCTCAAACTGATTAAGTTTTACCAGTGGCAATAATGTTTTTCTAGATGAATAGGCAGTGTAATAATTATTTTGCTGAGCTGTAGCCTTGCTTTAATCGATGAGCAGTTAGCGAAATTAGGGTGGTTGCAGTGGTTAAGCAATATTAAAGTTACCTTTGATTATCATTTGATAGTTATAAGCAATTACTCGGTATTAGACTTAAGTCTATAGGTTAATTTTCTTCATCTATTGGGTTTGTTTTTATCGTTTGTTGAAATTGTTAGAAGCGCTTAAAGTTCAGTTGTCGGCAACAAAGACGACGTAACTTAATAGGAATATAATCATGAAACTTACACTAATCAAAACCATCGCACTTGGCTCATTATTAACTTGCTCAGCAGCGGCTATGGCTGGCGGCAGTGACTATAAGTTAATGGTTATTGAGCAGGCAACAGCGCCGCAGCAACTAGAAGAGTCGTTCAATGGTTGTGCATTAAATGTTAAGTCAAAAAACTATGCAGAAGCTGAAGCCATTTGCACAAAAGCAATTGAGTTATTAAAAGTGACAAAAGGGCGTAAACTCAAAGTACGCGAGCTGACATCATTCGCTTTAAGCAACCGTGGTATATCACGTATCAAGGCAAAAAATGATACAGCGGGTTTGGCAGATTTATATGAAGCAACACAGATTTCAAATAACACGTTAGTGTCTCATAACCTAACGCTTGCTAAAGAAGACTTATCTTTATAAGTATTTATTGATTAATACAATCTAAAGCATTTTTAAAAACCACGTTAGTTACTACGACGTGGTTTTTTGCTTTTTCAACAAAAATCCTATCGGTTTTATCCACTTATTGAATGAAGCGCTCGCTTTGCTCAAATATTAATGTTCTGTATTTATTGATAAAAGTGCAACATAAAGTAAATAACATTATTTTATGTTCTGACATCATGAGCTGTGTAAGAACTCCTTTTATGACGACTGCCTAACCAAATTAATGACTATCAAAAGTGTAAATTATTTATAAATAAATATACTGTATACAATTTACATTATGCAAACAAATGTGCTACAAATACTTTGTTGAACTTGGTATCAGTGTTTATTGGGTTTTAGTGTAAGCGCGAAACTCAACAATTGGGTATTAAGAACGGCACAAATATTTATGGTGAACAACAACTTATGTATAGCTGATTTAAGGGGGAATACATGCATTATTTAGTTAACTAACTGAAGTATATATAAATATGCTTAAACTAGTTAATTAAAGTTGTTGCTTTACCCATGAAATATTATCGCCATCAGCAGTTAAATTGAATATTAAATAAAATAATAAAAGGAAACCCAAATGTTTTTTAAAAAATTGACTTTGACCAGTGCGATATTGTGTGCACTTTCTGGCTGTGGTGGCAGTGATGATTCTACAAACTCCTTACCTGAGACAACCCCACCAGTTACTACAACGCCAGCTGAACCTGAGGTTGATTACACCAGTGCGCTAGAGCCAGCTTTAGCACTTGATGTGGTTAAAACCAATATTAATACTGTAGGCGGTGAGGGGCAGTCATTTTATGTTGACTTAACACAAGAGTCAGAAACTTTGGTTGTCAGCTTATTTGCAGGGGTAGAAAACAAAGAGCTTGGTGATCCAGACTTGTATGTTAAATACGAGAGTGAAGCAAGTGCAGGAGCTGAGGGCGTTTTTGATTGCGTATCATATAAAGGCAGCAACAATAACGAAACATGCATTATTGATAAACCTAAGGCAGGTAGATACCATATTTATATGGATGCTTATGAAGGCGGTGATGCAGTTAATGCGTCTATGTTCGCCACTACGGGTTTATTTAGCGCGAATATGATGTGTGAAGAGCCTGTAAGGATCCGTGCGCAATCAATGTCAAATGCTGAGCTTGAAGAAGCATGTACAGTGATCACCCAGACAAAAAGATTATTCGATGAAACGCTGCACTCAGGGCTTACGCCAGAGTTTCAACAAGCAGTGCCAGATGATTTAAATGAGATCACGAATATTCATATTTTCTCTAGCCTTTCTAATCATGCAGCTTGGGCAGAGCATCTTGTTAATACCAATAACACCAGCGGCATTTACTTTGAGACTTCACCTACTCAGTGGTGGCATAGCTCTGATATTTGGACCTTTGATGCTCTTGAATGGACTGAAGGACGTTCAGTGATTCGTTCTCTAGCTCATGAATATGTGCATGCATTAGATGGGCGTTATAATAAAGAAGGTGCTTATAAAAGTAGTGTAAATTGGTGGACGGAAGGACTTGCTGAATACCTTGGTACATTTAACGAGTTATATTACACCCGCGTATCGACTGCTCATGATGGTGAAGCTGCTTCATTGGCTGATATTTTTGCTGGTAACGCGGATGCATATTCATGGGGACAGTTAGCTGTTGCGTTTCTAATAGAAAATCACCCTGAATTGGTTTATCAAATGCTTGTTCATATGCGTGCCGGTGAATGGGAAGACTTTGAACTGTTATTGGACAATATAGCAACAGACAATCAAGCTGAGTTTACAACGTGGTTATCAACAACCTTAGTTGATCAATATAAAGAAAGTGTTGAGGTTCTTACTCTTGGTGACTACAAGCAAATCAATGGCCGAGGAGGGTGGTTGTTTTCTGTCGATGTACCTGCAGGGTTACCTTCAATTACTTTTGCAACTCAGGGAGGGTCTGCTAGCGTAGACTTGTGGGTGAAAAAAGGGGCTGCTCTTCATCCTGCACTTGATACTGAGTTCACTTGTACTTCAATAACAGAAGGTACCAATACAGAAAACTGCACAATAAGCATGCCTGAGTCTGGTAAATATTATATTGCAGTGGCTTCTGACTTTGTTGGCGCAGATGTTGTAGATCTTTACTTTAGTGCCTGCGCTGGAGATGACTGTACAGTCGCTACACCAGAACAGCAAGCATTGGTGACGGTGACAGAACCTTATCTACCTCATTGGCCTGAAAAAGGGACGCTTGGTACATGTAGCTTGGGTGAAACATACTATAATTCAAGTAAACCTGCGCTTGATTTGAGTATTACAAACCCAACAGAGAAACTTGTTAAAGTTTATTGGCTTAACAGAAATACGGGCGACAAAGGCGGTAATCCTTATGTAACGTTAGGCCAAGATGAGAGTTATGTCTCGGATGATTGGAATATTGGTCACCGTATCATGTTAACCGATGGTGCTGATAACTGTTTAGGTGTTGCGTTATTGAATGATGAAAATAACACGTTTAACGTCACTGAAGAAATGGTTGTTGATGCATTGGATGAAGCCCCACCGGCTGAAATTCCAGAAGCAACAGCAGTGATGCAAAGTTGTGATCTCGCAGTGCCCTATGAGAGAACATCGAATAACGCACCAAATCTTCAAGTTGTAAATACCATGAGTGGTTCTGTAAAACTGTACTGGATTAATAATACTACAGGTGAGCCTGCACTTAGTAATGCCTATGCAACCTTAGCTGAGGGTGAAGTTTATACTGAGACTTTTTGGTCCGCGGGTGATCGAATGATGGTAACTGATGAAAATAATAGCTGTATCGGTGTACTTGATTTGAATGATACTGACAACGTATTCGTTTTAGGTAACTAAACAATCGGTATGTAGGGTTATTTCATCGGTTAACCGATAGGTAATTAAATAAAGGCGCTCGTTATAATGAGCGCCTTTTTTATTTCACTTCTTTAAATATGGCCTAATGTTGCCAGCATATCTTTTAACTGCTCTTGTTCTAGCATTGCTAAAGGTAGTAATGGTTTTCTAGGAGGGCCCACTTTATTGCCTTGTAAGTCGAAGCCAGATTTAATTGCAGCTGCTAAACCTGCTTTAACTATAAATTCTAAAAAATTATATTGCTGATAAAACAGCTCGCGAGCTTTATTTTGATCACCCTTTTGAACAGCATCAAAAAGTTGCTTTGGCTTATCTGCAATTAAGCATGGCGCAGCAGTACACCAACCACTTGCACCTGCATTTAGTGCTTCTAGTGCCATATGATTACAGCCATTGAAAAATGGCACCATTGCCCCTGAAAGTTTATAAATTTTATGCATACGTTGAATATCACCCGTACTTTCTTTGATCATGCTGGCATTTTTTATATTAGCAATCATCTTGAGCATAAATTGGGGCGACATATCAATACCACATGTTGCAGGATTATTGTAGACCATGATAGGTAGAGGGGTTGCATCTGATACGCTTTGATAATGTGAATAAATTTCTGCTTCAACCAATTTATAATATGAAAAAGGCGAGAGCATAATTACATCAGCCCCAATTTGGTGTGCATACTTAGCACGTTTAACGGCTTGCTCTGTCGTTAACTCAGCAATACCAATCACGACAGGCACTCTACCTTGCACATGCTTTACAGTATGACTTGCAACGTCTTGCCATTCTTTTTCACTTAAATAGGCGGCTTCCCCTGCGCTTCCCAGTGCTGCAATCGCATTTACCTCTGATGCTATTAATGTATCAATGACCATTTCTAGCTTTGGTAAATCAACGCCTTCACCATTAGCGTTAAATGGTGTGATTGGGTAACCTATAATGCCTGCTAATTTCATTTTAATACTCCTAAATACAGTCTTTGTGGTTTTTTAATGCCTGTCTTGCATAGTAGGCAAAGTTAATTTTGTTTCGTTTATCGGTTGATACCCAGTCATGTGCTTCTTGTGCTAAGTCATGAGGGAGCGGTTTTATTTCGCCTGCAGCCATTGCTAATAATTGCAGCTTTGCTGCTCGTTCAATTAAAATTGCCAGGTTGCATGCTTCTTCAATCGTTTTGCCTATAACAAGCTGCCCATGGTGAGCCAGAAATACAGCTCTGTTATCTCCCAGAGCTTGAGAAATAAGCATGCCTTCTTCATTTCCTACCGGCACTCCTGGCCAATTGGCTACAAATGAGCAGTCATTGTATAAACCACAAGTATCCATTTGAGATATGATTAAAGGAACTTCCAGCATAGACAGTGCGGCAATGTGCGTCGGGTGTGTGTGAATAATACAATTTACTTGCGGGTGCTCGTTATAAATCCAGGTGTGAAAACGGTTTGCTGGATTAGCCATGCCTTCACCGTTTAACGGCTCTAAATCTTGATCGACTTCAATCAAATTATTAGCTGAAACTTCGTCAAACCCTAGTCCAAACTGCTGTGTTAAAAAAGTGTTTTTAGCATCAGTGCGGCTTGTTATTTGTCCTGCAAGCCCTGAATCATGCCCTTTATCGAATAAAATTCTGCAAGTTAGCGCCAGTTTTTCACGCTGAGATAACTGTTCTTGGTCAATAAGCCTTTGCATTTGATTTTGTGCATCTTGCATCAAGGTTTCTTTTGTTGTGTTTAGTGTCTTCATCTGAGTTCTCTCATTTATGTTTTGACAATGACAACAAGATAGCGATAGTCTGGATTGAAAATAAGAGCCAGAAATATAAAGTTAAGGGGTCCAGTTGTGGGGTGGTTATGTTAAGACCTTGGGATATTCAATTCTCGTTTGAAGATAGCCCCGCAAAGACACTGCATTCTAAGTTATTGAATTGCATAACAGCGGACATCAAAAACGGGAGGCTGGCAGCTGGCGTTATGTTGCCCGGAACTCGTTCCCTTGCGAAGCAGTTGGGGATAAATCGAAAAACTGTACAGCAAGTCTATGAAGAGCTTGAAGCTCAAGGTTGGTTGAAAAGCAAACTGCGAAGCGGTACGTTTGTATCTGAAATCATGCCGGAGCAAGGCTTATCTGCTTCAGATTCAAGTTTGATCAATAATACAATTAAAACTAAGCCCTCATCTGAGTTAGCTGAAAACCTGTACCTTGATGCCGTTGCATTAGCAGATTGTGTTTCGATAACAAATGATGGTACGCCGGATGCGCGTTTGATCCCCTATGAGTTACTCGCGCGAACTTATAGGCGTGTTTGTGTTAATTTGAGTCGGCAAGCCAGGCTTGGGTATGGCGATCCTCGCGGTGCTATTGAACTTCGTAACTCAATACAAAAAATGCTTTTTAGCGACCGTTTTATAAATTGCTCCAATCAAGATATATGCATCGTAAGAGGCAGCCAAATGGGGATTTATTTAGCATCACGAATATTAGATGCTAAAAAAGGCGCCATAATTATGGAAGAGTTGAGTTATTTACCTGCGCATGCTGCATTTGAGGCTAATGGTTTTAAAATTATAAAATGTCGGCTAGATGAGCAGGGCCTTGATATTGATCACTTACGTGAAATACTTAGCACTAATGAAGTATCAGGTATATATGTAACCCCTCATCATCAATACCCAACAACAGTCTGTTTGCCAATGCAGCGACGGCTAGCCTTACTGGAGTTATCCAAGAGATACCAATTCTCTGTGATTGAAGATGATTATGATCATGAGTTTCATTATGAAGCTAATCCTATCCCGCCACTTGCTAGTTTACCTAATTCTGAAAATGTAGTGCACATTGGCTCAATGTCAAAGGTGTTCGCACCAGGGTTACGGCTTGGTTATATTGTTGCTGATACTCGATTTATAGAAAGAGCCGCTCAGGAAATTGTTTTAATTGATAGGCAGGGGAACACTATTACCGAGCATGTTATTGCAGATTTAATGGATTCAGGTGAAGTCAAACGACACATCAGAAAGGTTAGGCGAGAGTACAAAGCACGAAGAGACCATACAGCAAAAGAGTTTACTAGGTTGTTTAAAGGTAAAGCGACATTTTTATTACCGACAGGTGGGCTGGCAATATGGGTTGATATATCCAAGTTAGTGACAGGTAAAAATATAGCTGATTTCAACAATAGTGATTCAACATTAAATACTTTTTTTGCTGCAGAGCAAAAAACACCTACCCATATCAGGTTTGGCTTTGGCGCGATTAGTATGGATGAAATCACAAGATCGATAGAAAAATTAGCTGATGAGTTAATTACCTAACAAATTATTGTTAGTCTGGTTTTACAATCGCCACAAATCCGAGGTTGTTTATACAGACTATATTTAAAAAATATCACTTTTACATTAAATACCTTAAAAAAATAAAGAATAATAAAACGGGTTTATGTGTATTTATTATCGGCTAAATGGGCTGTTTTACCGATTATTTAACAATAAAAGATCACCTATTTAGCAAGTCATATTAAGAACTCACCACTTGGTATTAGATTAAAGTCTATAGGTTAAATTTCTTCATGTATCGGGTTTGTTTTTATCGTTTGTTCCGTTTGAGCAAAAGCTCTAAAGTTCATCTGTCGGCAACAATGACGGCGTAACTTAATAGGAATATAATCATGAAACTTACACTAATCAAAACCATTGCACTTGGCTCATTATTTACTTGCTCAGCGGCTGTTATGGCTGATCAAAGTGATTACAAATTAATGATTATTGATAATGCGGCAGCGTCTCAGCCAGTAGAACAATCATTTAATAACTGCGCATTAAATGTGAAATCAAAAAATTATGCACAAGCAGATGAAATTTGTACCAAAGCAATTGCATTGCTAAAGCAAAGTAATGGTCCACGTATGAAAGTTCGCGAGCTAACATCATTTGCATTAAGCAACCGTGGTGTGTCACGTATGATGGCAAACAATGATACGGCTGGTCTTTCTGATTTATACGAAGCGGCACAAATCGCTGATAGCGAAATGGTTTCTCATAACCTGACGCGCGCTAAAGAGTACCTTTCTTTATAATTGTTTTTATAAACGATTAAAGACAAAACCACGTTAGGCTAAGCCAACGTGGTTTTTTGTTTTTTAAAGTGTTTCTCTTCTGAGCCAACCGTAAAACTCACTTATATGTTATTACTTATACAATTAGAGAAATTATATTTCTTTTTGGTATTTTAAAACCTGCATTTTGTTCCTGTTACCTTGTATAATACTCGGCTTAACAGGTGTAAACCATTTTTACACTTATTACCAACCCCCCAATATTAAAACAATATAAGTAGATTTTATGATTTTTTACCTTATTGGGATAACGATACTCATCATTATTTTGTGCGCTGCTTTGTATATAATTTACAGTAACATGCATAAAAATAGGATTAATAAATCTAAAGAATACAATGTGTTATTTGATAAAGACACGATTGTAGATGAGTTAATTACCCAGGGCAAGATCACGAACTTTACCTTGACTTAAAAGTATGATCTTATACTCCTTTTTAAGGAGCCCCCATGCCTGATATTCAACTATTTAAATATTTCGAATCAATTGACGACCCTCGCCAGC